>JBCDIS010000113.1:0-23393 GCA_038748685.1 Acidobacteriota bacterium | reverse complement strand
CGCCGGCTTCGTGCTCCACCAGCGCCACCCCCTCGGCACCGATCGCCGGACCCAGCCGTTCCAGGACCCCCACCGGGTCGGGCTCGCCAGCCAGCCACAGACGCTCGACGATGTCGTCCAAGAGGTCCAAGAGGGCGCCGGACTCTCCACCGCCGGCTCCCCCGAGGCGCGTGGTCTCCCGCTGCCAGGGACCGCTCGAAATCCTCGACGGCCCCGACAGCGACACCCCCAATTCGGCGTCCCCGGGATCCAGCTCCTCGAGGCGCAGGCGTTGCCCGCAGATCTCGATCTCGTCCCCCAGCTCCAGGGCGGAGGACCGGATGGGCCGGCCATTGAGGAGGGTGCCGTTCTTGCTCCCGAGGTCTTCGAGGCCGAAGCTGACGTCGCGGACCCGTAGCCGAGCGTGGCGACGGGACACCCCCCGGCCCTCGAGGCGAACGTCGCTGGCGGGCAGGCTGCCGATGATGTTCTCCCCCCGCTTCAGCGGGAACGAGGACAGGCGTTGGTCGATCTCGCCGACGAGGTGGAAACGACGGGTACGCATGGGATTCTCCAAAGACGTCATCGCGGCGGACTTTTGGGCCCGGCTTCGGACGCCCTTCGATCAGCAAGATCATTGCCAGGGCCGGAGCCGGAGCTTGCCGGATCGAGCCCCCGGTCCCCGAACCAGGCCGCGACCTTCGCCGCGCCGGGCTCCCCCGCCCGGCCGACGGAGCGGTAGAAGTCCCTCGCCCCCTCGGCGAGCTCGCGGGCCCGGGACCTCTCCTCGCCGGCCCACAGGGCCCGGGCCAGGTCTAGCCGAGCGCCGGCGAGGTCGAAGGGATTGCTCCGGCGATCCCGCTCCAACGTCCCCACCGCCCGCCCCAGGGCCAGCGCCGCCGCCGCCACGTCCCCTTCTTCCAAAGAAAGCTGGCCGTCGGCGCGGTCCACGAGGGCGGTCCAGGGGTGGTTCTCGGAGAGAAGGCCCGAGGCCCGCCGCAGGAATCCCCTAGCCTCTTCAAGGCGCCCTTGCCGAAGCGCCGCCTGGGTCAGGTTGATCAGGGCCGGCGCCGCCGCCGGGTGCCCGGGCCCGAGGAGGTCTTCGGTGAGGGTCAGGGCCTCCTCCAGGTGGGGCCGCGCGGCGTCGGGGTCCCCCATCTCCAGGTACGCGTCGCCGAAGTAGTTGGCCGCGGCGGCGGCCTTGGGGCTCCGGGGGCCGTGGAGACCGCGCCATAGATCCCGCGCCTGACTCAGATGGCCAAGGGCCTCGTCGGCCCGCCCCAGCCGAACCTTGACGGCCCCGAGGTCGGCGTGGACCTGGGCGAGGTGGTCGTCCCGGGTGCCCTGGGCGATGGTCAGACACCGCTCCAGTCGGGGCAGGGCCTCGCCGTAGCGCCCGAGCTGGAGCAGCAGGGTGGCGACGGCGTGGTCCGCAAGGCCGACCCGGGCGTGCCCGGGGCCGAGGGCCCGCAGCCGGATCTCCGCCACCCGCAGGTACGATCCCAACGCCGCCGCGAACTCCCCACGGTGCCCCTCCACCGTGCCCTGGGTGGCGAGGATGTCAGCGGTGGCGAGGCCGCCGGGGCCGTGGATAACTTCGGCCCGATCGACGGCGGCAGCAGCCTCCCGCGCCGCGGCGTCGTGATCTCCGAGCCCGAGGTGGACCAGGGCCGCCGCCTGGTACCAGCGCATGGCCAGCTCCGGCTCGTCGTCCAGCCGGCGGACCACCGACCCCGCGAGCTCCATCCAGGGACGGGCCTCCTGGGCCTGCCCCTGGCGGTGGCCGACAATCCACATCAGCCCCACGAGGGCCCTGGCCCGCACGTCGTCGGCGCGGCCCTCTTCCGCCGCCAGGGCGGCCTCCAAGAACGCCCGCCGGGCGGCGGGGTAGGCGCCGTTTCGCTCTCGCAGATCGCCGAGCTCCAGCAGGGCCTCTGCCCGCAGCACGGTGTATCCGAGGGCGTCGGCACTGGCCGCAGCCGCCTCCGCCCGCTCAATGCCGGAGGCATACTCCCCCGCCGCCCGCAGGGCGCGGACCTCCGCCAGTTGCCGACGCACCCCGTCGATCTCGGCCCGCCGGGCGGGGTCCGCGGACGGGGGACGGACCGGCGACAGCAGGGCCCGGGAATTGGCGCAGGGGGCGAGGCGACTGAGGGCCGCGGCGGCCGCCGCTGCCCGGCTTCCCAGGGACGGCGAGGGCGCCTCCAGGAGGTCCACCAGCGCCCCCAGCTCCAGGCGCCGGTCGTCGAGGCACGCCATCCGCAGGTCCAGCAGCTCCGTCGACTGCTCGCCTCGAACGTGGGTCGCCTCGCACGCCTCGGTGTACATCTCCCGCCAGTCCCTGGCGTAGGTATCGAGGATCGGCGCCGCGGACCGCCAGGCCGGCCCTTCGGATCCCAGGGCCCGCTCCACCGCCGCCCGGCGCACCCCGTCCCAAATCCCCGCCAGCCTGCCTTCGGCCCCTCGGCAGGGGGCCTCTCCCCCCCACCACCGCGCCGCCCCCAGAGCTCCCAGAACCGCGACCAGCCCGAAGGCGATGGCCCGCGCCCCGAGGCGCCCCGGGGGCTGCAGGACCTCGTCGCGGAGAGCTTGCGACAGCTCCCCTAGGGACCCGAACCGCGACTCTGGATCGTAGGCCAGGCCGCGCACCAGGATGCGATGGAGGGCCGCGGGGGCCCCAAGATCCACCGGCGGCTCCGGCGGCTCCGGCGGCGGGCCCTGCTTTGCCCGGGCCAAAAAATCGTCCCGATCGGCGGCGGGGAAAGGATGCTCCCCGTAGAGGGCCTCCCACAGGGACACGCAGAAGGCGAATTGGTCGCTGCGGGCGTCGGCCCCGCGCCCGAGGTGCTGCTCCGGCGCCATGTACCTCGGCGTGCCGAAGACCACCCCGGCCCGGGTGAGGGTCTCGAGGGCCGCCGGGGAGCCGAGGGGGGTGTCCGAATCCCCCTCCCCTTCGACCCCGTCGAGGGTGAGGGCGAGACCGAAGTCCAGCACCCGCACGCGGCCATCAGCGCCGATGCGCACATTGGCCGGCTTGAAGTCCCGGTGGGCCAGGCCGGCGTCGTGGGCCGCCGAGAGCCCCTCCGCCGCCTGCAGGAAGACCGGCAGGATCTCCCGCCACGGCCGCGACTCGGCCTCGAGCCACGCCGCCAGATCCTCCCCCTCGACGAATTCCATCGCCAAGAACACCTCGGCGTCGAAGGAGCCGACGTCGTGGACCGCGACGACGTGGGGATGGGTCAGGCGGGCCAGGGCTTGCGCCTCGCGGAGCAGGCGACGGCGCCCTTCCTCGCCGGAGGCTCGGCCAGCCCCCAGGACCTTGAGGGCGACGCGCCGATCGAGCTCCGGGTCGTAAGCGGCGTAGACCACCCCCATCCCTCCGGCCCCCACCTCCTCCAGCACGACGTAGCGGCCGAGGCTGTCCCCCCGCGCCCGGCGGGCCGAAGCCGTGGCCCTGCGGGCGCCGTGGTAGGTGGCGGTGACGGATCCGTCGTCCTGGAACGGACCGGTTCTCCGGGTAGGGCCGCCGACGCTCACCGCACCCCTTCGTCGTCCCGGCGCCGGTCCGCGCGAAACCGCGCGCGG
The DNA here is from genome assembly GCA_038748685.1 of Acidobacteriota bacterium. Taxonomy (GTDB): domain Bacteria; phylum Acidobacteriota; class Thermoanaerobaculia; order Multivoradales; family J023; genus JAUIJL01. The sequence goes on along the minus strand of JBCDIS010000113.1, from coordinate 19,829 downwards.
GCCCCCGCCACCGCGCGCGGGGGCCGACCCCGCCGGCCACGGGCACCTCCACACCACCTCAACGAAAGGCCGTCAAGTCTCCACATCTCAAGACTTACGCAGAGATCGACCGGACTGTTCATCGCTGGCACAGGGGTTGCTGAACCCCTGGCTCCGCACGGCGACCGGCCCATCGACGCCCGGGGGCCGTGAAAGCCAGCCGACCCGCGCTCTCGACAAGGAGATTCAGCATGACCGTCCCCTCGATTCCCTCGATCGCCGTTCCGGCCCGTCCACGGTCCATTCCAATCGGCCCCGTCGCCGCCCTGGCCCTCACCGCCCTCTGGCTCCTGGCCACCGCGGCGGGCGCCATCGACAACGGCACCGGTATCCCCACCGAAGCGCCGCTCACCCCCCTCGATTCACTGCGGGGCCTGCGACCCAACGAGCCTTTCTTGACCGCTGAAGGCATCGAATCGATCAATACCTCCAACGGAAATCTGATGCTTTCGGTACCACTGGGTCAGGAGTATACGGTGGGTCCCGGACTGAGCTACCGCCTCCGCGTGGTCCACAACTCTGACGTCTGGGACCACATGGTCATCGAGTGCTCCCAGCCCGAATGCGCCGGAGTCTTCCCTCCGATCCAGTTCGCGCTGCCCAACCGCCATTCCAACGCCGGGATCGGCTGGGAGCTCCACTTCGGCAAGCTCTATGAGCCCATCCCACCCCGGGGTCTCACCAGCCTGGAGCATCAGACCTGGCCGAATTGGAGCTCCGACTCCCAGGACGCCCTGACCCAGTGGCTCTTTGTCTCCCCCGACGGCGCCACCCACACCCTCCACGGCCTCGACGGCCGCACCAACAGCCACGCCGGCGGCCTTCCGGTCCGCTACTCCAAGGACGGGAGCCGCCTGCGCATGGTGCAGCAGAGCGCCGATCGCGTGGAGGTCCAGCACCCAGACGGCCGGATCTCCGAATTCCGCCGCACCGCCGACGGTCCGGGGACCCTGGTCTGCGGCCGCGGACCGGACACCCAGTGCTGGCGCTTCCACGAGATGCGGGACCCCCACGGCAACTTCGTGCGGGTCCAATACGCCTCCACCGCCCACGAAGAAACCTGGACCATCTCCGACTCCACCGGCCGCAGCCATAGGGTGATCTTCGATACCGACGACGCCTCCACCGGAGGCGGCGACGGGGTCCAGCCCCTCGTCGCCACGGGCGATGACGAGCTCGGGGACCTGCGCCGGGTCCTGCGGGAGGTCCGCCTCGCCGCCTTCGACGACCGCGAGGCCGTCTACGGTTTCCGCTACGCCCTCCGAAACGTCAGCCGCGGCCGGCCCCACGACGAGAACGGGGACCTGCCGCCGTGGGAATCCACCATGCGGGTGCCGGTCCTCGAAGGCATCGACTTCCCGGTGGGGGAGGGGTTCACCTTCGAAACCGAGGTCACCAGCCCCCTCCTGGCGGGCAAGATCCTATCGGTCACCGGGCCGACCCAGGGCAAGATCTCCTACGACTACAGATGGTGGAGCTTCCCCACCCGCTGCGTCTACACCCACGACGAGGACGCCGAGCTGGACTACCCCCGCTGGGGCATCCAATCCAAGACCCTGCACCTGCTGGACGGCAGCCCGGAGGGGACCTGGACCTACTCCAGCGGCCTCTACCCCGCCAACCTGGTGCTCTCGGGACCCCAGTGCAGTCGCGCAGACTACCGCGAGACGGTGGTGGACGGCCCGATGGTGGACGGACGCCGGACCCGCACCGTCCACTTCAACTCGGTCCACGACCGTCCCCGCTACCCCACCGACGACATCCCCATCGACGAGTGGCAGACCACCGACGGCGGCTTGCCCTACCGCAAAGACGTCCAGATCGGCAGCGGCGGGTCCGCCCGCTTCCTCTCCGAGGAGATCTACGACTGCGGGCCCGGCGACGCCTGCGACAAGCTGCGGTCGACCTACGTTCGATACGAGATGGAGTATCGCCAGTGCGAGCAGACGGCGGCCCTAGGCGACAGCTCGGCGTGTTACCGCGTCGACCCGGTGCGGGCGGCGGAGCGCACCGTCTTCCACGACGACGGCGGCAAGTACATCGAGAGTCTCTCCCTTCGGCATGACGGCGCCGGCAACTCGGAGCTCGAGATCGTCCGTGACAACTTCGAAGCCTATCCCCTCCGGGAGGTGCGGACCTCCACGGACTACGACGCCACGGGCCAGGTGCTCGTGGCCGACCCCGCCACCGGCTACTTCGATGTCGGCACCCCCGCCACCTACCTTCCCTCGCCGAGCGAGCGGTGGATCCTCGACACCCACCGCGATGTCAAGGTGACCGACGGCACCACCCAATACGTCACCGAGCACCAATTCGACGACCGCGGCGCCCTCACCTGCACCCGCAAGCGCAAGGCTCCCGGCGCCCGCAGCCCCCAGGACCTGGTGACCCGCTACCTGCGCAATCCCCAGGGCCTCGTCACCACCGAGACGATCGCCGGCGGCGACACGGCGAATCTGTCCACCGGCGTCCTGTGCTCGATTGCCGGGAACGCCACCGACGGCAGCCGTTTCGACCTCCTCCACACCTATCAACACCTGCAGCGGGCCAGCACCCGGATCGCCGGTTTCCCCTACCGCTACCGCGCCACCGTCGACCGCAACACCGGCCTCGAAAAGGAGCTCTGGAACGCCCAGGACCAGAAGACCACGCTGACCTACGACCTCCTGGGACGCATCACCGGCCTCCTGCCGGAGACGTCCCTGCGCCAGGCGTCCACCTATGTGGCTTACCACAACCTTCCGGACAAGCACCCCCAGGTGGTCACCACCCTCTACGAGCCCGGGGGAGCCACCTACGACCGCGTCCGCCAGATCTTCGACACCCGGGGCAGGCTGTACCGCGACCTCGTCCGCCGACCTACGGGGCCGGACACCTGGGCGTGGTCGGAGACCCGCCGCGCCTACGACCCCTACGGCAGGCCCACCCACGTCACCACCCTCCAGCCCAAGGGACAGGTGAACTGGGACCATTCGACCCGCTACTTCGGCTACGACCCCTTCGGCCGGGCGTCCCGGATCGAACGCCCCGACGGCCTACACGAGACCTGGGTCTACCGCGGTGAGCGCATGGCGAGCCGCACCGTCGACGTGGCGACGTCGGAAACCGGCCCCTCGCCGGTGGAGACCCACGTCGTCTCGGACGGGCTCGGCCGCACCATCCGCCGGATCAATCCCCTCTACGGCAGCCGCACGATCTACGACCCCGACGGCCAGGCCGTCGCCCTCACCCGCTTCGCCGGGGCCACCGCCCAGCACCGCCTCTTCGGCCGCGACGGCCGAGGCTTCGTCACCTACGAAGACCTGCCGGAGATCGGCGACGGGGCGGGCAACGGCCGGATCCTCTTCACCCGGGACGCCCTCGGCAACGTCCGCACCCGGGACGACGGCCAGCGGCTGCTGACCTTCACCTACGACGGAGCCGGGCGCCCCCTGGAGGTTCGGGAAGGCCCGCGGACGTGGCAGGAGTGGCGGTGGGGCACCGCCAATGCGGGCGCCGACCGGCGTAAGGGTCGGCTGGTGAGGGCCGTTCGCCACAACTATCCGGACCACCTCGGGGGCGACCGCTGGAGCTTCGCAGAATCCTTCGTCTACGGCGGCCCCATGGGGCAGGTCAGCTCCCGGACCCTGCAGGCGGAGTTCCCCGACGCCGCCGGGGACGCCCGCTTCGGACCCGCCTTCGTTTTCGGCTACGGCCACGACCGTCTCGGCCGCCGGACGTCGGTGACCTACCCGTCCTGCGTCCCGGCGCCGCAGACCGGGGAGAGGTTCTGCAACGACCCCGCCGACGCCGAGGGCCCGGGCCACGTGCTCACCCTCGGTCACAACGTCGGGCTGCAGGTGTGGGCGAGGTCCAGCCAGGGGCCCGAGGCCACCTACGCCTACCACCCCAACGCCCAGCTGGCGCGGGAGGACTATTCCAACCAGACCTACACCCTCCACGACCCCGGCACCGCCGGAATGAACCGGCCCACCCGGATACGCACCGTCCGCGCCTGGGACGGGTTGACCCTCTTCGACACCGGCCTCTACCGGTACGACGCTTCCGGCCACATCTGGGGGGTGGGGAACGATCGCTACACCTACGACGCCGCCGGTCGGCTGCGCTCCGGCACCCTGTTGAAGGCGGGGGCCGGTCGGCGGGAGGACTACACGTACGACATCTTCGACAACCTGCGGTCTGTCTCCCGGGACGGCGGCGCCCCGAAGGGCTACCTGGTGGACGCCAAGAATCGGTACCTCGGATCCAACGGCGTCCAGGACACGGGCTACGACACCGCCGGCAACCTGACCGCACTCGGGTGGGCTTCTCCGTCCCGGCCCCCGGCCCAGGCCATGGCCTACGACGGCCTCGACCGCCAGACCCGGTTCACCCTCCACAACGCCGCCACCGGCCTGAGCCAGACCCACAGCTATCTCTACGGCCCGCGGGGACATCGCATCGTGGTGATCGACCCGGACGGGACCCGTCACTGGAGCCTGCGGGACCTCGACGGGCGCCTGCTGCGCCAGCACACCGCCGACGGCGAAGCCCCCTACGTCGGCGGCACCCAGATCGGCGGCGTGTGGACCTGGAAGAAAGACTTCGTCCACGGACCGAACGGCCCCTTCGCCACCACCGCCCCGGGGGGCGCCCTACGCTTCCTGCACCGCGACCACCTGGGCTCCACCCGGCTGATCACCCAGGGCGGCGGCTACAAGACCTACCGCGCCGAGCTCTATCCGTACGGCGACGAGGTCCAGGTCATGAACGTCGGCGGCGCCGCCGAGTGGGGCTCGAAGTTCACCGGCCACGAGCGGGATCTCCACGGTCGCACCGACTACATGCTCGGGCGCACCTACCACGTGCCGGTGAAGCGCTTCACGTCGGTGGACCCGGCGCGGGCCGGCTGGAACCCCTATGCCTACACCCGCGGCAATCCGATCAGCTTCAACGATCCGACCGGCTTCGTCGACGCGAACCAGGGGGACGCCCAGCTTGGGGGACCCCTCGGGAGCACCACCATGGGTCCACCCCACGACGGAACCCGGCGCACCACCATGGGTCCACCCACCGGCCGTGAGAGACCCGCGCCGGCCGCCGTCTACGATCCGACGAAGGTCTGCAACGATCTCGGCTGCGCCGAAGCGGGGGTCGGCTACGGCCTCAAGCTCAAGGGCCTCGGGGGGGTCGAAGCCAGAAGCCGCGCCGTGTACAAAAGCGGAACCCGTACCCCCAGCGGTGAGCGGACCCGGACGGTGGACGAGAGCGAGGTCAGCGTCCAGGCCCTGGTGGGCCTCTCCATGACCTGGCAGACCGAGACCCGGAACAGCAGCTCGGGGGCCGTACAGAGGGACTCGCGGATCGAATCGGTCACCCTCGACATCTTCGCCGTCTCCCTTCCCCTCTACACCGCGCCGGGCCAGATGCCGGAGATAGAGATTTCCACCGGCCTGACCCTGGGGGTTGTCCACGGGGAAGTGTCCACGGACGTCGGCACCCTGCGGGAGCTCTTCGCGGGATCCGGCGCGCCGGTCGCCGCAACCGACCGCCCGGCCTTCGGCCACCACTTCTGAGTCCCCCCGTCTTCCCCGAGCTTCGGGGGAGACGGCACCACGACGACGGCTCGCCGGGGATCACCCGTCCCCGGCGAACGCACCCAGGCGACGAAAGGAGGTGATCCCCATGACCGTCCAAACCCAGATCCGCGCCGGCATCGGCGCTCACATCATCGAGATCGGCTGAGGCTATCCGCCGTCCCAACGTCACCGAGAGGAGGTGATCCCCATGACCGTTCAAACCCAGGTCCGGGCAGGCGTAGGAGCTCGCTTCATCGAGCAGGGCTGAGGTGTCTCGCAGTCCCACGAGCCAACGAAAGGAGGTGATCCCCATGAACGTCACGACCCACGTCCAAGCCGGTGTCGGCAGCTCGATCCTCGAGTTTGGCTGAGCCCCAGGACGAACCTTCGAGCCAACGAAAGGAGGTGATCCCCATGACCGTCACGACCCATGTCCGCGCCGGCGTCGGCAACATGATCATCGAGACCGGCTGAACCCACCGCGGGCCCGCCCGTCCCGGGCCCTTTGGACTCCCCCACTTTCCTTCGCGTGTTCCAGCGCGAAGGGCCTCGCTCCCCGTCTTTCTTCCCCTAGCTGCGCTCACCGGAGCTGGCCCCTTCGATTCCCCCACCCGGAGATCTACCCATGTTCCAGAACCCCTCCAAGATCGCCCCCGCGATCCTGTTGACCGTTTTCCTTGCTCAGTCGGCCACCGCCGATTTCGTCCGCCGATTTTCGACCGTCAACAGCCTGGCCGGCGCCCGCGGCGACGCCGCCGTCGTCCACCACGGCCTGGTCCACTCGAAGAATCGCGCCCACTACTACATGAGCGCGGTCTTCCGCGATCCCCACCTACCCGGCGAAATCATCGCCATCGCCACCACCGGCGACCAGACCTTCGATCCCGTGACCGGCAACGAGGTCGAAGCAGCCGACACCCACGAGATCGTCATCGGCCGCTCCGTCGGCGGCGAGGTCTTCACCTGGGAACGCATGCTCAAAACCAGGGGCGGCCTGAGGGTGGCCGGTCTGCGGGCCACCCCCGACCCGAGCCGAACCGGGGTCTGGGTCGGCATCGCCTCCCTGTGGCAGAACCGCCCCGACGACCCCCGGGAGATTCCCCTCGGGCTGACCGACATCGAGATCGACTACGCCCGCAAGGTCTTCCGCTTTCCGGAAAGCCCCAGCACCTGGCGCGAGTACCCCTTCGGTGCCGACCAACCCTTCCACGCCCCAGGCCAGCCCGACCCCGAGATCCCCTACATCAGCTATTCCCGCTTCGGCCTGCGCTACAACTTCACGTCCATCACGCCGGTGACCCTCGACGGGCAGGAGCGGCTGGAGCTGTGGGGAAGTCGACTCGACGACCAGCCCACGGCCCGCGACCTGTCCACGTGCGCCGACCCGGTCGCCTACGCCGCCAACCTTTCCGCCTGGGCGCCTGGGGGCAATCGCGGCACCGTCTTGCACTGGAGTGAATTTCGGCTCGGGGGTGCGATCGGCCAGCGCATCGTCGACGGCAAGGACGTGGTGTCCGATGCACGATCCCTACCCACGGACCACGTGCGCTCTGACATGCAGCCGATGCGCGCACAGATGACCCTCGGCGGCCAGGTCAAGGACTTCGTGTATGTCGGCACCCAGGATCCGGTCGTGTGTCAACAGGAGGTCGGCCGAGCGACCAGTGGCGCCGGCATCCGCTACCTCGAGCTGACCTGGGACGACAGCGTCAAGACCTACCGGGAGACCCAGATCCGCGACGCCCTCGACATCGGGAACCCTGGAAATCCCGGCTGGATCTGCGAAGACCCCACCGCGGTGTGCAAGGGCAATCAGTGGCGGTACTACTCCTTCGTGTCAGCTCTGCCGGTCCAGGCCAGCGGGCGTCTGCAGCTCTACGTCAACAACTGGGCGGGGGCCCTGCCGACTCTGCCGGTGATCGGCCAGGTCGGCACGGTGGCGGTGGGTACGGCTCCGATCACCGTCGACCTGGGCCGTACCTACGACGACCCGGTGGTCTTCGTGCAGCCGCCGTCGTGGGAGGGTGGGGAGCCGGTGATCGCCAGGGTGACCTCCGTCGGCGCTTCGAGCTTCACCGTGAAGCTCCAAGAGGGGCCCAACCAGGGGCCGGGGCATCCGGCGGAAACCCTCTCCTACGTGGTCCTGGAGCGTGGGACCTACCGCCTCGGCGACCGCCGGGTCCTGGAGGTGGACCGCGTCCACACCAGCCGAACGGTCCCCGCCGCCACCACCTGGACCTCGAAGCTCGATCTCACCGACGGAGCCCTCCTGAGCACCGGCGCCGTCGCCTTCACCCAGCTCCAGGGGAACGCCGATCCGTCCTACGCCAAGACCCGTCACTTCGGCCCGCCGACCCTGGGGCCCTGCGATCCCGCCGATGGCTGCGCCGAAGGCTCGCGGGTGGCGGAGGTCCGCTTCGGCATCGAGAAGGACGAAGCCTCCCTCCGCGCCGGCGTCTCCCACGGCGGCGAGAGCGTCGGCGTCCTGCTGGTGGCGGAAACCTGGCTCGGCCGCCAGAGCTCCGTGTTCAAGCTCGGTCCATGGGGCGCCGGCGGCTTCACCGTCGGCCGGGCGCCCTCCGTGCCCGGCGTGGCCAACGGAGGCTGGACCCAGATCCACTTCGAGCGTCCCTGGCCCCCGGAGGGTGCTCTCCATCCGCTGAACGACCCGGTGCTCCTCGCCTGGCCGGAGACCCGCAACGGCGGGGACCCGGTGGAGCTGCGCTACTTCCGCCAGGGGTCCACCGATTCCCTCACCCCCGAGGGGGTCCAGCTGGCCACCGACGAGGACCTGTCCTTCGATCCTGAACGCAATCACAGCGGCGAATCGGTGGCCTATTGGGTCATCGGCCGGGACGACTCCCCCACCGGCCACCTTCTACGGGGCCAGCCCGTGGACCCGCTGACCGACTTCCTCAGACCAGCGGAGGGCACCCCTTCGTGCCAGGGACCGTCCACCGACGGCCTGCTGGGAACCTGGGACTTCGAGAATCCGTTCGACCTCGGCGAAGACAGCTCCGGGGCTGGTCGCCACGGCGTGTCCATGGGCTCCGTCGCCTCGACGTCCGGCCGCGTGCGCCCCGACGGCTCCGCCGGACGGGCGCTCCTCCTCGGAGGCGATGGGTATCTGAAGATCCCGAGCCTCGGCCACTCATTCTCCGGCCGATCCGCCCTCACCGTGGAGGCGTGGGTCTGGGTGGACAGCCACCGCCGCACCAACGTCTTCCGCAGCCAGCAACCGGTGGCCCTGCACAGCGATCGCTTCGCCGTCTCCAACTATGCCCAGGGTGGCGGTTGGGCCTCCGCGGACGCCAGCCCGCCCACCGGGACCTGGTACCACCTCGTCGGCGTGTTCGAAGGCGGCGGCCAGCGGATCTACGTCGACGGCCAGCCGAAGGCGAACCGCCTCAACGCCTTCTCGGCCCTGCAGGGCGCCACCTACGTCGATTGGGCCATCGGCGCCCGCATCCCCGGCGCCAGCGGGCCGGACCAGCACTTCTCCGGCCGCATCGACGTCGTGAGGGTCTACGACCGCGCCCTTTCCGCCGGCGAGATCCAGGACGCCGCGGCCGACTGCGTTCCGTGAAAGTCCGGGCCCCGGGGTCCCATACCCAGGGCCCGCTCCCCAAGTAGGCCCGGGCGCCCTATGGCGCCCGGCCGTTTCCTCCAGTCATCCAACCAGGAGACCCCATGTTCGAACGACGTAGACATCCCGTCCTCGCGACGTCCCTCCTTCTCTTGGCCGCCACCCTGTTCGCAGGCATGGCCTCGGCGCAGAACAGCCTCCTCGGCCACTGGGATTTCGAGAACTCCCAGAACCTCGGCCTCGATTCCTCCACCGCCGGCCGCAACGGCGCCGTCTTCGGCAACCCCCAGCGGGTCGCCGGGCGCGACGGTGGCCTCGAACACGCCCTCAAGCTCGACGGCGCGTCCTACCTGTCGATTCCGAGCTTCGGCCACAACCTCTCTGGGGCCACCGCCCTCACCGTGGAGGCCTTCGTGCGGGTGGGCGCCCACCGGCAGATGAACGTCTTTCGCAGCCAGCAGCCGGTGGCCCTGCACAGCGATCGCTTCGCCGTCTCCAACTACGCCCAGGGCAGCGGCTGGGCGTCGGTGGACGCCGCCGCCCCCATCGAAACCTGGTACCACGTGGCCGGCGTCTTCCAGGGGGGCACCCAGCGGATCTACATCAACGGCCAGCGCATCGCCACCCGGCTGAACGCCTTCTCCAGCCTCCAGGGGGCCACCTACCTCGACTGGGCCATCGGCGCCCGCATCCCCGGCGCCAGCGGACCCGACCAGCACTTCGTCGGCGACGTGGACGACGTCAAGGTCTGGGCCCGGGTCCTGTCCGACGCCGAGATCTACGCCGCCTCGAACCAGCGGCCCATCGGGGTGAACGACCAGGCCACCACCCAGGTGGACACCTGCGTCACCTTCGACGTCGTCGCCAACGACGTCGACCCCAACGGCGACACCCTCGCGCTGGTCACCGGCAGCCCGATCCTCACCCCGCCGAGCCACGGCACCGCCACGAGGCAAAGCGACACGCTGGTCGAGTACTGCCCCAATTCCGGATGGAGCGGCACCGATAGCTTCCGCTACCGCATCACCGACGGCCGCGGCATGGTGGGATCGGCGGTGGCCTTCGTCACCGTCCAGAACCAGAGCCTGCCGGGCTGTGGACCGGGGGACGCCGTCCAGGCGATCCACGATGTCCTCGACGGCGGTAGCGCCCAGTGCCGGTGGCGGGGTGAGTTCAAAGACTTCAACCGCCCCTGGTACTCCTTCAACCTGCCCCAGCTGGCGGCGGCGCTGATGCTCCTCGAAGAGCCCCAGCACCAGACCACCGCCGGCGACATGTGGGATTTCTGGGCCAAATACCTCCGCTGGGAGCTGGGGGATCTGGCGCCCTCCCATCCCTTCGGCTACTTCGGCGGCCACGAGATCACCTCCGGCAACTACCAGCACTACCGCATCAGTGCGGTCCTGGCGGTCCACTACCACGCGCGACGCCAAGGCCGAGCCACCGTCGCCGACCTGGCGAAGCGATGGCTGCGGGCAGCCTGGGGGATCCACGCCCTGTCGGCGGGGCGCGGCGCGGTGAAGACCATCCACGACCGCGGCCAGATCGAGGACGGTCAGCTCAACATCCGCGACGAGCTCTACTACACCGGTCCGTACCTGGCCCTGGCGGGGGCACGGTCGTCGGAGAACCACTGGCGGGGGGTCGACCGCGCCTACTACTTCGCCCGCGCCACCGGCATCCAGCCCACCAAGACCGGACGGGAGTCGGACTACCAGGAGAACCTCCGCACCTGGCTCGAAGCCTCCTGGGCCCAGCACGTTTCCAGCAGTGGGTCGGATCGCCTCTACGGCCTCACCGCCAACGCCAACGGCGAGGCCCAATCCCTCCGCAACCTCGTCTTCCAGGATCAGTATCCGTCGGCCCTCGTCGACAACCTCCTGGGGAGCATCCGAACCATGGAGGGGTTGAACTTCGTCGGCTGGCAGAAGGTGCGGGCGACGCTGTTGGAGAAGAACCCCAACTTCAACACGGCGCCGACCTTCGGCATGGCCTACTGGCACGACGCCCACCACGCCGCGGGGCAAGAGCTCCACGTCCTCTACCCTTGGACCCGAGCCGTGGGCAGTAGCCGCCCCTACCGGCACGACATCGAAGCCGGCCTCGGGGTACTACGGCTCGGCGTGGCCCTCCCCTACATGGAGGCCGACAACCGACCCGGCAACAGCCGGCATCCCTTGACCACCGTGCGGATCGACCTGCCGACCTCGACTCCGCTCTTCCACGTCCGCCTCGGTAGGTGTGGCCGAACCCCGTGCCCTTGAGGGCTTCAGACCGTCAAATCCAACGCCCGTCCCACCGGGGACGGGCGTTTCTGCATCAAGGCATCCGCTGGATCGAAGAGATGGAGCGGAGGCGGGTCAACACAAGCAGCATCCGCTCGGATGACAGATCGACAACTGATCGGCCTCGTTGCAGCACCGCTTGCAATAGAAGTCGCTGGTGCAGGCCCGATTGCATGCCGGTGGAGCGCCGCAAAGGCCGGAGCCGCGTTCCTCGGGAAAGATGGAGGGAAAGAGGGTTGGGAACGTCTCCGTCCCACAAGCGAGGTCGGAGGCTAGCGTCGTCGCGACCTCGAGATCTGTGACCTCGGTACCGCCCTGTTCCTCGAGGACGACGTCCTCGGTTCCAGGGTCGACCCCGGGCGTCTCACCGGCGTAGGCGGGAACCACCCACAGGCACACTAGTACGAAAACGACTCCGAGACATAGGCTGAACTCTGGACGGATTCTGACCATGGTTTTACCTCCTGGTGGGGGGCTAGAGTTTCGGAACTTCCAATATATCTTTTCTATTTCACCCCAAAAGTCAACTTTGATGTTGGCTCCTAAACAACGGGAGATGCCGTCCCAGACGCATCCAGCTGACAAGGCCAGTTGCGAAGTTCAATCTTCGCTGCTATGGTCCTATGGTTCTTCTTCTATATGGGTCCGACAGTTTGGGAACTCACCTCTCGGCTCGACGTCGGGTCGGGGGTTCCGTATCCGCAGAACCGAAAAGGATGGTTCCCATGAAGAAGCTCGTCCCCTCGCTCCCCCTCCGCTGGCTCGGCGTTCCCGCTCTGGTGCTGCTGGCGGCGGCGCTCGCCTTCGGCGCCACCGCCCAGATCGACCCCGCCGGTCGACCCGGCCCCGGACCAGCCCAGGATCAGGTCCTCGACTTCGGGTCGAAGGCCGCCACCCACGGCGTCCGCGTGGCCTTCCGCCAGCTCAACTGGCTGGACGCCAGCGGCAGCGTCCTGATCAAGGACTCCAAAGTCGGTGAGGCTGAAGTGTTCTTCTCCGACGCCAGCGCCGCCCTCTTCACCGGCCGCGGCGGCTACGTGAATATCACCACCAGCGTCGACGGCGGCGCCACGTACCAGTGGTCGGTCCAGAACCTCTACCACCAGTACAAAAGCAAGGCCTTGATGCTGGGTTCGAGCCCGAGCGTGCAGTTCGACCTCACGACCCCCAACGGGACCCGTGTTCCCAAGCTGCTCTACCGGCTCAGCGTCACCGGAGCCCCCCTGTCCTCCGACCCCGGCTCCCCCAACGCGCGGGCCCGGGTGCCCCTCACCGACTACCTCACCGGCGGCCGCGGCGGCGGTTCCGGCACCTCCACCCTGCCCTACACCATCGGGCCGTGGGTGGGTCCCTCCTTCTACCCCGGCCGCGGCGTCGACGCCGCCCCCGCCGAGGCCCCGCGCCCCGCCTCCACCAGCCAATCCGGTGACGACCTGCCGAAGGTGGACGAAGACATCGACGGCTGCGCCCCGGGGGCCGTCGCCCGCTCGATCAAGTACATGGCGGACAACGCCGGAGTCGACCTGCCGGACGTCCAGGACATCTACAAAGAGCTGTACGAGAAGATGGGCACCACCTCCCCCGGCGGCACGTCCGACGACGATATCGTCGCCGGCAAGGCCAAGTTCGCCGAGTGCCACGGCCTCGACCTCGATACCGAGCTGATCTACCTGCTGGAGGCGGTGGTGATCGAGACGAAGGACCGGGTCAGCTGGCACGGCCGTGAGCTGCCGGTCTCCCGGGTCACCCAGGTCACCACCACCGCCGGCGGCGGCATCGACCTCGGCGGCATCCAGGACGCGCTGGACGCGGGCAAGGACGTGGAGGTCCTGATCTCTTGGAACGGCGGCGGCGGCCACATCGGCATGGTCACCTCCATCACCTGCTACGACAACGGCCAGTATGAGATCACCTACGTCGACGACCCGAACCAGGGTAACGGCCAGGCGGAGAACGAGGAGCACACCGAGACGGTGAACCCCGACGGCTCCTTCGGCGGCGGCCAGATCGACGGCTTCCTCGTCGAGTGTCTGAACGCCGGCGACGGCGGCGGCGTCACGGTCTGACGCTTTACCCCCCACGGGTCCGGCGGCCGACCGCCGGACCCGTTCCTGAAGACCCTCAGTCTTCGGCGGTGGCGACGAAGACTGCGACGGCGGCTAGCGCCCCCACCACCTGGGAAGCGACGTAGGGCCCCAGCTGGCCCCACGGGGTGAGGTCCATGAGACACAGCCCCAGGGCCACCGCCGGATTGAACACCGCCCCCGAGATCGGACCCACGGCCCAGATCCCCCCGGTCACCGTGAAGCCGATGGCGAGGCCATAAAACGGGTTGCCCTCGGTACCCTTGGCGATGGCGCAGTTGAGGATCACCCAGCAGAGCAGGAAGGTGAACAGCAGCTCGGCGGCCACCAGGGGGCCCGTCGACCTTGCCACCGCCGGACCGTGGGCCGCCGGCAGCAGGTAGCCGGCCACCGCAGCGGCGGCGGCCGCGGCGAGTCCCTGGGCCACCCAATAGGCCGCCATGTCCACCGTCGAGCATCGGCGACGCAGTCGGAACGCGATCGTCACCGCCGGATTGTAGTGGGCGCCTGAGATGTGGCCGCCGGCGAAAATGAGGCCCACCAGGGCCGTGCCGATGGCGAGGGGGGCCAACGGTCCGGCATGCCCCGGCGCCACCACCAGCGCGATGGTCAGGACGAGAAAAAACGTCCCGACGAATTCGACGCCGTACCGGCGGACGGCGTTTCGATAGACGGCATTTCGCACCACGGATTCCCCGTACGGTCAGATTCGAAACAGGACCCTGCGGATTGTAGGGGATTCGCGGGCCCCGAAGGTGAAGACCCCGTAAAGGTGGGCGACCGCTTCGGAGACCAAGAGGGCCGGTCCCTCAAGACAAAAAAAGGGGCGCTCGAAGGCGCCCCGGGGATCGTAGAACGGAGGCTCGACTCAGAACACTCCGTAATACCGACCCATCCAGTATGAAAGCAGGTAGTCGAGGTCAGGCGACTCCTCGAAGTAGTCCCCGTCCAGCGGAATCTCCTGACCCTGGAATAGCTGGGCGTACAGGGCCCGCATGTCGCCGGTGGTGAGGTCCTGCTGTCGGAGAGCCTTGTACACGTAGTAGCCAAAGGACACACCCGGCGGCTGCAGGCAGAAGGTAGAGGCTCGATGCATGACGTGGGGATCCCCTTGGAGACATGGAACAACGGAGACGGCGACTCGCCGCCCAAGGCTCCTGAAGAGCAATGGAGATGCCAGGGCCAGGACCGCGCCCAAGCCGCTCCGAACCCGCCGTCCGCCCCGAAAAACCGACCTTTCGAACCGTTCCCCCGCCCAGGACCCGGATCCCCATGCCAAGGGATCCCGCAACACTGCCCGGTCCCTGGGCAGGGCCGGGGCGGGCCACTACAATGGGCTTCTGGAGGTCCCATGCCCGTAGCGTCCAAGGTCCGCGTCTCCGTTCTCGTCGCCCTCGCGGCGGCCCTCGTCTCCGTGCCCGCCGGCGGACAGATCCCCGAGTCGTTCTCGAACCTGAAGGTCCTCGATCCAGAGATCTCCAGGGCGGACCTCCTTGTCATCATGCGGTCCTGGACCTCCGCCCTCGGGGTCCGCTGCACCCACTGCCACGTCGACGCTCGGGATCGGGTGGGCACCGACTTCGCCGCCGACGACCGAGCCGCCAAACACACGGCGCGGGAGATGGTCCGCATGGTCGAGGGGATCCGCAACGGGTCCCTGGCGTCCCTGCCCACCGCCGAGTCCAGGGGTAGCGACGAAGCGCCCCCCACCGTCGCCTGCTTCACCTGCCACCGCGGCATGGCCCGCCCTCCTCGCCCGATCCTCGACGAGCTCGCGGACGCCGCTGGCCCACCGTCCACCGCCACCCCCGAGGCCCGCTCCGCGGCGGTGGTGGAGCGGTTCCTGGAACTGCGCTCCGCCCACGCCGGCGCCGGCCGCTACGACCTGCGACCCGAAGCCCTCTTCCGCTTCGCCCGTCGCCAGCTCGACGCCGACCAGGGCGACACCGCCCGGGCCGTGCTCCTCGCCCTCCACGACCTCCACCCCGACTTCGCCGACGCCTACGCCCTCCGGGCCCAGGTGGAGCTACAGGTGGGGAACCACGACGCGGCCAGGAAGGCTCTGAAGAAGGCTACCGACCTGGATCCAGAAAACCAGCTCGCCGCCTGGATCCAAGGCCGCATGCCGCCGGCGCCGGAGGACGCCAAACCCGCGACAGGCGGCGGTTCCTGATTCCGCCTTTACTGCGGGCAGTAGAAGGTCACTTCATACACCGCTTGTCCTGCCTGGCAGGTCCATAGGCCGACGCCGTCATCGTAGGCGTAGGCGTAGGTCTGCGGGCAGTCCTTGTGAATGGTCTGGACGTACGTCGTGCTCGGAACCGGGCCGGCGTTGCACGCGGAGCTGGTGCCGTAGGTGCCGGCGCAGCAGTATGGGGCCGCCTGTGGGTCGCTGGGCTGCCACGTGGGGGAGTTGCCCCAGTTGTTCATGGTCAGCTTGGAGCACGGTGAGTAGCAGCCGGCGGTGTCCGACGTGCCGGGGTCCGTGAGCACCAGATCCACGTCGGTCAGACTCGGGTAGGTGCCGTTGTCGCTGAGGTCCTCGTCCGTCGGGCAGTCCGACCACTTGAGGCCCGTGCAGTCGATCACGCCGTTCTCGGGACCGGTGCCGCAGGTCCCCTTCACTTCCACCTGGTAGGGAAGGGTGTAGCCATCGACCATGGAGGTGTCCCAGTTGTCCTCCGTGGTCAAGTTCCCCGGACCGGAGGGGTTCTTCTGACAGTCGTCCGGATTCACCGAGGGCAGGCATCCGAAGGTCCCCTCGAACTTCGAATCGACGGGGGGGGCGCATCCGTCGGAGGAACAGGCAAGGCCCGGCCCGCCGCTGCTGCCGATCGAGCAGACCCCATCGGCGTTGCAGTCGTAGCCCGGCCAAAACCGAGTCGCCGCCAGTCCGATGTCTGGAATTGCGTAGTCGATGAAGTCGCCCTCCGCCGCGAGCACGGTGGGATTCGCCGGGGCCGTGCCGGAGAACGAACCGCCCCCATCTCCGATGTTGTAGAAGATCGATATCGCTTCGTCGCAACCGTTCGTGATCCTCAGTCGAGCGGTCTGGGACGCGTCGCCGGACTCAGCCGCCGCACCAAGGGATGGGACGGCCAGGCAGGCGATGACGAGGGCAAGTAGGGGGATTCGGGCCATGGGTCCTCCTTGAACTGGGTTTCTGCCGCTTGGAACCGGCATCGTCGATCCGGGACAGCCTAGGCGGATTCCGAGGGGTGGGGATCCCGCCGCCTCCTCAAGTAAAGATCACCCAGCCGACCAGGCCATGGGAGAGGAGGAAGAGAAGCGTCATAGCCAGCAGGCCGAGCAGCGTCTTGCGCATGATCCGGGCCGCCACCCGCCGCGGGCCGCCCGGCAGCACTTGGATCCGCTCGACGCCGAGCACCCGCCGTCCCTTCAAGGTCTCGGTGCGGCGGTCGAAGACGCCGAAGGCGCAGACCTCCTGCCCGGGTTGCAGCAGGCGCTCCTCGACGTCGTCGTCGGACATGATTGCCCCTTTGGGATCGAAGCGCACCATTTCGTAGTCATCGTCCCGAGTGCCGAAGTCGTCGAGGGCGGCTCCGGGGCCGGAGAGGGAGCCGGAGAAGGGCTTGGCGACGTCGCGGGCCCGCAGACCGGCGGCGGCGGGCATCACCTCCTCGGCCTTCCACCGTTGCTCGGCCGAGGCGTCGAGCTCGACCAAACCCGCCAGATGCACGCGGCCGGCTGTACCTTCGAGGACCATCGGCACCCGGCCCATGCCCTTGACCTTGATGACCTTCCGGCGGCGCTTCTGGGTACTGCTGTAGCTCCACGTGTAGACGTCCACCGACCACGCCAGAGCCGGCTCGCCGGAAATCGGTGCCGGAACAGGTTCACCCACGAGGCGGCCGGAGATGGCGCAGGTGGCCCCGTCGTCGGGCCACCCGCGGCGCATGGCGGAGCGCAGCCAGCGAACCTCCCCCGGCCACGCGACGACCGAGATCAACGAGGCCAAGAAGAGCGTGCCGAAGATCGCCATGACCATCGCGAGGGGCACGGCTGCCTCGGTGATCCGGGTCTGCAGCACCAGGGTGTAGACGACGGAGAGCACGACGTAGATCACCAGCATCAAAATGCAGGAGTTCCGGTTCGCGGAATCCTCCGGGTTGGGGCGGCCCTTCGACGTGCGAAGGGGATGGTTGGCCCTCATGCCTGGTTCGTCCCGAGAGCGACGCATCTTCGGTTCCAGGCCTTCTTCGCCTGGGACGTCTTCGCCTGGGATCTCTTCACTTGGGACCTCCTTGCTATGAGTCTTCCCGCCCCACGACCTGTCTCGATTGGCTCTCTACGGGCTGCTCCGCACCCCAATTCGAGCTAACGACCTAGGCGCCGCTCCCTCTATCCCCGACGGCGATGTCGAAGTGCAGGACGTCCTCCCGCCTCCCCAACTTCGTGTACAGCGAGATGGCGGGCTCGTCTTCGACCCCGGTGTCCGCCTGAACGAAGATGACGTATGCCCCACGTTTGGCAGCCACCGCCCTCAGCTCTTGGATCAGGGCCGTGGCAATACCTTTGCGTCGGTGGGCCTCCGCCACCGCCAGGTCGTAGATGTAGATCTCACTACGCTCCTGCTCGAACTTCTGGAGCTCGTAGGCCGCGATCCCCCCCACCACCTCTCCGCCGCGCTCAGCGACCAGGACGATGAACGTGTCGTCGCTCAGCCGCTGGCGCAGATAAGCGTCCCCCGGAGGGTTGGCGGCGTAGGTATCCGGGTCTTCGAAGGCCTCGCCAAAGGTCGCGAGCATCGCCCTCATCGTGGACACATCGTTCGGGGTAAGCTGACGAATCCCTGTCGACATTGACTACCTCTCAGCCGCCCAACCGGCCAAGTTTCTTGTTTTGGTCTGCCTCCGGCCGCAGAAGGCGGAGGTTCGGCTCCTCCACGGACCAGCATACCGCGGTCAGAACGCGGCGAAGCCGCCTGGGGACTCGCACGCAGAACCCTCCACGGCGAACGACTTAACCGATCCGGCACGGGGCCGAGCCCGCGCCGCCAAGGTCGCTAGACGAGGCCCCATGAAGGAGAATGCGCCATGCACTATTTGAAGATCGCGCTCTTGACCCTCGCCGCCCTGGTCCTTTGGACAGTCCTGGTCGTCTATGGAGCCCTCGACGGCTGGTGGCTGCGGTCGATGGCCCCCGCCGGGGACGCAACAGCTTTCATGGACGCCGCCATCGAACGGATCGAACGCGACGGGCGGGGCAACCTGGCCTTGGTGCTCATCGAAGACGGCGAGGTCTTCGATGAACACTTCGCGTTCCAAGATCAAGAGATCGATCGGGACACCCTCTTCCCCACCGCCTCCCTGAGCAAGTGGATCACCGCCTGGGTGGTTCTCGGCCTCGCCCAGGACGGCCGGCTCGACCTGGACCGGCCGGTGTCCACCTACCTGACCCGCTGGAGCCTGCCCCCCAGCGACTTCGACAACGACGGCGTGACCGGGCGGACCCTCCTGTCCCACACCGCCGGGCTGGCGGACGGCCTGGGATTCGGCGACTACCTCCCCGGGGAGACCGTGCCGAGTGTGGAAGCGTCCTTGGCCAACCCCCGGGCGTCCTCCGGCGAGGAAGTCGCGATCGCCGTCGCCCGTCCCCCGGGCAGCGAGTGGCAGTACTCCGGCGGCGGCTACCTGATCCTGGAGCTGCTGGTGGAGGAGATCACCGGCCAGAGCTTCGAGGACCACGTGCGCTCCGCGTTCCTCGACCCGCTGGGGATGTCCCGCTCGACCTACGACGACCTGGACGGGCTCGACAACGTGACCGTGCCCTACGACGCCGAAGGGCGAGCCGTCACCCACAACAGCTATGCGTCGAAGGCCGCCACCGGCCTCGCGAGCACGGCGGCGGACCTGACCACGCTGGTCCTCGCCCAGCTCAACGACCCCGCCTCGCTACCGGGGGGTTTGGACGGCGAGACCGTCCGGGCCATGCGGGAGCCCCACGGCCGCTCCTTCGGCGCCGACATCTGGGGCCTCGGGACCATCCTCTACGCGCCGACGGGGGATGGAGACCACGTCTACGGCCACGACGGCCAAAACGAGCCGGCCGTCAACGCTGCGGTCCGCATCCATCCCGGCAGCCGCGACGGGATCCTCGTCTTGACCTCCGGCCGCCCGTCCATGGCCACGGACCTCGGATTCGAATGGGTGGCGTGGCAGACCGGCTTGCCGGATGTGCTGGGATTCGGCGGGGTTATCGAGGAGGCCATCCGCATCGTGCTCGGCGGGGGCGTCGTGATCCTGGTCCTCGGGGT
>JBCDIS010000112.1:0-23546 GCA_038748685.1 Acidobacteriota bacterium | reverse complement strand
CGCCGAATCAATGACGAAGACCCGCAGGGTCGACGCCGACACCCCCCCGGCCCCGGTCACCGTCACCGACAGCTCGTGGCTGCCGGCGGAAGACACCGCCGTCCCCGAGGTGAACGGGTCGCCGTCCAGGGTCGCCGCCACCGTCGCCCCGGGGTCGTCCACCTCGATGATCGGCGTCACCGGGCCCGAAAACACCATCCCCGACACCAGGGGCGCGCCGTCCACCAGCACTCGAAACGTCGGCGCGGCGGAATCGCGGACGACCGTCACCTGCGCCGTGGATGTGTTGCCGACGCTGTCGGTGGCCGTCACGTCGATGGTGTTCGAACCCTCCGCCAGGGCCACCCCGTCGGCCCGGAAGGTCTCGCCCACCAGGTTCGCCAGCTGGCCGTCCACCCGCACTTCCAGCAGCCGCAGGTCCGACGCGGTACCGGCGACGGTGACGGTGGCCGCCTGGACCACGTCACCCGCCGTCGGCGCCTCGACGGCGATCGTCGGCGCTTGAGTGTCTCGGACGATACGGTGTCGACGCTCGGCGCGGTGGCCGGCGTCGTCGAACGCTTCCACCAGCAGCTCCAGCTCCCCCTCCACCAGCGGCACCGTCGCCGTCCACGGACCGCCCCCCGTCGCCGCCACGCCGCCGATCCGCACCGACGTCGCGCCGGTCGTCGTCACGGCGACCTCGACCGTCGGAACCGCTACCACCGTGCCCGCCGACGGCGTCACCAGTTCGATCGTCGGCGGCTCGAGGTCGATGGTGAAGCTCAGCGACGCGGTGCTCGTGTTGCCCGCCGCGTCTGTGGCCGACGCCGCCAGGACGTGCGGCCCTGGAGCCTCGATGGGCGTCCCGGGCGCGAAGGGCGCGCCGTCCAACGTCACCTCCGTCGACAGCTCCGTGGCGTCGGAGAAGCTCACCGTCGGCGCGACGGTTCGGCCATAGACGCCGGCGGAGAACGGCGCCCCCGACTCGGTGACGGCGATCGACGGCGGCATCGAATCCAACACGATCAGCACCGGCGCCGACGCTTCGTGGCCAAGGGCGTCCCGCGCCGTCACCGTCACCGTTTGGGGACCCTCCACCAGCGCCAGGGAGGCCGAGAAGCTGCCCCCCGACGCCGTCGCCGACGCCGAGCCCGAGGCGCCCGACACCGTGATCGTGTCGAGGTGGGGTTCCTGGTACGTCCCCGAGATTGTCACCGGCGACGACCCCACCGTGGGGGACGACGGTTGGGAAACCTGGAAGCTCGGCGCCCGGGTGTCCACCGTCAGCGTGTGGCCGAGGTCGACGGTCCCTCCGGGGCCCTCGGCGTGGAGCTGCAGCACCGTCGGGCCCTCGCCGAGGTCGAAGGTCCAGGAGAACGAGCCGTCCCCCGCCAGGGTCACCGAACCGCCGTCGACGCTGAAGGACGTCCCGTCGGTCACCCGACCGGCCAAGGTCCCCTGCCCCGACGCCAGAAGCGTGCCGTCCGC
This sequence comes from Acidobacteriota bacterium, assembly GCA_038748685.1. Classification (GTDB taxonomy): domain Bacteria; phylum Acidobacteriota; class Thermoanaerobaculia; order Multivoradales; family J023; genus JAUIJL01. The sequence goes on along the minus strand of JBCDIS010000112.1, from coordinate 22,076 downwards.
CGGCACCAGGTCGACGATCTGGGGTCCCTGCCCCCAGGCCGGGGCCCCGAGCAGGAAGGCCGCCAGGGCCAGCAGGATCGCCGACCCGCGGCGAACGGAGCGGCTATCAAAACTAGTCACAAAGGATCCCTCCCACATGAAACATCCCTCCCAAAAGCGATTCCGGATCAGAGCGGTATGGGTGGCCAGAAAGGCCTGAGAGCGGCCGGTGGGGATAGACCGCCTCACGGCGTCACCTCCACGGTGAGCTGGGCACACTGGCTGTCGCCGCCGTCGTCGGTGACGCAGACGTCGACGGTGTAGGTCCCCGCGGCGGCGTAGGCGTGGCCCGCCTCCACCTCGCCGGAGCCCGCCACCGTGGGCTTCACCGCCAAGGCCTCGCTCTGCCCGTCCCCCCAGTCGACGGTGGCGGTGTGAACGTCGCCGGCGCCGGGGTCGACGTAGGTGGCCAGGACCGCCGATGTCGCGGAACCGGCGACCCAGCCGGTGGGTGCGGCGGCGGTGACCACCGGAGCGGCGTTGTCGACGCGGACCGGCAGGTCGATGCAGGTGGATCCGCCGTCGTCGTCGTCCACGCAGAGCTGGGCGGTGTAGGAACCGTCGGCGGCGTAGGCGTGGCCACCTCCGGCCCAGCCGAGGCCGTCGTCGGTCCACAGGGTGGCCGGGTCTGCCCCCCCGTCCCCCCAGGTGAGGGTGGCGGTGTGGGTGTCGGCGCCGGGGTCGCCGAAAGCCACGGCCACTTCCACGGGGCTGCCCTCTTCCCCCCACCAGCCATGGTGGGTCCAATCACGGTACTCCGAGTGCTGCTGGGAGTAGTTGTAGAAGGCGAAGCGGCCGACGCCGAAGTCGTCGTCCTCGACGTCGATCTCCAGCTGCCCGTCCACCCACACGCGGATCCGCCGGGCGTCCAGCTCGAAGGTGAATTCGTAGCTTTGGTTCGCCGACCAGCCGACGGTCCCAAGGGTCGCCCCCTTCGCCAGAACTTCGACGTTGGCGGCCCCCTCGGGGGTCCACAGGCTGCCGGGCTGGCCGACGAAACGCACCAGGGCGAGGCCCTTCTTGGCGCCGTTGTCGTTGGTCTTCTTCCAATAGAGCAGCAGGAAGTCCCCGGTCTCGCTGGCGGTGTCGCCGGGCTCGAAGCCGAAGGCGAAGCCGGCGTAGTCGTTGTCCTGGTTCATCCGCAGGCGCCCCGAAAGGCGGACGGAGTAGGGGTCGATGTCGCCGTAGAGCAGGGCCGGTCGGCTGTTCTTGTCCTGGGTGACCACGGTGCCGTCGGCGCTGACGGTCCAGCGGGAGCCTCCTAGGGAACCCCGCTGGTACTCCTCCTTACGCCACGGACCCAGGTCGACGGCCCCCGGACCCACCGGGGACGGCGGGGCGTTGGCCACCGTCACCGCGGTCTGGCGGCAGACTTCGGCGCCGAGGTCGTCGGTGACGCAAACCTCAGGGACCGGGGAGGCGTCGTCGGCGAAGATCCGCACGATCGACGCCGTGCCGGCGCCGCCGGACTCGCTGACCGTCGCGGCCTCGGGGCCGGAGCCCCAGTCGAAGGTGGCGGTGTGGGTGCGGGCCGAATCGACGTTGGCGAAGGACGCCGTGAAGGTGGTCTCGTCACCCTCCGTCACGGCGCCGGGGAGCACCTCCCCCACCGCCAGATTCGACGACGCGGTCACCGTGACGGCCAGCGATCCGCAGCCCTCGCCGCCGTCGTCGTCCGCCACGCAGACCGTCACCGAATAGGTCCCCGGCACCAGGTAGCCGTGGCCGGCGACGATCCGACCGGCGCCGGCGCCGGTGATCTCCACGGGCACTGTCTCCACGGGCCCGCCGTCCCCCCAGTCGACGGTGGCGGTGTGGAGGTCGGCGGTGCCGGGGTCGAGGTAGGTGGCCAGCTCCACCGGCGACACCTCACCGTCGACCCACACCGGCGCCGACGACGCCGTGACCGCCGGTGCAACGTTGTCCACCCGCACCGGCAGATCCAGGCAGGTGGAGCCCCCGTCGCCGTCGGCGACGCACAGCTGGGCGAGGTAGTCCCCGTCGTCGACGTAGGGGCGGGCTGCCGACGCCCAGGTGGAGCCGCCATCGGACACCACCGTGCCGGCTCCGAAGGCGCCGTCCCCCCAGGCCACCGACACGGTGTGGGCGTCGAGGACGCCGGCGTCGGTGAAGGGACGCACCAGGTCCACCGGACGGCCCTCCTCGCCGATGAAACGTTCCACCGTCCAAGCGGTGTAGCGGGAGTGGGATTGGGCGTAGTTGTAGAACCCCAGCCGGCCGGCGCCGAAGTCGGGATCCTGGACATCGATCTCCAGGGAGCCGTCCACCCACATCCTGAACCGCTCGCCGTCGAGCTCGAAGGCGAGGTCATAGGTGTGGTCCTCCTGCCAACCGCTGCCTCCGAGGGTGGCCCCCTCCGCCACGAGAGCGGTGTCCGTCGCCGTCATCTGCTGGGTCAGGCTCGACGGCTCACCGGTGATGCGGAAGAGCTTGAGGCCCTTCACCGCGCCGTTCTCGGCAGTGCGCTTCCAGGACAGGTGCAGGAAGTCCGCCGACGGATTCGTCGTATCACCCGGCTCGAAGCCGAAGACGAAACCCACCCAATCGTTGTCGGTGTTCATCCGCAGCTCGCCGGTCAGGCGCTTCGAATAGGGCACCACCGGTCCGAAGAGGATCGTCGGCTGGGAGTTGTCGTCCTGGGTGACGCCGAGGCCGTCGGCGTCGACGTTCCAGTCGGCGGGGCCCTGGCTGCCCCGCTGGTACTCCTCCACGGTCCAGTCCCGCAGGTCGATGGGGCCGAGGGTGGGCACCGTCGGCGGGACGTTGGCCACCGCCGACGTCCCCGAGGAGCAGGCCGTGAGTCCGTAGTCGTCGGCGACGCAGACCTCGACGCCGTAGGAGCCGTCCTGCAGGTAGACGTGGCTGGTGGCCAGGCTGCCGGCACCGTCCGCCTCGGTGAGGCCCACCGCCTGCGGTCCGGCCCCTTCCCCCCAGTCGACGGTGGCGGTGTGGGTCCGCTCCAGGTCGCTGTAGGTGAAGGTCACCGCCAAGTCCACGGTTCCACCCTCCACCAAATCGCCGGAGGGCACCGGGGTCTCGACCGCCAGGGCCGACGCGCCGTCCTGAAGGAGATCGACGACGTCAAGCACCGCGGAGCCGGCCACCGTGAGGGAGTCGAACTTGTAGACCCCCTGGTAGGCCTCCCCCACCTGCACCGAACCGGCGGCCCCTTCCAGGAGGAGCTGGCGCCGGTCGGCGGACTGGTCGAGGATCCGGTGGTCGACGCCGCCGATCCGTACCCAGGCGCCGACGACGCCGAAGCCGAAGGTCGCCGCGGGGTCGGCGGGTTCGATCCAGGCGTCCGTCGGGCTCACGCCGTCGGCGGTGACCGCGCCGAGGCTTCCGGAGCCGATGGGCGGCAGGGGCGTCTCGCCGATGCCGTAACCGCCGGCGCTGCGCTGATCGACGATGAGGTCGCCGTAGGTGGCGTCGGCGTCGAGGACGAAGACCGTGCCGGCCCCCGCCTCGGAGGTGATGGTGCCATCGAGACGGAGCTTGGCGCCGCCCGCGGCCCGCACCTTCTGAGCGGGATCGAAGGCCGAAACATCGTCGACATAGAGCGCCGCCCGGCCGCCGCCCCCTTGGCCGCCGTGGCCGGTGCCGGCGTTTCCGTGGCGCTGGTGGTGGCCGCCGGAGACGTCGATCGCGCCCACCCCCGACAGGCTCACCGCCGTGAGGTGAACGGTGCCACCGGCGCCGGCGCCGGACCGGTAGTAGCGGCCGTAGTCGACGTCGGCGTCGGCGGTCTCACCGCGGGCGGTGACCTCGCCGTCGAGGACCACGTGGGCTGCTTCGAGGATCACGACGCCGCCCCCGGCGCCTCCAGGGTTGCCGGAGACGTGGCCGACGCCGCCGCCCCCCGAAAGACCCGGGAAATAGACGCTGCCGTACACTTCGCCTGGCGATCCGGACTGGTCACCGGACCAGCCCAAGCCGCCGTGGGAACCGCCCGCGTTGTCCGCCGCGCCCCCCACGCCGGCGGGAACGGTGCCCCCTCCGCCGCCGACGGCGCCGGGATAGCCCCGGGCGTCGAGATCGACGGCACCGCCGCATTGGATCGTCAGGTTTCCAGACATCCTGACCTCCAGATCGGCGTGGGCCGGTGCGGTTAGCTCCGCACCCCGCAGGAGGGTGAGGGATGACGGCCGGAGAGTAGAGACCGCAGTGTGGATCCCGGCGCCGAGCACCAGATCCTGGCCGTCGACGGCGGCGTCGACGCTGCCGGGGGCCCGAATCGGCAAAGCCGGTACCTGGAGCGACAGCACCGCCGTGGCCTCGCCGCCTCCGTAGTCGACGGCGCGGACCGTCACCGTGTACACCTGACCCGCAGCGGCGCCCGGGGGGACGGTCCACGGGAAGACGTGGCCGAGCTGGGCCAGATCCACCCGCTCGTAGAGGGCTACCTCGGCGCCGTCCACTTCGAGGGAGAGACGCTCCAGAAGGGTGTCGTCACCCGCGGTGAAGGCGATGGGCTGCTCCACCCCCGGCTCCACCCACTCCCCGGTCCGCGGGCAGGGCTCGAGCTGGACCCACGGGGCCTGGGCGTCGGCGCTGGGGGTGACGGTGACGGTGTGCTCCGCAGTGGAGGAATTCCCCTCGTCGTCCACCGCCTCGACCCGCAGGACGAACTCCGTCGGCGCGGCGACCCGGGGGGCTCGCAGGCCCCAAGCGTAGGGTTCCCCGTCGTCGACGTGCTGGAGACCGTCGAAGGTGAAAGTGACCGAGGTCACCCCGCGGTCGTCGGTGACGACGGCGGCGATCCCCAGCGGCTCTCCGGAGGCAATGGCCGCGCCGTTCGTCGGAGTCACCGCGCCGATCACCGGAGCGCTCTGGTCGAGGCGGGAGAGCTGGGAGTCCGGGGCCACGTGCCACGAACCCACTTCGTCGAAGTCCAGCAATTCCAGGTGGGCGCCGCCGTCGACGTGGACGGCGTCGAATTTGTAGACGCCGCGGTAGGGGTCCCCCACCGACACGGCTCCGGCGGCCCCCTCCAGGAGCACCCGCCGGCGGGAGGGGGCTTCCTCCAGCACCCGGTGGTCGACGCCGTTCACCCGCACCCACATGCCGGTGACGCCGAGGCTGAACTGCGCCGCCGGGTCCGCCGGTTCCACCCAGGCGTGGGCCGGATCGGCGCCGTCGATCTCCACAAGGCCGAGGGTCCCCTCGCCGAGGATCGGAAGGGTGGTGCGGTACGGCAGCTCCGCCGCCGCCTGTTCACCGTCGACCCACAGGGTGCCGTGGGTGGAGCCGACGGTCATCACGTGGACCGTCCCCGGAGCCGCCTGCCCCGGGTTCGAGTCGACGTAGGCACCGCCGCCGGCGCTTACCTGGGCGCCGACGTCGAAGCCGTCCAGCAGCTGGACGTCGAGGGCGACGCGACCGCCGCCGCCGGCGGTGTACCGGCCGCCGGTGTCGGAAACGTCGATGCGGCCGGTCCCCGCCAGGCGATCCGCCCGCAGGACGATGGTGCCTCCGGCCCCGCCGTAGCGGCCATCCTCACCGGGGCCGCCGTTCGAGCGGATCTCGCCGTCGACGACCGCTTCGGCTACGTCGATCTCGATCACGCCGCCGCCGTCGCCGCCGTTGATGCCGGAGTTGCTGGCACCGGAGCCGCCGCCGCCGTAGATCGGCCGGTAGACGCTGTCGAAGACCTCACCGGGGTTCTGGCCGAAGCCGTCCCCCGAGTCGCCGCGGCCGCCGTGGCTGCCTCCAGAGTACTTTTTGGCGGCCGCCACGCCTGTAGGGGCGGCGCCCCCCGCGCCGGTGGCCCGGCCGCCGCGATAGCCGTAGGCGGTGGCGTCGATGCGACCGCCGGCGGCCACGGTGAGGGTCCCGGTGGCGTTGAGCCGCAGGGGTACACCGTCCGCTACGGGGTGCAGGTAGGCACCGGCACCGACATCGATATCGTGGGCCTGGAGATCCCCCACGAGGGCGGTATCTCCGGAGAGGACGAGTCGGTCCGCCGACGTGGCGTCCGGTCCCGCCGCCAGGACCACACCGTGCCCCAGCTCGATGCGGTCGAAGCGGTAGACGCCACGGTAAGTGGCGACGTCCGCCGCTAGATCCGCCCCGCCACCCAGCACCAGGTCGGCGCTCTCAACGGTGAGGACCCCGTGGGTGCCGAGGACGGCGCCTCCGGCGTCCAGCAGCTCCACCGGCACCCCGAGCCAGCGGGCGGTTGGGGTTTCGGCCCCTAGGGTCAGCCGCAGATCGTCACCCTGGGGGAGCACCGACAACGGTGTCCCCGAGCCGAGGGCCGGCAGGGCCGCGTCGAGGCGGGCGATGGGCTCCACCGCCGGATCGAAGCCGTGGTCGACCACCAAGGTGCCATCCACCGAACCGGAGTCGTGCAGGTAGATCGTGCCGGGCCCGGCGTAGAGGTCGGTGTTGGCGGTGTCGAGGCCGCCGCGGGCCGCCACCTGGGCCTTGGGATCGAAGCCGTCGAGCAGGTCGACCCAAAGGGCCACGCGGCCGCCGCCGCCGCCGGACTCGTGGGCGTCGGCGCCGCGGGCGTCGATGGTGCCGGTGCCTGTCAGGCGAGCCGCTACCACGTGGACCGTTCCGCCGGCACCGCCGAAGTCTCCGGCCCCGTCGTCGCCGCGGGCCCGCAGCTCGCCGTCGAGCACCAGCTCCCCGGCTTCGATGTGGATCACGCCGCCGCCGGCGCCGCCGGCCGTAACCTGATGGGTGTCCGCGGCCCGATAGCTGCCCGCACCGCCGCCGCCGAGGGTCGGCCGGTAGACGCTGTCGAAGAGCTCACCCTCGGGGTAGTTCGGATCCCGCCGGCCAACGCCACCGTGGCTGCCGCCGCTTTCGCGGCCCGCCCCCACCACGTTCAGCGGCGCGACGCCGTGGTAGTTGGTGGAACCGCTGCCCCGGGCGTAGCCCAGGCCATCCATGTCGAGCACCGCCCCCGCTTCGACGGTGAGGATACCGGCGATGTCGAGGCGTAGGGGCACACTGGCGACGCCGCGGACAGTGGCGCCGCTACGGATGACCGCGGATTCCGCCACCAGGGGTCGACGCAGGGTCGTAAGGCGACCGCCGGCGATCTCCAGGGCATCCACTTCCAGATCGACATCGAGGTCGGAGTCCCCTTCGAGGCGCAGGGCCGTCACCGAAATGGGATCGTCCGCCAGGAGCTCGACGCCGTCACCCAGGCCCAGCTCGTCGAAGCGGTACACCCCCTGGTAGGACGCCGCGCCGACGACGGCGGAGGCCCCCTCCAGGAGGAGTCGGTGACCGTCCCGCTCCAGGACCCGGAAGGTCCCGAGATCCGCGCCGTCGCCGCCCTGGAGGCGGACCCACGCGCCGAGCCAGCGGGCGCGGCGGGTTCCCGGGGTGGTCAGCCAGAGGTCGGCGCCGGCGGCCTGGGTGGTCACCGCCGCGCCGCCGCCGAGGGTCGGTAGTGGGGTCTCGGTACCGCTCCGAGGAGCCCCCTGGCCGTCGACCCCGTTGTCGATCCACAGGTCGCCGTAGGTGGCCCCCGGCCGGTGGACGAAGACGGTCCCCGGAGCGGCGTGGTTCTCCGGGCCAAGGGTGTCCCGCCCGCCCCGCACGTCCACCTGGGCCGCGGCGTCGAAGGTGAGGGTCTGGGCCGCCCATAGAGCCACCCGACCGCCGCCGCCGGCGCTCTGCTCGGCGTCGGCGCCGGTGGCGTCGACGGTGCCGGAGCCGGTCAAGACGTCGGCCCGAATGCGCACGGTGCCGCCGGCGCCCCCTTTGTGATCGCGGCCCGGGTCGCCGCCGGCGAGGATCCGGCCGTCGAGCACCACCTCCGCAGCGTCGATGGCGAGGACGCCGCCGCCGTCGCCGCCGAGGGCGTCGAAGCCGTCGGTGACGTAGGTGCTGCCGCCGCCGCCGCCGCCCTCCGTGGGCCAGTAAACGCTGTCGAAGATCTCCCCGGGCTGGCCGGAACCGGTGCCCGGCAGGCCGCCGTGGCTGCCCCCCCGCTGGGGAGACGCCCCGGCAACGCCGACGGGCGACCCGCCGACGCCCCCCGTCCCCTGGGTGCCGCGGCCGTAGCCGAGTCCGTGGACGTCGAGGACGCCGCCGGTTTCGAGCACCAGGCGGCCCGCCGACAAGTGCAGCCCGCGGTCGGCGTGGCCGGCCACCGCGGCGCCGGATTCGATCACCAGGTCCCCGGCGGTCCCGTCACCCACCGTCGCCCCGCCGAAGGTCGCCACCGCATCGCACTGGACCCGCAGCTCGGAAGCCAGGTCGAGATCGGCACCCTCCGCCGCCACCAGCTCCGCCCCCTGGAGGAGCACAAGGCTCGGAAGCCACAGAGTCGACGCCAGGTCGAATCGCCCGGCGGCGAGGAACGTGGCTTCGCCGGAGGGATCGAGGGCCTGGTCACCCACCAGCAGACGCCCGTTCGGCACGCCCAGGGTCATGGGCACCGTGGTGACGTTGCCGGCGAAGTCCCGCGCTTCGAGGGCGGCGGAGAAGACCCGGCCGGGTGCGGCGTCCGCCGGCGGCGTCCAGGTCAGTGCCACCTCCGTCGACGGCAGATCAACGGGGGTGAGGCGGTCCACCACCTCGCCGTCCACCCGCAGCCAGGCGCTCTCCACCGCCATGTCGTCGGCGGCGACGAAGGAGACGGCGAGAGCCACCCCGGGCGCCACCAGGTCCGCCACCGCCGGGCAACCCGCCGTCACCGTCGGTGGGGCGGCGTTGTCCAAGGGCTCCACCCAGATGCCACGTTCGGCGGAGGCGACATTGCCAAAGACATCCACCGCCTCGGCGGTGATCGCCACCTCGCCGGCCGTCTCCATGACCGGCGCCGGCACGGTCCACGTGAACGGCGCTGCGGTAACGACGGCGGTCCATTCCCCGAGGGCGAAGCGCACTTCGGCGACGCCGCGGGCGTCGGACACGTCCGCCGTCACCTCGATGGTGTCGCCGGCGGTGAACACCTGCCCCGCCGACGGCGAGAGCCACCCCAAGGAGGGGGCCGTGGTGTCGACGGTCCAGAAATCGGAGACGAAGGTGCCGGTCATGGTGTTGCCGGAACCGTCCCTCACACCGGTGACCCGCAGCTCGAGATGCTCGTCGGATGCCATCCCCCCCACCGCCGCCAGCACCGCGCGACGGCCGTCGAGGGACGGCTGAACCGTCAGGGTCTTGGCTGTTCCTGTACCCAGCTCCACCAGTTGGAAGGCGCCGGACAGCGAATCCAGCTCCACCGGCTCCGAGAAGGTCACCTCGATGGACCGGGCGGCCGCCACCTGCACCGAGCCGGCCCGCGGGTCCACTCCGATCACGGCGGGGGCGATGACATCGGCGGTGTAGAAGGCGCTCACCACCCGCTCGTCCAGGTTGCGGCGGGCCAGGTCCTCCACCTCGTCGGTGATGGTTAGCTTGTAGGCGGTGCCGCTGGCCAGGGAGGACGGCGTCAACACCACCGTCGCGTCACCGTCGGCCCACGCGACGCCCATGCCGATGTTCGAGCCCGTCGCCAGGTTCTTGAGCTTGAACCAGTCGCCGCAGCTGGTGCACCGGCGGAGGGGCTCGTCAAAACGGACGGTGATCGCCGTCGACAGGGGCAGGTCCCGGGCGCCGAAGGGCGGGTCGATCTCCAGGACCCGCGGGTCGGCGTCGTCCAGCATCAGGACGTGGTCGTCCACCTCGAGGTCCGCCGTCAGCTCCCCCCGGGCCTCGAACTCCCCGAGCCCCAACTCCTCCTGGGCGATCAGCACGTAGTCCCCCAGGGGCACGGCGTCGAAGTCGAAGCGCCCCTCGTCGTCCGCCGCCACCAGCTGCCAGTCGCGGCTGGCGGCGTCGAGGGCGACGATGGCCCCCGCCGCCGGGGTCACGCCGTCCGACAGGAAGACCTGGCCCCGCACCGTGCCGCTGGGCTGGAGCTCCACCGCCAAGACCACCTCTTCGCCGTCCCACTCCAGGGTCCCCCACTTGGAGCCCTTGAGGCCGGTGATCGGATCCTCCGCCTTCGCCCGCAGACGCCCCTGGCGCAGCTCCTGGAAGGTGACCGCGTGGTCGTCGCCGGTGTTGCCGTAATGATTCTTGTAGACGTTGCCGATGACGTCGGTGGGCCGGCCGTTACCGTGGCTGTACCAGTTGGTGAGGCGCACGTCGGCCCCCGGCACCGGCGTCCCCGAGGCGGTCCGAACCTCCACCCGCACCGAGCCCACCGCCCGCATTACGAGGTCCACGTCCCGCACCTCCCCTTCCCGCAGCCGGAAGTCCTCCCGCACCCGGTGCAGGCCGTTCAGCTCCCGGCCCCACAGGGAGTAGACCCGCCGCGGCAGGATGTCCCCCAGCTCGAAGGGGTTGTCGGTGGTGGCGGCGATCACCCGCCCGCCGCTGGTCTGGACGTAGACGTTGACGTTCTCCACCAGGTCGCCGGGACTGCCGTCGGCCCGCATCGGCCCCAAAACCCGGCCGGTGAGCCCCGCCAGCCGTTCGAGGTAGAGATCCACGGTCACCCGCTGATCCTCTTCCCGGATCCCGCCGTCGCCCCGGGCGCGGCGGCCGTCGACCCCGGCGTAGAGGCTGAAGTCCCCCTCCGGGATGCCTTCGAACTCGAAGTAGCCGTCGACGTCGGTGGAGGCGTAGGTGTTGAACCACTTGAGACCCCGGCTCCACAGCCGCACCGTGCGGCCCGGGACCGCCTGGTTCGACGGCGGGTTGTAGAGGTGCCCTTCCACCACGCCGCGGGCTTCGAGGACCACGTCCTCCGTCACCACCTGGCCGTGGGACTCCACCTCCACCCAGCCGCCCTTGCCGTGGCGGCCGGTGGTGGGGTCGAACACGTGGATCCGGTAGTCCCGCAGCTTCAGCTCGGAGAAGCGGTAGATCCCGTCTCCGTCGGTGTTGGTGGCGTCGACGAAGCTCTGGGCCAGGTCGCTGGTGAGGATCTTGACCCGAGCGTTGGCCACCGGCTCGCCGGTCTCGGGGTTCGTCACCATGCCGGTGACCTCGCCGGTGCCCTCCAGCTCCACGACGCCCCAGACCTCCTGCCCCTCCTCGACGACCTCGACGCAAGTCTTGCCGCCGAGGTTGCCGAGGGACGGCGCCCGGGCCGACAGGGTCACATCCCCCTCGAAAATGTTGTCGAACGCGAAGATCCCCTCGTCGTCGGCGTTGTGGACCAGCTTGCGCCACGGATAGCCCCGCTCCTTGAGGGTCACCACCGCCCCCGGCACGGGAGCGCCGTCGGCGTCCTCCACCCAGCCGAGGACCGTTCCCTGCTTGGGCAGCACCAGTTCGACGTCCATCTCGGTGCCGTGCCCCCGCAGGCGGGCGTAGATGCGCTGCTTGCGGAAGATCACCCCCTCGTTCGAAACGGCGGTGATGGAGTACCGCCCCGGGGGCACCAGCTCGAAGGAGAAGGCGCCGTCTACGTCGCTGGTGAGGACGTAGTCGGAGAAGGGACCGCCCCGCAGGGTCACCTCCACCCCGGGGACCGGGGTCGCGCCATCGTCCCCCAGCACCACGCCGTGGATGGCGCCGTTGGGGAGGAATTCGAACTCCAGCTCGGGGGTAACTTCGTCAAGGGTGCCGCTCCGACGCTTGGAGCCGTGGAAGGCATTGTGGACGTAGATCTCGTAGGGGCCGTAGAGGGCCGGGATCTCGAAGGTGCCGTCGTCCTCGGTGATCAGGGTCCGGAAGTCGGGCATCACCGACACCAGGTCCCACTCCGGCACCACCTCCACGTGGCGGTAGACGACGGTGGAGCGCACCCCCACCTCGCCGCCGGCCTGGGTGAGGAAGGCCCGGCCGCGAATGAAGCCGCTCTTGAAGCGCACCGTCACGTGGTCGCTGTCGCCGGCGAAGCGGATCTCGCCGAAGCCGATGCCCCCCTTGGCGCCGTCGATGGCGTGGACGCCGTAGACCCCCGGTTCGAGGTCCTCGATGCGGAAGTTGCCCTCGGAGTCGGTGTAGACCTCGTGGTGCCAGCGGGTCGACCAATAGCCGTCCGCCAGGTGGACCCGGGCCCCCGCCACCGGCTGCCCGCTTTCGTCGAGCACCGTTCCGAGAAGACCTCCCGCGGGTACGAAGTCGTCCTCGAAGTAGAGGTCCGCCCGCTGCACGGTGCCGGTCTGGATCGATGCCGACACGTGGGTGGCCGCGCCGCGGGGGACGTCGGCGGCGTTGACCCGGCGCACCCCGGTGAGCACGTCGTCGAGGCGGTAGAAACCTGCGGCGTCGGTGGTGGTGTTGAAGGGCAGGCCCTCCACCCAGACCACGGCGTCCACCACCGGCTCCACCGAGCCGTCTTCACGGATCCGCCGCACGTATCCCTCCACCGAGCCCCTGTCGTCCCGCAGCTGCAGCTCGACGACCTCGGCCTCGTCGGGGTCGATCTCGAAGAAGAACTGGGCGCCGCGGCGGCCGGTCTCGGCGTCGAAGGCCTCCACTTCCGCCGCCCCCGCCGGCACGACGCCGAAGTCGAAGAGGCCTTCGGCGTCGGTGCGGGTGACCCCGGCGCGGCCGCCGTCCACATAGAGGGCCACGTAGGCGTCGGCCTCGGGCTCACCGGTATCCAGGGAGGTGACGCGACCCCGCACCGAGCCGGTGGCAGCGTCGGGCCGGCGGATCATCACCAGGTTCCTCTCCACCTCGGCGCCGGCGGTGGGAACTTCGATCGTGGCGTAGACCTTGTTGCCCTGGTCGTCGTAGGCCAGCAGCGTCACTGTGCCCACCACCACCTCCGCCATGCGGAAGAAGCCCTGGTCGTCGACCCAGGCGCGGCGCCCCTCGCCGAAAACGGGGTTGTGGGCCATCACCCGGAGGCCCGTCGGCACGGTGCCGTCGTCGTAGGTGACCCGGCCGCGGACGACACCGCGCCCCAGCATGACAACGTCGAGCTGTTGGACGCCGCCGGCGAATCGCACGCGGCCCCGGGCTTTGCCGTGGTGGGGTCCCGAAACAGCGCGGGCTTCGAGGGTGAAGACGTCGGAGCACGCGGTCTGGCGAACGTAGTCGAAGGCGAATCGCCCCTCCCCGTCGGCGCGGACGGCGGCGGTGCGGTGCCGCACACAGTCCGCCAGGTTGCCCACTCCGGAGAGATCGGTCTCGTAGAGGGCCACCTCGGCGAAGGGCAGCGGCTGACCGTAGGGGTCCAGAACCTGCCCCTCCACCCGAGCCCCAGGCTGAAGGACTGTGGTCTGAACCGCCACCACCTGCTGCCCGAGGGGGGTGCCGACGGCGCTGGCGACGTCGGCCACCGTCAAATCGTGGGTCGTGTAGGGCGACAGGGGGTTGTCGAATACCACCCGCACCACCCGCGGGTTGAACATGCCGGCGAGGGGGTTCTCCACTTCGGGCTGCCCCAGCACGCCGCCCCCGACGTTCGCCTCCATCGGCGTGATGCCGCCGTTCGACACCTTTTCCGGCAGGAGGAAGCGTGCAGGATCCCGCGGGGTCAGGCTGCGCAGGTCGAGGTCGCCGCTGAAGAGGACGTCCACCACGTGCCCGGAGGGATCCACCTCGGCGTTCTGAACCGCCGAGATCACCTCGAAGGGCCTCGGCGCCAGCGACTGGGCCGCCGACGCCACCACACGGTCCGCCGCGCCGTCGCCGTCGTCGTCGATATTCAGATCTAGGGCGGCGACGGCATCGTCGACATCGACCCAGCCCCGGGAACCCGCCGGCATCGACACGTTGTTCCACACCGCCCGGCGCACAGGTCCCCCGGGGGACACGGCCGGCCGCATCACCGCCAGGTCGGCGGCGCCGTCGTCGCCAATCACGTGGACCCGGTAGCCGCCGCTCTCCGCCGCCGTCACCAAACCCAGGTCCGCCGCGGCGCCGAGGGGGAGGAGGTCAGCGAAGGGCAAATCCCGAACCGCGCCGGCTGCGTGACCGGAGGCCACCTTGCCGCTGGTGAGGCTCTCCAGCTCGAGGGCCGCCCCGTCCACCGCCGCCAGCCAGGGCCGCAGGGCGTGGGTCGCCGCGGCGAAGCGGTCCGCCGCCGCCATGGGGGACGGCTCCTCCACCGCCAGCAGCTCGCCGAAGGTCCAGCCCAGGGCGCGACCCCGCTCGGTGGTACGGCGGAGGCGATCCCATTCCCAGGCGGCGTCGCGGCCGCCGTTCCACTCGACGGCCAACACCGCCAGGGCTTCGAAGAGATCCTCCCCCAGGCCCACGTGACGACCCGCCTGGGCGAGTCGATACACCCGGTCGTCCACCTCCTGGCGACCCACCCGCGGCAGATCGCCCCCCACGTTGGACGGCGCCGTCACCAGCGAGTGCCCCAGCCCCAAGAGACCCAGGGCCTCCCGCAGCAGGTCCTCCGGCAGGGACTCGGTGGTCCGGGGTAGGGCGATGGACTCGGGGGACAGGGGGACGCCGTTGGAAACGCCGACGTCGAATTCGAAGCGGGGGTTCACCGAGCTCCCCGCCTTGGCGGAGGACGCCACCACCCGGCCGGTCTTCTGCGCCACCAGGCGGAACTCCACCACCCCCGAATCCCCGGGGAGGAGGGACCCGAGGGTCTCCGTGGCCCCCTGCCCCGGCGCCAGGGTCACCCCGGCGAGCCCCGCCGCCCGCAGCTGGAAGTCGATGCCGTTGACCGGCGCGTTGCCCATGTTGGTGAGGGTGAGGAACAGGGAGTACGTCTCCTGGGCCCGCACCACGTCCGGATGGGTGATGGTCACCGAAAGGGTCGGATCCCGCACCACCACCGCCCCCTTGGCGGTGCCCGTGATGCGCTGGGGACCGGTGGGAAGCCCTTCCAGGAGCCCTTCCATCTCGAAGTCCACCACGTGGGTCCCCTCCTCCAGGCCCTCCACAAAGAACTCCGCCTCGCCGGACGCCTGGGCCACCAGGAAGGTCAGGTCGTCGGAGGTCCCCAGCTCGCCGTCGGGACCCGGAACCCGCACCGGCACCGGCACCCCAAGGGGCGTCGGCGGGTCGGTCTCCGCCTGCCGCAGCCCCCCGGGGACCTCGATCCGCGCCGAAAGGTCCCGCACCACCAGGGGATCCCCCTCGGGGGCGCCGTTCTGGACCATGAGCACCACCGAAAAGAATTGGTGCAGCAGGCTGATGTCCGTCGGAAACAGGATCACCCCCACCATCGGCGGCGCCGGCGGGGAGGGCTTCCGGCAGGTGCCCTGCTCCAGGGGGCAGCCGCCGGTGGGCACCTGGACCTGCTCCAGGGTCTCTTTCTGCAGCTCCACCTTGAAGGGCACCATCTTCGGCGGCCGGAACCGCTGGGACGTGGTGGAGCCGGAGAACCGCGGCAGGCCCACGTTGTCGAGGGGCGCACCCCAGGTGCCCCCGGGGCCGTAGAGGTCGTACACCACCGGCAGGTTGTACTCCACCAGCTCGCCGCCGGCGGTGCCGAAGCCGAAGGTGAGGTTCAGGGCCTGGTAGCTGTCGGGGTTGATCACCAGCCCGTAGTTGCGGATCTCGTCCTCGGTGAGGGGCCGGGAGCTGACCTTGGTGACGAGGATCTGGGTGACGCCGACACTGACGTCCTTCGGCTCGGCGAAGGTGAGGATTTCACCCCCCTGCTCCAGCCGAATGTTCTCGAGGGCGTAGGCCCCTTCGAGCCGCAGCCTCGGAATGCGGAAGGGCTCGCCGGGCACCGTCTCCAGCCGCAGCACGCCGTCGATCTCGGGTCCTACGAAATCCCCCACCACCCGTAGGTCCGGGGGCAGGCTTCCCCGGGCCGCGTCGTACCCGTCCAGCGAGGTGGCCACCAGGGTCGGTGTCTCGAAGGGGACGGTCTGGGCCTCCGGCGAGACCGTCAGCCGCGCGCCGGCGATATCCAGCCTGCCGGCGCCGAGACCGTCGGCGGCGGCCGACGCCGGCCCGACGAGCAGGCAGCAGCAGAGCAGAACGGTGCGGAACAGCCCAGGTTCAACACCCTGAAAAACAAACGAGCCCATGTCGATCCTCCCCAAGCGAGATTCGATCCTTGTCAGTTCAACCCAACTCGTTGACGGACCAGCGATCTCAAATCAAAATCAAAATGAGAGGTAAACCCTCATCACATCTCTAACCTACGTCATGAGCGACGTGAATTACCTATCCTTCAGGTTCTTTGGCCAAGTTTCAGACCTCCTGGCCAAGCCTTCTTCATCGGCACCTACCTATAGAACGGGATCTCGACCCCAAAGTGGGGTGACCGGGGAACCTTTTAGGGTCCCCAAACAGAAGATCCCCGGACCGCCGAAGCGGTCCGGGGA
Source organism: Acidobacteriota bacterium (assembly GCA_038748685.1). GTDB lineage: Bacteria > Acidobacteriota > Thermoanaerobaculia > Multivoradales > J023 > JAUIJL01. The sequence goes on along the minus strand of JBCDIS010000112.1, from coordinate 5,856 downwards.
TCTTTGGAGCCCTGGAACCTCAGTCCTCCAGGGTCGTCCCCACGGTGTACATGTCGAGGAATGGGGAGAACAGGAAGCGGTCGCAGATGTTGTCGTCGTTGGTCGCGGTGAACAGGTAGCGGCCGCCGCCGGGGGCGTTCCAGCGGAAGGGGAAGAGGCGGGCGGCGCCGTATCCGCTGGGGAGGGGCCGGACCAGGGAGAACACCAGGTTCCGCGGGCCGACGGCGCCGGGGCTCGCCGGCCACCAGGCGACGCCGCTGGTGTGGATCGCCGAGCCGGTCTGCCCCGGGCCCTGGGGACCGGTGTTGAGCCAGAAAGGCTTGGCGAATTCCCCCTGTGCGATGTGACTGCCATCGCCGGTGGGGCAGCCCCCTGGGGTCTGGCACTGGATCTCCGTATCGGTGTCGCAGCCGACGTTCTGGCCGTAGGTGCCGGCACGGATGCCGCCCCACACCTGGTACTGCAGGCCTTCGAAGACCAGGCTCTTGACCGTGGCCCCCTGGATCAGGGCCGCCGGGGCGGTATCGATCTTGCCGCCGACGGCGGTGCGCCAGCGGGGGCCGGAGGCGTGGTCCTCCAGGTAGCGAATGGTGGGGCCGCTCGCCGTCCACTGCACTTCGAGGCCGGTGACGCCGAAGTCCCCCCCGTGCTGGAGGAAGTTCAGGTACCCCCACCACCAGCCGTCGGTGGTCGGGACCTGGTTTCCCCCGGCGAGGACCCGGGCCTGGCCGACGGGCTTCTCCTCCACCGGCGGCAGGACCCCGGGCCAACGCCGCTCCATGACCGGGTTCAACAGGCTATAGCCGGCCACGGTGATCTCCAGGAACGGCTCCGCGGAGCTCTCGGAGGTGAGGGTGTAGGTACCGGCGGTGTCGGACCGGACCAGGGTCTCCGTACCGTTGGCGTTGCCCGTCCCGGATACGTACCAGGTCCAGTTGAGGCCGTCGGTGGACTCCGCCCGCCACACGTTCTGGAAGATAAAGGTGTCGGACACATCAGCCAAGAGGTGATAAGTGGTCACACCGTCGGTGGTGGACTTGAAGACCGCCCCGGGGCCGAAGGCCGCCGGCGGGTGGACGCAGCTGGGGGGCCAGAAGTCATCGTTGCGTACCGGCGACTTGGCGGCCGGGGAAATGCGCCCCACCCGCTCGAAGGCCCCGGGGACGCCGTTGTCCAGGGGGGCTCGGTAGGCGATGATCCGGTCCCCCTGGCTGCCGAGGCAGTTCGGATCACCGCCCCCCTCCACCCCGTCGTCCCCCTGGTGGTAGACCCAAAGGTGGTCGCCGATGACGATGCCGGTGGTGTTGTAGAAGGTGGAGCCAGGCGGGGTGATCCGCACCGGCGGGGTGACTTCGGTCTCGGCGGCGGACAAGCGGGCCGGAGAAGGTACGAGAAGGAAAAGCAAGGCGAAGGACGAGACGAGAGCGCGCATGGACGACGCTCCTTTCTGGAGTCGTAGATTGGGTTTCGAGGCTTTCGCGGAAAGACGCCCGCCCTAGATCCCAGCGGCACCGAGACCAAGGACGGGCGACGGAGGACGGCACCCGACGCCGCGCCGAAGGCTCCTGCCGCCATCGCAGCGGCTTGTCCGGCGACGCGGGTGCCGACCCCGGGAGGGTCAGTAGGCCCGTCGGTAGAACGACCAGCCGTGGGTCGAGCCGCCGCCGCCGCAGGTGGTGGGGCTCAGGAGGCAGTGGAAGTCGTGGAGGCCGTTGGTCCCACGGTCGAGGCGCTGCAGCAGCCGCGCCAGCTCCCGTTCCTCTTCGTTCGTCAGGTTGGTGGCGCCGGTGACACAGATCCACCCGTGGCAATAGAGGTTGTCGGGCTGCTTCGGCTCCTCCGGCGGTTTCAGCGGAATCTGAACCGGAGGCAGCTCCACCGGCTTCACACCTTCTCCCCAGGTGTTGGTGGGCAGCAGGGGAATCTGGACGGCGTCGTCGACGACCGTGATGCTGTCCTCGAAGCCGAGGAACATCACGGCGTACCCCCAGACTGACTCCGTCATTCCTTGAAACGCCCGCGTGGTCAGCGGTGCAATTTCCCCACCGTACTCATTTTCAAACCCATCCCACCAACGGGCCGTGGAAAGCCATAGGGAAACGTCTCCCACGATACCGCCCCCCACCGCGCCCGCAGTACCCACCGTATAGATCGCGGTCTTCTCGACCTTCATCCAAGGGGTACCCTGCTGCCCGGGGACAGCGTAGTAGGCAAACTTCTCCCCGTCCGTCCACCCACTGGTGTTGGGTTTGACCTTCGGTTTCACCTTCACCACGATCTTTTTAGGCTCCGCCGGAGCGCGACCGTCCGGATCGATGAAACCCAGCGGATTGCCCAAAGCGTAGGAATAGCGGTTCAGCCGCTGCGGCTGGGAAAGGTCCCCCCGCACCGGATCGACGCTGAAGAACCGCCCCAGAGAGTGCAGATAGCTGCGGGCGTGCATGGCGTCGACGCCGGTGGCGAAATCCCGATCGTGGGCGCTCAGCTTGCGGTCGTCGAACAGGGTGTCCCCCGGAACTTCGCGGCCGTAAGGCAAGAGCTCCTGGGTGGTCTGCACCGTGCCGTCGGCTCGGGTCAGCAGACGCGGAGAGCCCAGGTGGTCGAGGTGGTAGTGGAATAGCGGCGCGCCGCCGCCGTCCGTCGACGCCACCAGCCGCTCGCCGGCGTAGATGTAGTCCCGATTGCGAGTGTAGGAGATACCGTCGTAGTCCACCTTGCTGAGCAACTGTCCGTCGACGCCGCGGAGGGTGAGCTGGACCGCCGGGGTTGCCGAGTTGGTGATCGCAGCGATGCGTTCGCCGGCGGCGTCGTAGAGGTAGAGCTGGTGGGCCTGACGTGTCATGCGGCCCAGCGGGTCGTACTCGAACGTGTAGCCCCCGAGGGAGGTGACACTGCCGGCGCTGTCGTAGGTGATCGGACAGTCCATCGGACCGCTATCGATCGAGCAGTCGGTGACCCGATTGGTGGCGGGGTCGACCGTGAAGGTGTCCGCCTCCAGCACGACTCCCGCGTCGTCCACCGTCTCCATGGCCAACAGGTTGCCGAAGCGATCGTAGCGATAGCGCTGCCGATACGTGCAGCTAGGGCAGCCGGTGAGCGTGTGCTCCGCCCCAGTGAGGCGGCCGGCCCCGTCGTAGCTCATGGTGTCGCCGCCGATGGAGCGGATGTTGCCGGCGCCGTCGTAGGAAATGGTGCCGGTGTCGAACTCTGGGTCCCCAGGCACGGGCACCTGGGTGCGCAGCCGTCTGATCCGATTCGGATCCGCCGCTTCGAACTCCCGCAGGTCCACCGCGCCGTTGGCGTGGTGCAGCTCGGCCCACTGGCCGTTGTCGTCGTACTCGATGTCGTCGACCCAACCGCCAATGCTCACCAGTTGGTTCTTCTCGTAGCCGAAGGTGAGCTGAGGTCCGGTGCCGGCAGAGCCGGTGCAGGTGGAGCAGGCGGGATAGCCCTGGGTCAGCAGGTTCCCCAAATCGTCGTGGGTCGCGGTCTGCGAGAAGGTGACGTCGCCGGGGCTCCACAAAAGAGCGGTCTGCCGCTTGGAGACGGCGCCGCCGAGGCCCTGGTACTCGAAGGTGGTGCGGACCTTGACCTCCTCTTCGCCGAGGGTATTGAAGGGCAGGTCGACGTAGTTGTGCCGGGTGGATCGCCACAGCCTGCCGGCACCACGGCCGAGGGCGTCGTCGTACTCCAGCTCCACCAAGGGGCGGCCCGCCACCAGATCGTCGGTATGGGTGGGTCGGCCGAAAGCGTCGTAGGTGAAGCCGAGCTCGTAGGGACCGTCGACGGCCCGGCCCGGCAGACCCCGGGGGTCGTAGTCGTGGTACTCCACCGGAGCATCCTTCTCCGGGTCGGACTCCGAGACGAGGAATCCCCGGCGGTCGTACTCAAAGGTCCGCACCTGCTGCTGCCCAACGGGGCCGGAGCGGATCTCCGTGAGCCGGCCGCCGACGTCGTGCCGGTAGGTGGTGACGGTGGTCGAGCCGCCGGGGCCGGAGCTCTCCTCCACCCGCCGCAATCGGCCGTGGGCGTCCCGCTCGACGAGCCTATCCACCGCCGCAGGACCGCCGTCGAGGGCGACCTCCGCGGTGAGGACGACCTTTCGGATGCCAACGTACGTCGCCTGGATATCGGCCCCTCCCCCGACCGGCTTGCGGATCGTCGCCGGCCGGCCGAAGGGGTCGTGGCCGAGGAACTGGGTGCGCTTCTGTAGGTCCCCCCACTCCGAAACCGCCGTCACCCAGCCGCGGGCGTTGTACTCGGTTTCCCGCTGCGCCCACGCGCCGTCGGGCAAGAGGCGGCGCTCCACCTTGGGCCGGCCGAAGGGGTCGTACTCGATCTCCGTGCGGGCCTGAACCACCGCACTGTCGTCGAGGCTGCGTACATTGACCTTGCTCGGACCGTTCGACGAATACGGTGTCCGCACCACCCGCACCTCGGAGCCCTGCTCCGGCGCGGTGACCGTCAGCCGGCCCATGCTGTCGTAGTCGTAGGTGGTCCTGAAGCCGGTGGTGTCGCGGCTCTCCGCCACCAGGCCGGTGCCCGGTTCGAGGTCGACATCGTAGGTCAGGAACGGAGCTGCCTGGCCGGACGGGGTCACCGGATAGGACCTGGCCCTCCGACCGAACTCGTACTCGTGGCTCTCCCAGCTCACCGGCTGGGCAGGCAGCCCAGCGCATGGGGCCTGCGCATCGATGGGGGCGGTCTGGGTGTCACCGCCGTAGGTTTTGACGTCGGTGACCTGGCCGCGGGTGTCGAAGGAGAACGTTTGGATCAGGTCGCGGTCGGTCTGCACGTCATCGGCGAGGGTGCGGGTGCATAACACCACACCCTTGTCGGCGTCGAAGACGTATTCGGTCCGCCCCGCGGTGACCCCTTCGGCCCCCGGCTCGGAGCTCTCGACGGAGTCGAACAGACCCAGAATCCACGGTTCAGACGGTGCGATGGGGGTATAGCCGGCGCTCGGGTAGGTGCCCTGGGCCGGGTGGTACGTCGTCTCGACGATTCGGTGATCCCCAACCGTCTGGGGATCGGCGAAGTTGCTGCGGCTCTCGCGGCGCCGGAAGTTGCCGAGGCCGTCGAAGTCCGAGAGGACCATCTCTTCATAGCGGTCGCCGTCATCGTGGTAGACCGTTCGACTCGCTTCCAGCTGCCGGTTGGTCTCGTACCACTGCTGCGGATCGGACGTGGACCCCGGGACCGTGTCGCGGCGGAACCGCACGTAGGTGGACCGCAGCTTCTCGCCGGAGCACATGCGGGCACCACCGCCCAGAACCGTATGGGAGCCGAAGATCTGGGAGGACAGGTACATGCCGCCGCTGCTCTCCCGATAGACGAAGGGCAGGCCCCGCTCCCAGCCCAGCTGATTCTGGACGTCCTGAGTGTGGCGGGCGTTGAAGACGTGCCGGGAGCAGTGACCGGTGGGATCCACCACGTCCGTCTGAACTTCGGGGTCGTCGCCGTTCACGGCGCCGACGTCGGTGGTGCGGTAGGTCCAAAGACCGAGCTCTGTGTCGGCGGCGTCGAGGGTGCGGCGTCGGCTCACCCCAGCGCTGGTGTTGAACACGGAGGAACTGTCCCCCGGCGGGAATTCATATTCCTGGTAGTCCCAGCGCAGCTTGCCGCCGGTGGGCAGGTTGACGCCGGTGAGGGTCCCCGGCAGGTCGCCGATGCCGCCGGAGCACAGCCCGTTGTAGAGGGGCTCGCCGGCCTCCTCCAGGGTGAGGGAGGTGCCGTCGGGGAATTGGACCCCCACCAGCAAGGGCACGGTGATGCGGTTCGGCATGGAGCTCGACTCGTTCTTGCAGCTGACGTTGATCCGATGATCCCGGTAGGTCAGCTGGTAGGCCGAATCGG
>JBCDIS010000111.1:0-24181 GCA_038748685.1 Acidobacteriota bacterium | reverse complement strand
GCGTTAGACTGGGGACTTACGGGGTGTCGACCCGTACCGCGTCTTGAAATGACGGAGATCTGTCCGTCTTTAGAAATCAGTGAAAGGCGACGATCTGTCTTCTTTGCGTCGGAGGTGATCCATGACGGAGCTCGTGATCCAACTGCTCGTGACCCTGTCCGCGGTGGCGGTGGCCTTCTACCTGCTTGACCGGCTGGGGACGGTGGCGGAGCGCCTGGAGAACCGTGGGGGCGCGCTCGGTCTGTCGGCGGCGGCCGTGGCTTCGGTCGTCCTCTTCGGCTGGAGGAACGCCAAGCTGAGGGGCCAAGCTGGGGAGGACTTCGTGGTGTTCGACGGGCGCCTAGGCGGCTACGGCCCCGCTGAGCTCAAGGAGGGGCTCGAAGCACTGGGCGCCGCGGGGCGGCGCCTCTACTGGCTGTCGGAACTCACCCTCGACATGGCGTTTCCGGTGATCTACCTGCTCCTGGCCCTGGTGGCCCTGGGCCTGCTTCGATTCGGCACCCCCAAGGCCGACGGGATCGCGAGGCAAGTCGGAGTGTTGCCGGTGGCGACGGCGGTGGCTGACGTCTCGGAAAACCTGCTCCTCACCGCCTTGACGATCTTCCACGGGACCGAGATGCCGTGGCTCGTCGGCCTCGCCAGCCGAGCGACCGTTGCGAAGTGGCTCCTGGCGGCGGCCACCGCCGTGGCGATCGTGGTGGTGGCCCGGCGCCTGGTTCGCTACCTATTCTTGGTCCGGGTGCCCCTCCTGACCTATGGAGTGCTGTTCGCCCTCGTCGTCCTCGGCAAGGGAGGTGAAGGGCTGCCGACGGTGGAGAACCTGATGGCTGTCCCCGCCGGCTGGGAACTTTGGCTGGTGGGCTACATGTCCCTGCTCACCTGCGCGGTGCTCGGCATCTGCGGCCTCCTCACCTGGAGAATGGCCTACCCCCGCTTCGTCAGCCGCGGGCACCGACTCCAGGTGCCGAAGCGAATCCGAGGCTGGTCGGCGTGGCACCTCCTGCCGCTCCTGCTCCTGGCCACGCCGGTCCTCTGGCGCCTCCATCGGTCGTCCAGCGATGCCCTCGCCGCGGCCGGTTGGCTGGCCCTCGCCGTGACCACCGCGTTTCTGACCTTGAACGCGGTGGCCTGGCTCCACGATCGACCCTGGGTCCAGAAAATAGGGGCCTGGCTCGCTTCGATGTCGAAGAAGGTGGGGGTGGGTTACCGCCCCACCGCGGAGGACGACGCGGACATCCCCGGGCACGGCATGGCGGTGGCCATCCTCGTCTTCCTGTCGGGCCTCTGGGTCGGCGGCTACATCGCCCTCGACCCTGAGCACGGGCAGGTCGGGGTGCCCACGCTGGCCTACGTGCTGCTACTGCTTTCGCTCCTGTGCTCCGTCTTTTCGGGCGCCGCCTTTCTGCTCGATCGCTACCGGGTCCCGGTGCTCTTCGGAGCCGCCGCATTTGCTGTGGCGATGGGCACCGTCGACCGGACTCGCCACACCTTCGAGATTCACCCGGGATCGGAGGCAACGGTGCCCGCGGACCTGGGTACGGCCCTCGATGCGCGGCTCGAACGCGGCGGCGGGGCCGCCTTTGAGAGACCCTCCATCATCGTCGTCGGCGCCGCCGGCGGGGGTATCCAGGCCGCCGCCTGGACGGCCCGGGTGCTGACCGGACTGGAGGATGACCTGGGGTCGAGGTTCAGCCGATCCCTCCAACTCATCAGCTCGACCTCGGGGGGCAGCGTCGGCGCGCTTTTCTTCTTGGAGGGGCTCCCCGTCGACGGAACCGCTCCGGACGAGGGGATGCTGCAGAGGATCCGCGGGGCCGCCTCGGGGTCCAGCCTCGAAGCGACGGCCTGGGGCCTGGTGTTCCCGGACCTGCGCCGCGGCTTCGCCCCCTGGTGGCCGACGATCCCCCACCACGACCGAGCGTGGGCGATGGAGCAGTCCTGGCGGCACGAGGTGGAGGGGCTCTGGCCCGATCAGGAGCCTCCGCCGGCCCGCCTGAGCGACTGGCGTCGTCGGGCGGAGAAGGGGTTGATGCCAGGCGTGGTATTCAACGCCACGGTCGTCGACACCGGCCAGCAGGTTTGGCTCAGCAACCTTGACGTCGCGCAGCTGGACAGCTGCCCATTCCCGAAGGAGCTGTGGGACTGCGCCCCCTCCGACCCCGCCTTGGAGCGGACCGTCGGCGGCGTCGACGGGGCCTACCGAAACTTCGATATCGACAAGGTGACGGCCGCTCGGCTTTCGGCGACCTTTCCCTGGGTCACCCCCGTGGCGTCGCCGAGGGACCCCGCGGGGGAGGACGCTCCGGTGGCCCTTTTCCGCGTCACGGACGGCGGATTCTTCGACAACTTTGGCACCATCGCCGCGGCGAGCTGGATATCCTGGGCCCACCGCCGCGCCCAGGAAGCGGAACGCCCCTCGCCCCGCTTTCTCTACCTGCAGATCAACGGGTTCCCCTGTCCGCAGAACGGATCCGAAGCGGCGACGGACGACGTCGAGGGGGCCTGCGGATCCAGCTCGGCACCGTCCAAGGCCCCGGGCAACGGCTGGCTGGACTCCAGCCTGGCGCCGGTGCAGGCGATTCTCAACGCCAGGACCTCGACCCAGGCCGCCCGCAACGACCTGGAGCTGCAGCTGTTGGAGTGGTCCCTCGGCGAGGATGTGGAGCTGACGGCGGTGTCATTCCGGCCGCCGGGGCGGGAAAACGATCGTAGCCCGCCCCTGTCCTGGGAGCTCTCCGACGCCGACCTCCAATACCTGGACCGCGCCTGGCACTCGGAGCCCATCGAGAATCGGGTCCAGACGATCCGAAGATGGCTCGACGCTGGGTCGAGCCCCATGGAGGAGACCCGAGGCGGTGAGCCCGACACCGAAGCCGCCTCCCTTGAAAGCGGCGGTTGACCCTCGGGGGACCTCCGGTCGAGCCCTTCCCGCGTTTGCCGCTGGAACAAGGGATGACTCGGACAGCCGATAGGTGGGTCGTGGGAGTGCGCCGGGCCCGGCGCGACCCGAGGTTCGCTCCCCGCGGATTCGGGGGAGGTCTAGGCACACCCTTCGAAGGTGGCGAGCTTGGGCCAGCTGTGCTACCTTCGAGTGGTTTGGAGACGGCATACCTTCAGCAAGTCGGTCTCTTCTGCCGGTGATACCACCCGTGACGAAGGCAGAGACGCCGCCTGGCATCTTCTTACAAGCTAGGTTCATCTAGACAGGGCCGCGTAGGCCTAGAGCTGGACCGGTGAACTCTCTCGGCGGACGAGCGAGGAGGGTGTCGTGAAGTTTGAAGATGCCACGAAAGGTTTCATAGACCTTCTCCAAAAGAAGACAACTCGATACACCATCGCTGGGATTGCAGTGACAATATCGGTGATGATGTATGTTTATGTTGTCGAGATCTACGATCCGAACAAGAATCTCATCACCCAGCTCTGGCGTTCCGTCGTCAATACCAGCTATCACTTCTATTCAGGCGGGCCCGGCGGGTTCTACATCCAGATCGGAGACCTACTCCAAGCGGAGACGGCTCGCAGGTCAGGGATGAAAATACTGAATAATCAATCGGAGGGTGGAGTCGACAATGCGATCAAGGTTGCTAGCTCCGGTTCGGCTTTCGGGCTCGCTCAGGAAGACTCGATTCCCGAGGGGGACTTCATCCTAGATCAGGTCCGTTTTATTACTCCCCTCTACCTAGAGCATATCCATATACTTTATCGTCACAATAGGGTTTCAGAGCTCTTGGGAGTCGACCCTGAGGATATTCCCGAGATTTTGGAGATTTTCCCATCCAGTGCCGAGTCTTCGTCGGACGGCACGGACTCCCAGAGAGACCTGGTCCGGAGATTTTTCGAGAAAGCCACTGTGAGTACGGGGCCCCATCGCAGCGGGTCTCGGATCATTTCCAGTTATCTGCTGGAAGAAATGGGTGTCAAAGTCCACCTCGATCTCAACCTGGGCCTCCAAGCGGCTCTGGAGCGGTTGATTTCGGAAGAGGTCAACAACGGACAGGGTCTCGACATCGTCATGTGGATCACGGGGGGGCCTCTGGAGTCCGTTGCTCAGACCCTGGAGAAGCATCCGGACATACGACTGATGGGTATTAATCCAACCTTCGCGCCAAGCTTGAACAGGCGGTTCAACCTGAAGCTGAGACCGGCGACGTTTCGCGGTATCTACACCCAGGGAGAGCAGATCTCCACCATCGGCTCATACTCATTTCTCATCTGCTCCAAGGATGTGCCGAACTTCGCCATTATGGAGCTTTTGGAAGTGCTCGACGGGTCGAAGGAGAAAATCAGGGGGAGGGCCAACAACGCCAACTTCCAGTTGAACCAGTTCGACTTTCTCGCCTTCTTCAGGCAGAGGCACAACGGCTACTTAGTCGAGCTGATTCGTAATATCTTGATATTCATTTCATCGGTGACGCTGACGACGGCTGGTGTCATGTCCTTCCTGGTCTGGCTGGCGTCGAACTTGAAGCAAGTTGCTTACTTTCGGGAGCTCACGCAGATCTACAAGGAGCGTTTGCCCGACAACACAGCCCTCGATGAGGGCGTTTGGCCGTTCCCCAAGCCGTCGGTCCAGCAGAATCAAGGACCCGCGATCGCTGGTCTGGTAGAGGGCACCCGAGGACTCCTGAAGATGGCGAGGGTGGTTCGGGGAGACTATCGCTCCGGCGGAATCTCAGCGACCCACCAGAGACATCTCTTGGAGAACATCAATCACCTCATAGGAATCTTCCAGAGAAACCTCTGCCAGCGCTTGGCGGAAGTCATCCAGCGCGGTGGCGAACTATCCGAACCGCTCACGGAAGAGTTCATCAGGCAGTATTACACCGCTGGTTACCTCAGGCGAGGGGAGCATCTCTATCTCATCAGACTCCTTCGGGGGGAGGGAACTATGCATCCGATACTGGTCCAGGAATTGTCAGATTCCTGATCCTTCGGGGGGAGATGTAGATGGGGCGCTTCAGGTGCCCGCGAAGTCCAGGCGCAGGATGGCGCTGGGGTCTTTGACCCGCAGAGCGAAGCGGCGGTAGACGCGGAAGATGAATTTTCCCGCGGCGTCCTGCTGGAGGTATTCGGCGGTGGTCGGCTGGCCTTCCACGAGGTCCATGCTGTTGCCGCCGACGGAGATGACCAGTCCGGTGCGGGGTGGTAGGGCGCCGGTGCCGTGGCAGGCGTCGACGGGACCGCGTGTCAGGCGGAGGTAGGGCGTCGTCAGGGTCACCGATAGGGGGGCGTGCAGATCGGCATAGGGCAGGGTCGGCAGCAGCAGGGCGTAGGGGCCATAGTGGCCCAAGCTCTCGAGGCGGGCCCGGGCCTCGGTGACGGCCCGGTAGGCGCCGTCGCCGTATCGTCCGGTGCCGGGGTCCAGGGCGGGGACCTCCAGGTGGTGGAGAGGATCCTCGGGCACCGAGCCCACCAGCCCTGGACCGGCGGGCCCGGAGCGCAGGAGCGCCCGCCGGTCCACGAAGAGGGGATCGGCCGCCGCCGCTCCGTCCCCCTGCAGGACCAGCAGGTCCGTTCCCTGGCTCACGATGTTGGCGGCCCGGGCGGCGAGGACACGGGCCGTCCCCACCTCGGCTTCCCTCTGCACTTGTTGCGGGGTCAGGGCGAACTCCACCCACAGCTCGACGAGTGGAAAGGTGGCGGCCTCGTCGATCTGTAATTTCGGGGTGAGTTGGGAGATGGTGTCGGAGTCCACGGTCAGGGCCCCGGTTTCGGGGTCCACGGAGGGCCGGAACGTCACCGCCGGGCAGGCGGCGGCCTCCGCCCCGGCGACGGCGCCGTCGATTCGCCGCCAGACGTCGTAGGGCCACAGGGGACGGTCCCCGGCGGCGTTCCGCGTCGGATCCGCCGTCGGTGAAGCCTCGGTGCAGGACCGGGGGTTCGGGATGGGCCCCATGGGCATGGGCCCCATGGAGGTGGCCATCGGGTCGGGGCTCGGGAGGTCGGGGCAGATATCGCGCATCATTCTGGAGTCTCCTGGTCGGCGGGTTTCGGATCTTCGGGGTTCGAGTCGAAGACCAGCTTCATGACGGCGGATGGGGTCTTGAGGCGCAGGGCGAATCGCTTGCTGACCCGAAAGCGGAAGAGGCCGTCGGCGTCGTCGAAGAGATAGTGGGCTTCCGCCCTACGGCCGAGGACCAGGTCCATGGAGTTGCCCCCCAGGGACACCAGCAGTCCGCTGGTGGAGGCCCCGCTTGCGGGCAAGGTGCCGGTTCCGTAGAGGCCTCGGTGCAGCATGGGGCGGAGGCGGTCGGCGGTCTGGATCAGGGTGCCCTCCAGTGGGGAGAAGACGTCGCCATGAACCGTGTCGTGGAGCACCAGGGCGTAGGGTCCGTAGTGGCCTAGGCCCTTGAGGCGGGCGCACGCCTCGGTGACTGCGCCGAGGGTGCGTTCGGCGAACCGATGGGGCGCCGCCGTCGCCGTGACCCGCACCTCCTGCTCCTCCGTCAGGCCCCCCAGCAGGCCGCTGCCGGCGGGGCCCGAGCGGAACCGCACTTTGCCTTCGGTGAACAGGGGATCATCGTCGGTGGCGTCCTGACCCCGGAAGATCAGGGCGTCCTGGCCCCGGGTGAGAAAATTGGTGGCGCGGATGGCGAGGGTGCGGGCGGCGTGGAGGCTGCCCTCGTCCTTCACCTGCTGCGGTGTCATCGCGAAGTCCGACCAGATCTCCACCAGGGGCACCACCGCCGCCTCGTCGATGGTCTCGAAGGGAGCTCCGTCCCCGTCCACGACGGTGTCGGTGGTGACGGTCAAGGTGTCGCGGTCCACGTCGAATCCAGGTAGGAACTTCGGCGCGATCTCGACGCGGCGGGTTTCGTGGGCCACGGCGTCGGCGACGTGCCGCCGCTCCTCGGGGGTCCACGGGAGAGCGTCCCCGGCCGAGTCTGGAGAGGTCATGGCATGGAGGGTCATCGGAGGTCTCCCTTCAGGGGGTGGTGGACGCTTCGGCGCCCGGGGTGGTCTGGAACTGGAGGGGCACGATGGCGGTGGGGTCCTTCACCCGCAGGGCGAAGCGCTCCCAGACCCTGAACCGGCAAAAGCCCGCCTCGTCTTCGAAGAGGAAGGCGACCTCCGGGGGGCGGCCGATGACCAGCTCCAGGGTGTCGCCGCCGGTGGACAGCAGCAGTCCGCTGGCCGGCGGCAGGTCGCCGGTGGCGGCGATCGGTGTCGCCAGCAGGGACTGGATACGCTCCGCCGGTCGCAGGAGGGTGGGCAGGGCCTTCTGGGTGTCGGCGAACGGCGCCGGCGGCAGTACCAAGACGAAGGGGCCGCGGTGGCGGGCCCCCTGGAGCCGTCGATAGCCGGCGGCCACCGCCCCGTAGGTCTCTTCGCCGTAGCGTCCGCTGCCCGGTTCGAGCTCCGGCACCGCCAGGGGCTCGGCGGTGGCGAGGGGGGCGGACAGGAGACCGACCTTGGAGGGGCCGCGGCGGCGTCGGACCAGGCCGGAGGCGAGCAAGGGGACGTCGTCCGAGGCTTCGGTGCCCCTGAGGACCAGCGCGTCCTCGGCCTGGGCCAGAAGGTTTGCGCCCCTACGCGCAAGGGTGAGGGCGGTGCCGAACTCCTCCTCGCGCTGGGCCTGCTGTCGGGTCAGCACGAACTCGGTCCAAATCTCCAGCAGCGGGGTCACCGGCGCCTCGTCGATGGCCAGCGCCGGGCCCGCTGCCGCCTCCCCGTCCGTCAGGGATCCTTCGGGCTCTGCCCGTTCGACGATGCCCTGGGATGGGATGGTCCGGGCCTCGGCGGCGACCCCGCGGATGGGCAGGTGGCGGCGTGCCACGCCCACGGCGCGCATCTCGTCAGCTACGGCCCCGTCGAGGGTGCGCCAAAGCAACTCCGGCCAATGACCCGGGGGGCGGCGTCGATTTTTGATGTCCATGGAGTTCTCCCCCGGAGCCTAGGCGGCCCGCCGACGTCTGTTGGTGGTGGGCTTCTCGGCATCCACACTCGACTGGAAGTCGAGGCGGATCACGGCCGTGGGGTCCTTGAGACGCAGTGTGAAGCGACTTCTGACGCGGAAGCGGGACTTGCCGTCCTCGTCTTCGAAGAGGAACTCGGCGGCGGCGGGCCGGCCGATTACCAGGTCCATGCTGTCGCCGCCGAGGGAGACGAAGAGGCCGCTGGACGGCGGCACCGAGGAGCTGCCGTAGAAGCCCGCGGTCACGAGGGTCTGGATCCGGTCCGCCGGCAGCACCAGGGTGCCGTCGCCGGGGGTGAAGGCGTCGCCGTAGGCCCCGGGGGGCAACACCAGGGCGTAGGGGCCGTCGTGGCCCTGATCCTGGAGGCGGTCGTAGGCCTCCGCCACGGCGACGGGGATCCGTTCGCCGGACCCGCTGCTGGCCCCGCCGCCGGCCACGCCGCTCCCCGGCTCGACGGGGATCGACGGGGGCGCGTCGGTTCCCGAGTTGCCCAACAGCCCACGTCCCGCCGGCCCCGATCGCAGGCGCACCACGCCGGCGGCCAAGAGGGGCTCGGCGTCCACGGCGGCGTCCCCCTGGACGATCAGGGCGTCCTGGGCCCGGGCGACGTGGTTGGCGCCCCGGATCGCCAGGGTTCGGGCGGTGTGGAGATGTGACTCCTCGGCCACCTGCTGGGGGGTTAGGGCGAACTCCGACCAGATCTCCACCAGCGGTGCGACGGTGGCCTCCCGCACGGTCAGCCGTCCGGCGTCGTCCCGCAGGATGGAGTCGGAGGGGACGGTGAGCGCGTCGGGTAGGGGCCCGCAAAGGGGCAGGAACTTCTGCGCCACCGCGACCCGGCGGGTCTCGGCGTGGACGGCGGCCTGGATCTCGGCCCAGGTGTCGTCGTCCCAGGGGAGTCTTCGAGTCTCGTACATCGTGGAGTCCTCGCTCGTTCGGGGTTGTTCGGGTTCGGATCGCTCGGCTGGGGCCGTGTCAGAGGACGTCGAAGTGCCACCAGGCCGACGGGTCGGACGGGTCCACGTGATTGACGAAGCAGGTAAAGCCCGCGCCGGCGCTATGGGCCACCACCCGGCGGCCGTTGGAGGTGCGCTGAATCAGGTAGTAGCCCGGTTGGCTCGACGGGATGATCCGCCAGCCGGTCTGCCGGCTCGTGGAATCGCACTTCAAGGCGTGGTGTCCGTCCTCGTAGCAGTAGCCCTTCCACGAGACCTGCTGGATGGAGAAGGTGTCGCCGTCGGGGGCGAAGATCCACTCTTCGTCGCCGTTGTTGGGGTGCCGGTCGCGGGTCCACACGTAGCCGTGGAAGTTGGTGTTGGGCGGGTTGCCGTAGGCGACCTGGTTGTTGGCTCGGGAGTTGTGCAGGACCGCGGTGAAGGGGGCACCGCTGCCGATGGTCTTCATCAGGTCCGGCATGAATCCGTCGAGGGCCTTCTTCTGCGCTTCGAGGTTCTTCAGGGTGGACCGGACGTAGGTGATCGCCAGGGAGAACTCGCCCTTCGACGTCAAGGCATTCACCAGCAGGTCGAGCCCCATGAACTGGAGGATGAAGAGGCCGTCGAGGAAGGTCTGCGCCGATCGGTAGATGCGCAGCAGCGAAGAGCTGTTGTTGTTCTGCTTCAGGTAGTCGAGGTTGTTGGTGATGAACTGGGAGAGCAGGCCGGCCCCCACCAGGTCGCCCCCGCGGATCACGTTGTCGAGGGTCGACAGGTCGGTGATGGGGCCGTCGGAGGGGGAGAGAATGGAGGTCCTAAGGCGCTCCGCCGCCAGCTTGTCGTCGGCCTGGGCGACCTTCTGGAACTCGCTGTAGAGACTCAGGATCTGCTGCTGGCTGGGGAAGGCTTTGAGGGTCAACGTCGCCCAAGCGATTTCGTCGAGGATGGTCTGCAGCTCTTTGAAGATACGCTGCTGGTTGGCGAGGATCTCGCCGATGGCCTTGGCGTCGGGGGACTCGCCGCCGAAGATCTTGCCGAGGATCTTGCCGGTGACCCAGCCGACGGTGCCGTTCGCGGCCGCCGTACCGAGCCATTCGAGGATCAACCCGGCGGTGACGAAGAAGGCGGGGGAGCTCGGACCCGGGGTGGACATCGACGGGTCGATCCTCCCCATCGCGCTCATCGGCTGGGCGACCATCCCCATGGACTCCATCGGCGCAGCGTTCATCCCCATGGAGTCCATCCCCGCGGGGTTCACTCCCATGGCGTTCATTCCCATGGCGTTCATTCCCATGGCGTTCATCGGCATGGCGCTCATCCCAGGGGTGTCCATCGCAGACATCGGGTGTGGCGCCAGAGCCTCGAAGGCTGCGGAGCGGCGACCCGGACATTCACAGGCGATGGAGTACTCGAGACGCTCCCCCGGCGATACCCGCAGGCGAGCCTCGAAGACGTGGAGGCTACGGGCCTGGTCGGTCCACCGCCAATGGGCGACGGCGACCTGGGGCTCGCCGTGGCCGCAGCGATACCGGATGGTCACCCGATTGCCGGCGTCCACCGGGTGAAGCGCCACCGTCAAGGTGCAGGTGGCGCAGTCGAGCCCGGCGGGGCCGAAGGCTAGGGAGAGGTTGTCGATCCGCATCGGGTCGGTGGCCTGGAGCATGCTGCTGGCGGAGCCTTGCATCGAGTCCATTCGAAGTCCTCCTGGGGGTGGGGCCGGTGGGGCGAGGGGCCCCGAGGGCGGGTGGATACCCCGGTCCGTCGCAACGTTCGTGCCACGGCTCCGCGGCGCGGGGAGCTTCGACTTGGGGTCCGTGGAACCCTGGAAACTCAAGGCTGAGGCCGGGTCCCCGGTGGGAAGACCGCGGGGGATGGGGCAAACCGGCGAGGCGGTCTTTCTGTCCGCGAACGTCCGCCGACGTTCGCGGTTGTGTCTGCGGATGTCTCCAGTCCGCTTTGCCGGCCGAATCCTCGGCCCCTTGCTCCCCTGGCCGTCGGCGGCCGGCTAGAAGTGGCTAGAATGAGCTGTGCCCCCAAACGACACCTGGAATCGCCAGCTCGATACCGATACCCGTTCCCCCGCCGCTGCCCCGCGGGCGCCGGCGCTGAGGGTGCCGGGCTTTACGGTGTTCTGGCACCCGGACGTCTCACGGGTCGGGGAGCGGGCTCCCCTCGCACATTTGGCTTCGGGGGAGGGGGTGGAATTGTCCCGCCTCGGGCCCCTCTTCTCCCATCCGGGGGAAGCCCTCCGGCGTCCCCTGGCGGATCCCCATCTCAGCCGTCGACCGATCCGCGTGCGGGCTGCTGGCGGCGGCCTGACCTTCGACGCCTCGGGGGGCACGCCGATGGAGATCGAAGGGGAGGCGGTGGCCACCACCCAGGTCGGAACGGAGGCCCTGGAGACCGGCGTAGCGCTGGTCCTGGCCGGCCGGGTCGGCCTGTTGCTCCACGCCATGCCCCCCACCTGCCCGCGGCTTCCGTCCTTCGGCCTGGTGGGGGAGTGCGGGGCGGTTCATGACCTGCGACGACGGATCGGAAGGGCCTCGGCGGTGGACCTGCCGGTGTTGCTGCGGGGGGAGACGGGGACCGGCAAGGAGCTGGTGGCCCGGGCCATCCACGACGCGTCCAACCGCCGTCGCAGGCCGTTCCTCGCCGTCAACATGGGGGCCGTGCCGCCGTCCCTGGCGGCGGCGGAGTTGTTCGGCGCCGCCCGCGGAGCCTTCACCGGCGCCGACCGTCCCCGCTCCGGCTACTTCGAGCAGAGCGACGGCGGCACCCTCTTCCTCGACGAGGTGGGGGACACGCCGGCGGAGGTCCAGCCCATGCTCCTCCGGGTCTTGGAGACCGGTGAGGTGCAGCCGGTCGGTTCCGGTGCGCCGAAGCGGGTGGACGTCCGGATCGTCGCCGCCACCGACGCCGACCTCGAGGTGGACCTCGCGTCGGGGCGGTTCCGAGCCCCGCTGCTGCACCGCCTCGGTGGCTATCCCATCGAGCTGCCGCCCCTGCGGGCGCGGCGCGGTGACATCGGCAGACTGCTGGTGCACTTCCTGCGTCGCGAGCTGGGGTCCGCCGGCAAGCTGGCCCGGCTTCGAGACCCGGGACCCGACGACGAGCCGTGGCTGGGGGCCCGGGCCGTGGCTCGACTCATGGACCATCCGTGGCCCGGGAACGTCCGTGAGCTGCTGAACGTCGCCCGTCGTTTGGCGGTGGAAGCGGCGGACGACGAAAGTGTAGGGGAGGCCGCGGTGGCCCGCTGGCTGGGGACTCCCGGCGGCGCCGACCCGGCCCTCGGGACCTCCGGGGAGCCTCCAGCGGTAGACGCCGCGGTGCCCTTCGGCTCGGCGGCCCCTCCTCGCTCACCCGACCCTTACCGCTCCCCCGACGACGTCACCGACGATGAGATCCGTTCGGCCCTGGCGGCCCGCCGCTGGCGGGTGTCGCCGGCGGCGAGGGACCTGGGGATCTCCCGCGGTGCCCTCTATCGGCGGATCGCCGCGTCCCCCACCCTGCGCACCGCCGCCGACCTCGAGGAGTCGGAGATCCGGGCGTGCCACGAACGCCTCGGCGGCGACCTCGGCGCCATGGTGGACGACCTAGAAGTCTCCCGCCGGGCCCTGAGCCGACGTCTCCGCGAGCTCGGCCTGGACTGAGGTGCCGTTGGGGACCATGGATTCCAAGACCACCCTCGGCCCCTACCGACTGGACGGACGCCTGGGCTCCGGCGGCATGGGGGAGGTCTACCTGGCGACGGACCCCCGCCTCGGCCGCAGGGTGGCCATCAAGACGATCCGCCGTGAGGCGCTGGGGGACGAGACCGCCCGCCGCCGTTTCCGCCGCGAGGCGCGGCTGGCGGCGGGGCTGAACCACCGCTCCATCGTCCAGATTCACGACATCGTGGAGACCGAGGACGGCGACGGCATCGTCATGGAGTGGGTCCCCGGGCGGACCCTGCGGGAGCGGATCGACGACGGGCCACTGCCACCGGTGGAGGTGGTTCGGCTCGGTCGAGCCCTGGCCGAGGGGCTGGCGGCGGCCCACGGCCAGGGCCTGGTGCACCGCGATCTCAAGGCGGAGAACGTCATGCTGGCGGACGACGGCGGGGTCAAGATCCTCGACTTCGGGATCGCGAAGTGCCTCGACGACCGCGGCCAGGACACCGCCCTCACCGCCGACGGTGGGGTCGTCGGCAGCTGCCACGCCATGTCCCCCGAGCAGGCCCAGGGGTTCCCGGTGGACGAGCGTTCCGATCTCTTTTCCCTGGGCACCCTGCTCTACGAGCTGTCCACCGGGGTGTCGCCCTTCCGGGCCGAGACCCCGGTGCAGACCCTGACCCGGGTGGCGACCCTCCGACAGACGCCGGCTCGGGACCTGTCGCCGGCGGTGCCGCTGGAGCTCTCGGTCTGGATCGATCGACTCCTGGAGAAGGACCCCGCCCACCGACCGTCCACCGCCGGCGAGGTGGCCGTCGGCCTCGGGGAGCTGCCCCGAACCCCCAGCGATCCGGGGCGGGTGGCCGAGACCCGCACCCGCGTAGGCCCCGGTGTTCCGTCCCCCTTGGCCAACCCGGTCCCCGGACCCGGTGGCCGACGGGGAGCCCGACGGCGCGGCTGGAAGGTCGCCCTGGGGGCGACCCTCCTGGTGGTGGTGGTATCTGCGGCGCTGCTTCTATCGGGGCGATCGCCCTGGTCCGAATCACCTGCGCCCTCCGCCCTGGCACTGGCGATCCTCGCCCCGGCTGAGTCGGAGACGTCCGCCGGGGTCGACGGCGGTGACCCGCGGCTCGCCGCGGCGCTGCGGGTCGCCCTGATCCAAGGGGTGCTGGCCCTGGACGGTCTCACGGCCCTCGCCGCCGACCAGGTGGATCTGACGGACGGGACCTCGGCGCAGGTGGCGCGGGCCCTGGCGGCGGACGAGGCCCTGGCGTCGACCCTGGCGTGTGCCGGGCCGGCCTGCTCCGTGGAGCTGACCCGCGTCTCATCGGACGGAGCCGTACCGGGGATCGTGCGCTTCGAAGTGCCCGTCGACGATCCCCTGCTCCTGGCCACGTCGGTGGTGGGGCAGGTCCGGCGGCTCTTTCCCGAGGCCCGTCCCCGGGGGGCGGCGGTGCTGCCGGAGGTGACGGCGGAGGACTACGGTTCTTACCTCGACCTCAGGTACCGGTTCCAGCGCCGCCATGGAGGGGAGCTGCGGGATTTGCTGCCGACCCTCGAAGGGATCCAGGGCTCCTCACCCGGATTCTTCCCGGCCTTTCTCCTGGACGCCCAGGTGGCATACCACCTCTACGGGGAGTCGAGGGACCAGAGGGACCTGCTCCGGGCCCTGGACCGCGCCCGGACCGCCGCGGCGCTGGCCCCCGAGGACCCCCAGCCCCTGCTAGCGCTGGTGCCCATGGCCCTGGCGGCGGACCGGCTGGAAGAAGCGGAAGAGGCCCTAGACGCCCTGGCGGAGCGGATGCCCGGGGACGCGAGGCACTGGGCCCTCCTGGCCCAGCTGCAGGAGCGGAGGGGGACCTTCGAAGACGCCCTCGCCTCCCTGCGCACCGCGGTGCGACTGCGCCCGTCCTGGATCCACCTCTTCAACCTGGCGAACCTGGAGCTGCGGCAAGGGGATCCGGAGAGCGCCCGGGATCATCTGCGGATGGCCCTGGACCGCTCGCCGGACAACTTCCGGTGCCGCTCCGCGCTGGCGGAGGTGGAGCTCATCTACGGCGACGTCGACGAGGCCGTGGCCCTGTATGAGGCGCTCACGGCGTCGTCCCCCGGACTGCGGGAGCTGTCGAACCTCGGGGTGGCTCGGATGCTGTCGGGACGCCCCGCTGAGGCGGCGGAGGTGTTCCGACGGGTGGTGGAGTCGGCGCCGTCGGACCCGCAGGCGGTGCTCAACCTGGCGGACGCGCTGAAGCTGATGGATCCCCGGTCCGAGGCGGCCGCCGATCTCTACCGTCGGGTCCTAGACCTGAGCGCCGACCAGGCCGAAGGGGTGGGGAGCGCCCGATTCACCACCGTCGAGGCCCAGGCCCTGGCCCACCTGGGACGGGGGGCGGAGGCGGCGGGGGCGGCCCAGGAAGCCCTGCGGCGTCAGCCCCAGGATCCGTGGGTGGCCTACGAGGCGGCGGTGGTCTTTGCCCTGGTGGGGGATCGTGCCTCCGCCCTCGCCGGCGTCGACCGGGCCCGGGAGCTGGGGATTCGGCCCCGGTGGTTCCGCCTACCCTGGTTCGACGCCCTGGGGCCCCCGGAGGACTGGCTGTCGGCGCCGGACGGCGGTTGACGGCGTTTCCTCAGCCTCCGCCCCCTCCGATCGGCGGGTGCTGATTGACGGTGGGGTAGCCGTCCGACCGGTACACCTGCCCCTGGGATTCGACGTGGACGTGGTACGCGTACTTGCGCACGGCGTCGACCTCCGGGCCAAGGTACCGGACTTCGACCCGACGTCCGTCGGCGCTACGGGTCGGAGCGAAGCGGCCCGGGGGATCTTCCGGCGCCAGGATCCACGGTTCCTGGACGGCGAAGCGGACCCCATCGCCGAGGTCGTCGGCGAGGACGAGCTCGACGGTGTCGCCGACGTGAAAGCCGGTGGATTCGGGCTCGAAGGTGAAATGGAGGCCCTCGGGGCGTTTCTCGAACCGAACTACGATCGTCTTGGTCGCCATGCCTGGTCCTTTCGAGGAGGGGGTATCGGGCCGAATCCCACCAGATCAGGCCCAGTTTGGCCATGGCCTTTACTTTTGGGCAGCGGTGGGGAATCAAGGGACTATACTAATGGCCCATTCATCCCCAATTGGAGGATTCGATCATGTCTAGAGCGTCGATTCTTCGTCTCGCCCCCCTCGCCCTATTGCTCGTCCTGTGCGTTTCGCTGACGGGGGCGGTCCTCGCCGAAACTTCTGCCCCGGTCGCCGCGGAGGTGCTGGAGCCAGCCGAGACGCCCGACGTCGCCGAGGCGGCCGTCGCCGTCGAGGGGCCGTCGACGGTCGCCGATGGCCCCACGTGCTCCGCCGCGGCCGGCGAGCTCGGGGGCGGCCTGGTTCCCCTCTGCGGCCCGACCAACGGGAACGGCTGCAGCCTTTCCGACATCGCCTGTGCCGGGTTCCGCTGCTGCTGCATCTACTCTTGCCCCGCCGGGCCGGTGCAGGTAGGCCCCTGCTTCTGAGCCCTGCGCCCCGCCCCTCCGGCCGGTGACCACCGGGGAGGGGCGGGGCTGCCCGCGGGCCCGGGGCCGGCTCGGCCGCGGGTAGCTGGTATCGTCAGCAGATGAGCTTCACCTGGCCCGATGGATTCCGCCGCGTCCCCGAGGACCCTTGGGTCGACGCGGAAGTGCAGACCCTGGCTCGGAAGTACGACACCGTGGAAGCCCACGGCTGGTACTCGAACCTCGATCCCACCCTCGACGAAATGGCGGCGGTGATCGCCCCCGGTGACCTGGTGATCGACTACTCCGGCGGCACCGGAATCCTGGCGGATCGGTTCCTGGCTCGGGACGACGTCCCCGAGGATGTCGGGGTGGTGATCGTGGACGCGTCGCCGAAGTTCCTCCGCGTCGCCCACGAGAAGCTGTCGCAGGATCCCCGGGTGGGCTTCAGGTGGATCCGCTACCTGCGGGAAGCGAAGCGGCTTCAGCGGCTCGACGAGGTCCTGGGGGCGTCGGTCGCAGACCGCGGGGTGGATCTGATCACCTCCACCAACGCCATCCACCTCTACTACGGCCTGCGGGAAACCCTGGGCAGCTGGTTCCGCACCCTGCGCCCCGGTGGGCGGGTCCTGGTGCAATCCGGAAACATCCGGGGCGCCAGCGCTCCCCCCGGCTCGTGGCTGATCGACGAGACCGTCGGCCGGATCCAATCCCTGGCCAAGACCCTGGTGGAGCTCGATCCCCGCTATTCGGTCTTCAAGCCGGCCCTCGGCGACCCGCAGCGGATGGCCCGCCACGACCGATTGCGGGACAAGTACTTTCTGCCGGTACGGGCCCTCGACGTCTACCTCCAGCACCTGACCCAGGCGGGCTTCGAGATCGACGCCGTCGCCCATCGGGTGGTGGAGGCACGGGTCGGGGACTGGTTCGAGTTCCTCAGCGCGTACCACGAGGGGGTGCTGGGGTGGGCCGGTGGCACCGAGAAGATCGACGGCGAGGCGCCGGACGCCGCCACCGTCGATCTTCGGCTTCAGCTGATCCGCGAGGCTCTGGAGAGGCTCTTCGACCACCGGCCGAAGTTCCGGGCCTGCTGGACCTACATCACCTGTACCCGGCCGGCCTGAGGGTCAGTCGCCCTCCGAGAGGGCGGTGACCAGCGCTTCGAGGGCGGCGAGGCGAGCTTCGAGGGCCTGGATCTCGGCGTCTTTGGTCTTCACGATCGAGTGCAGGCCCTGGATCGCCGCCAGGGCGACGCCGTCGGTGTCGTGGGTGGAGATTCTGCGGGGGTCGTCACCGAAGCCGAAGGCGGCGTGGAAATCCTGCGCCATCGGGCCGATGTGACGCACCGCCTCCCCCCGGAAGGCCCAGGTGGCGATCGGTAGATTCGCCAGGGCCTCGAGCACCTTGTTCGGCTCCACCGCCTCGATCCGGTGCTTGGCGTGGACGTCGGACACGGGGTTGAAGGCCGTGGCGTTGAGGGCGCCGCGGAAGGTTCCGTTGCCGGCCTGGTCCAGCCGCAGCTCGTTGGCGGGGGAGCCCTGGAGGCTTATGACGAATTCGGAGCTGTTGTTGAGCCCGAAGAACCAGCGACCGCCGGCGTCGGTGCTGTTGTCGAGGACGAGGCGGGGCTTGCCGTTGTTCTCCAGGATCAGCATCTCCAAGGGATCCGTGCCGGCGTTGCGGAAGACGTGCAGCGGCCCCGCCGGTGCGGCGGTTCCCACGCCGACGGACCCGCTCCCGGCGACATAGAGGCTGCTGGCGGGGGCCCCGTTGCGAATGCGGAACGGAAGCACGCCGAAGGCGCTGCCGTCCTGCTCCCTAATGAACATTCCCCCCTCGTTCGCCGCCAGGTCCCAGACGGCGGGCAGGAAAGATCCCGAGCCGTCCTGCTCCAGCCGGAGGGTCGGCGTGTTTCCGGTGACGAGGTGCAGCTTGGTTTGGGGTGTGGTGGTTCCAAGCCCCACGGAGCCGCTGGAGCCGACGTGGACGGCCGCCGCCGGCGCGCTGCCGTCGATGCGGAAGGGGGTCGTAGCGGCGTCGACGTCGTCGATGGCGAAGTAGGTGGCGGTCCCGGGGGCGGAGTCGTTGACGGTGATGCGCCAATCGCGAGTGGGGAAGGCGGTCGAGGAGGTGTCCCAGAAGTGGATCCGGTTGTTGACGTCCTTGAGACGGAGGGAGTCGTTGCCGAAGTTTTCGTTGTTGATGCAGCCGGTGCCGACGCAGAGGTTGGAGTCGACGATGACGTCGTCGATGTAGAGGATGTCGCGGCCGGCGCTCTCAGGGTCGGCGCCCGCGGGTAGGGCGAACGTGCCGCCGACGATGCGGAACGCGCCGGTGGTCACCGACGAGGGGGGTGCCGGGGCCTCGCTGCCTCGGGAGCGGGCCGGGGCGGCGCCGGCGGGCCGCCGTTCGAGGCGCCAGCGGTACTCCCCGTCGGCCAAGGGGGCGCCATTTCGGGAGGCGGTAACGGAGGGGGCCTCGCCGGCGGCGAAGGGGAGCACGGAGGTGTAGCCGTCGGGCCCCGTGAGGGTGAGGGTGCCGGACGTCGTGGCCGCGGCGCCCCATTCGAGTCTGTCACCACGAACCTCGGGGTTGTCTTGGGGCGGGTCCGAAGCGGCGAGGGGCAGGGAGCAGGTGACCGTTAGGGCGGCGGCGAGAACGGCGGATGTTGCGGAGCGGGGGCTGAACCTGGTGACCATGAATCGTACCTCCTCGGTTGGGGTTCGGATCGGACTCAGAAACCGAGCTCGGCAGGGCGGGCCGGGGGCAAGCAGGAACGAAAAAGGATAGGGGTGCCGGACCCCTGCCAGGGGTCCGGCTGCGGGGCCTAGTGTCCGTCGGCCTCCGCCTGGGCCAGCAGAAGGGCCTCCAGGGCGGCGAGGCGCGCTTCGAGCTCGTCGATCCGCGTCTGCTTCACTTCGAGCTGGCGGTGCATGCGCTGGTTCAGCCCCTGGATGGCCGCCAGGGCGACGCCGTCCGGATCGTGGGTGGAGATCCGGGTGTCGTCGTCCCCGAGGCCGAAGGCGGCGTGGAAGTCCTGCGCCATCGGGCCCATGTGGCGCACGCCGGCGTCCTCGCCCTTGAAAGCCCAGGTGGCCACCGGCAGCCCCAGCAGGGTGTCGAGGACCCGCTCGGTGTCCACCGCTTGAATGGCGTGCTTGCGGTTGACGTCGGAGACGGGGTTGAAGGCCGTGGCGTTGACGGCTCCGCGGACGAACATGTTGCCGTTGGTGTCGATCCGCAGCTCGTTGGTGGGGGAGCCCTGCAGGCTGATGACGAAGTTGGAGTTCTGGTTGAGGCCGAAGAACCAGCGGCCCCCGACGTCGGCGGAGTTGTCCAGCACCAGGCGGGGCAGGCCGTTGTTCTCGAGCAGGAGGAGCTCTCGGGTCGCCTCAGCCGCGCCGGAGCCGTCGATCAAGACAAAGGGATCGTTTCCGTTGTCGACGACATGGAGGCGCGCATCCGCCGCCGTGTTGCCGATACCGATGTTGCCGTCGTTCTCGATGTAGATCGTGTTGCCCGGGGCGCCGGGCCGGATGCGGAAGGGGAGCGTCGAGCCGTTGGTGGCGTCGCGGATGAAGAAGTTGGTCTCGTTTCCGGCGAGGTCCCAGGTCTGCAGACCGAAGCCGGAAGATCCATCCTGTTCCAGCCGCAGGGTCGGGCTGTTGCCGGATTTGACGTGGAGGTCAGCGACCGGGATCGAGGTGCCGAAGCCCACGCGGCCGCCGTCGTCGACGTAGAGGGAGTGGTTGGGCCCGTTACCTTCGATGGTGAACGGCGTCCGGTCGACGTCGTCGTCAAAGACGGAGAACTTGTTGAGGCCGCCGTTGGTGGAATCGTTGGCGATGATCTGCCAGTCGGTGGTGGGAAAACTGCCGCCGGTGCTGGTGTCCTCG
Organism: Acidobacteriota bacterium; assembly: GCA_038748685.1. Lineage (GTDB taxonomy): Bacteria > Acidobacteriota > Thermoanaerobaculia > Multivoradales > J023 > JAUIJL01. Next base: position 4,303 of record JBCDIS010000111.1, on the reverse strand, counting down.
AACTTGATGCGCAGGTTGTTTTCCTTGAGGCGGACGGTGTCGAAGCTGAAGGCTTCGCCGTTGACGCAGTCGAAGCCTATGCAGGCGGAGCCGTCGACGATGAGGTCGTCGGCGATGACCTGGTCCCGCGCCACCAGTCCGGGGATCTGGCCCTCGGCGGTCCGCTCCGCCACGATACCTTCGCCCGCGGCGGGGGAGTCCTGGCGCGATTCCTCGGCGGACCCGTCGGGGACGATGAAAGCACCGTCCTTCAGCAGAAAGTGACCGTCCGCCTGGGCGGAGCGGATGGCCCCGGACTGCCGAAGCTCGGCGCCGCGCAGGGTGTTTCCGGCGGCCCGGGCGGCCTCCAGCTCGGCGCGGGTTTCAGCGGACAGGGCAGGGAGGAGCTCCAACTGCCAGTTGTAGCTGCCGTCCGCCAGGGCAGCGCCGTCCGCTGTGAAGGCGCCGAAGGACGGGGTCTGACCGGCCGCGAAGGTGCGCTCGTAGACGAAGCCCCCGGGGCCGACGACGGTGAGGCGCTGGCCGGCGTTGTCGATCAGGGCCCGCCACTGGACCTGGTCTGTGCCCGCCTGGATCGACACGGCGTCGCTGGCGAGGAGGGAGGACGTCAGAAGGGCCGGGATCATCAGGCAGAGGGCAAAGGCACGAAACACTGCAAAAGGTGCGGAAGCACGCATCGAGATCTCCTGTCGAGAAAGGGGGGTGAGGGTGCTGTGACCCTCGATGGGTTGTATAGACACTTGGGAACGCGTCGATGACGTCTTGTGGGGCCACCGGCGGTCTGTCGGCTAGGCCGCGGTCTTTACAGGATCTCGACGGAGGTCGGCGTTACACGGGGCCCGGGCCCAAACGCAAAAGACCGGCGCTGGGTGCGCCGGTCCAGGGCAAAGGGCCGCAGAAGGGCCCCGCGAAGGGAAGGGGAGGGCCTACTGGCCGTCGGCCTCCGCCTGGGCCAGGAGCAGAGCTTCGAGGGCGGCGAGGCGCGCTTCGAGCTCGTCGATGTGGTTCTGCTTGGCCTCCAGCTTCTGGTTCAGACCCTGGATCGCCGCCAGGGCGACGCCGCTGGGATCGTGCGCAGTGATGACGGTGTCGTCGTTGCCGAGGCCGAAAGCGGCGGCGAAGTCCTGGGCCATGGGGCCCATGTGGCGGACGTCGGAGTCCTGGGTCTTGAAAGCCCAGGTGGAGATGGGGAGCTCGGCCACCGTCTCAAGGATGTGGAGGGGGTCCACCGGCTCGATGGCGTGCTTCTTGTGGATGTCGGAAGACATAGTGAAGCTCGGGGCCCTGACATCCCCCAGGAAAGTTGCGCGTCCTGCGTTGCTCGCAGCGTCCAGCCCCTCCAGACGGAACTCGTTTCCACTGCTTCCTTGGAGGCTGATGGCGAAATGGGACTGACTGTTTAGGCCGACGAACCAGCGACCATCAGTGGAGTTGGTGCTCTGACTGGTGTCGTCGAGGACGAGTCTTGGAACGCCGTTGTTTGTGAGCGTCAGAAGGCTGCGGGTGTCAGTTACGGTTCCGGCCTCCTCGACGAGGATCCCAGCCGTACCGTTGGTCCGCCGCACATGGATGGACGAAGTCGGCGAACTCGTGCCAACGCCGACATCGCCGTCACCGGCGATGTCGATGGAGCTCTCGGGGGCCCCGGGGCGGATGCGGAACGACAGCTTGGAGCCGTTGGTGACGTCGCGGATGAAGAAGTTCGCCTCGTTGGCGGCGACGTCGAAGGTCTGGGGGGTGAAGCCGTCGGAGCCGTCCTGCTCCAGGCGGAGGGTGGGGGTGTTGCCGTCGACGGAATGGAGCTCGACCACCGGCGTCGAAGTGCCGAAGCCGACCCGACCGCCGTCTTCCACGTAGAGACTGTGGACCGGGGCGCCGGCCTCGACGCGGAAGGGTATCCGACCCGTGGAGGCGTCCTCGAAGGCGAGGTAGTTGGAGCCTCCGTTGGTGGTGTCGTTGGCGACGATGCGCCAGTCGACGGAGGGGAACGACGCCGTGTTGCTGGTGTCCTGGAAGTGGATGCGGAGGTTGTTCTCCTTCAGCCGGATGGTGTCGAAGCTGAAGCTCTCGCCGTTGACGCAGTCCTGGCCTACGCAGAGAGATCCGCCGTTGACGATCAAGTCGTCTAGGATCTGCTGGTCCCGGCCGGCCGGGGTGCCGACGCCCCTGGCGTCCGGCGCCTCGGCGCCGCCCTCGACCTCGTCGGTGGGGGTGACGAAGATGCCGCCGATCACCCTGAAGGTGCCGGAGGAGACGGAGCCCTTGGGGGTCTCCGAAAGAGAGACGGAGTAGGTGTCGTCTCCGGCGAGGCGGGAGGCGTCCATCTCGGCCCGCAGGCTCGGGGACACCGCGGGACGGACGATCAGCTGCCAGTTGTACTGGCCGTCGGCGAGGCCGGAGCCGTCGTCGCTGAAGACCGAGAAGAGGGGCGATTCGCCGGCGGCGAAGCTCTTGTTGAAGGCGATACCGGGGCCGGTGACCGTAAGGTCGACGCCGCCGTTGGCCTGCGGGACGTTCCACTGAATCTGGGACGCGTTGGCGGAGACGTTCGCCGCCATCGCCGGACCGGCGACGAGCAGGGCGAACGCTGCGGTTAGGAACAAAAGGCGTCGTGCTGTTTGGCTCATGCGGTTCCTATCTCCAAGAAGTTGGGTCTGCGGGTGCGCCGCCGACGACGTGGCGCCCGGAGCTGTCGGGACCTCGATCTCACGCTCGAAATCCCGTGGCGTCGACCGGTAGCTGCCGTCCACCGGTCTTGGCCCGAGTACGTTTCCCTGATGCACGATGGATCACCTGCGGGCCGGCGTCTGCAGAAGGGCGGCAGGTGACTCCTTCGAAAGCCATGGAAAGATGCATGGCAATATTAATATTTACGGTTCTGCGCAGCGCGGAAGGAAGCTTCAGCGGAAGAGAGCCGACGGGAAATCGGTCCACGGCATGCGCTTCTATCCGGGTGGAGCTTAGCGCGGCGGTCGAAATGGCGTCAAGAAATGGAGCCCAGATCCTCGGGCCATTTCCTCCGAACCTTCGACGCCGGGGTGGCGGGGCGTGTCGGGGCAGTGTCTGGAACGTCGTCCGCAGGGCGCCTGTACGGCGTAGGGCGGGGAGGGGAAGCGGAAGGACGGGCGGGGGGGGAGGGAACGGGTCGCCGGAGCCGGGCTCCGGCGACCTTGGGCCGCCTAGCGGCCGATGGGACTACTGACCGTCGGCTTCGGCGATGGCGCCGATCATCGCTTCGAGGGCCGCGAGGCGGGCCTCGAGCTCGGCGTTCTTCGCTTCGAGCTCACCGATGCGGTCGTCCTTCTCCTGCACCTCCTGGTTCAGTCCCTGGACCGCCGCCAGCGCGACGCCGGAGGCGTCGAGGGGCGAGATGTGGCGATCGTCGGGGCCGAGGCCGAAGAGGGCGTGGAAGTCCTGGGCCATCGGACCGATGTGGCGCACGGCGTCGTCGGCCTTGAAGCGCCAGGAGCTGATGGGCAGCTGGCTGACGGCGGCCAGGACGTCGCGGCCGTCGAGGTTCGAGATGTCGGTCTTCAGGTTGCGGTCGGAGGTCAGCAGCACGCCGTTGGCGGTCACGTCGCCGCGGACGATCATGTCGCCGTCCTTGTCCACCCGCACCTCGTTGGTGGGGGAGGCGAAGAGGCTGATGACGAAGTTGTCGTTGGCGTTGAGGCCGAAGAACCAGCGGCCGTCGTCGGTTCCGGAGCCGTTGGTGCTGTTGCCGTCACCGTCGTCGGTGCCGCTGTTGTCGAGGATGAGGCGCGGGATGCCGTTGTTGCGAAGCTCCAGGAGCTCGCGGGTGGCGGAGGAACCGCTGTCCTCTTCGATCAACACCATCGTGTCACCGGCGGTACCGGTGACGTGCAGGGAGTTGTCGGGGGACGCGGTGCCCATGCCCACATCGCCGTCGACATCGATGAAGATGGCGCTGGTGGGCGCGCCGGGGCGGATCCGGAGCGGCAGGGTGGAGCCGTTGGAGACGTCGCGGACGAAGAAGTTGGTCTCGTTGCCCGCCAAGTCCCAGGTCTGCGGCGCGAAGCCGGAGGAACCGTCCTGCTGCAGACGCAGGGTCGGCGTGTCGCCGTCGATGGTGTGGATCTCGGTGGAAGGAGTCGAGGTGCGGTTACCGATGCGGCCACCGTCATCGACGTACAGGGAGTGGCTGCGGGCGTTGGCCTCCACCGTGAACGGCGTCCGGCTGCCGGAGATGTCGTCGATGGAGAACTTGCTCGCGCCGCCGTTGGCGGACGAGTTGGCGGTCAGCTGCCAATCGGTTCGGGGGAACGACGCGGCGACACTGGTG
>JBCDIS010000110.1:0-24206 GCA_038748685.1 Acidobacteriota bacterium | reverse complement strand
CGCCGGGCTCGGCGTCCGGGGCCTGGGTCGGGGCGACGTCGGCGGGGGGCGCCGCCGGCTCCGCGGGGGGGCGGACCACCGAGGACGGCCGGGTGCAGGCCAGGGCGAGGCAGAGGGCCACCAGGAGGAGGGCCTCGGTCAGCCGCAGCCAGCGCCGCAGGGGGCGGGCACGGGCGTACTGGGCTTCGAAGGGGCTTGGGGGGGCGCCTTGGGATCGGGGCGTCAAACCGTGCCTCAGCCGCCGATCTGATGCTCGTGCATCTTGACCGTGGATCGGTAGTCGGGGCCGGTGAGCTCGATGGGTTGGGCCATCTCGTAGAGTCGGCTGACCAGGGGGGCGCGGAGGCGGGACGACAGCATCTCCACTGTCACGGGCGAGCGCAGGGCGCCGGAGGGGGAAGCCTCGACGGTCTTCGGCCTGGGGCCGCCCCGCTCGAGGCGGTAGTTGGTGGTGAAGATCGTCGGCCGTCCGGCGGTGTAGCGGGAGTTCATGATGAGGTAGAGATTGTCCATGACCCACTCGGTGGGCTTCTGGGCCCCTAGCTCGTCGAGCACGAGGATCTCCGCCTGGATGACGGGCTCCAGGATCGAAGCCTTGGTGTCGGTGCTGCCGTGGTCGAAGGTGGACTGGATCTCATGCAGCAGGTTCGTGAAGTCGACGAACTTGCCGCGGGCGCCGTACTTCTGGATCACGTCCTTGAGGACCGCCGCCGCCAGGTGGGTCTTGCCGACGCCAGGTTCACCGATGAACAGGAGCCCGCCCCGGCGGAATCGATTCTTGGCGGTGTCGAAGAAGCTTTCGACGTAGCGCTGGGAGATGGTCTTGGCCCGCAGCAGAAGCTGGCCGTGCCGGGGATCGGCGGTGACGGTGGAGAAGTTCGCGAGGGTGCAGGCGCGGTAGCGCTCCGGAATGCCGGCCCCTTCGAGCCGGGCCTCCGTTTGACGCCGGCCGCGGCAGCGGCAGGGAACGGCGGTTCCGGCGCCCTTGTCGTCGCGGATCACCTTCCAGCCGGTGCCGAAGCAGTCGTCGCACGCCTCGACGGGGGTCCCGGGGGCGGCGTTTCCGGGGGCCGGTCGGTCGCGCTCTCCGAGTCGCGTCGCCATGGCGGGATGCTAGCACGGCGGAACGACGAAGGGACCGCCCTGGGGCGGTCCCTGGGGGGGCGGGGGGGCACCCCGCCGGCGATGTCGCTGGGTCCTACTTGAGGACCACGAGGGCGACGCGACGGTTCTTCTTCCGACCCTCGCGGGTCGACTCGTCCGCCACCGGCGACGATTCGCCGTAGGAGATCACCGACATGCGGTGCAGCGGCAGACTATGGTGGGCGTGGAGGTAGTGGCGCACGATCTCGGCGCGCTCCTGCCCCAGCTTGAGATTGAAGGTCTCCGGGCCGCTGCCGTCGGTGTGGCCCTGGATCTCGATGAAGACGTTCTCGTTGCGGGACTTGAGGTCTGCGGCGAAGGTATCGAGGGCCGCCTTGGCCTCGTCACCGAGCTCCGCGCTCTCGAAGCCGAAGCCCACGCCGTCCTCCGACAGCACGGTTTCGTAGAGCAGCTTGCCCTCCGCCAGCTGACCGGCGGCGACGGCCCGGTCGAGGGCCTGGCGGGCGGTGTCGGACGCCGACTCCAGCATCTCCTGCTGCTCGTTCAGCATCTGCTGCTGCTCGGTGATCCGGGTCTGGTTGGTTTCGACCTGGTCTTCGACGTCGGCGACGCGGTTGTCGACGGTTTCGATCTGCTCTCCGACGTAGGTCTGCATCTTGCGTTCGGTAACGCAGCCGGTGGCCGCCACGAGGAGCAGCAGGGCCGCGAGGATTTTAGAGATCGAGTATCGGGTCATGTCGACGTACCTCCTTGGTTGGGGACGTATCGTTTCAGGGGATCGGAACAGGACAGAAATCAGAGGGGACCGGGGCCTCCGGTCGGCGGCCCGCCATGGTAGGCGAGGCGATGGCGGACTTCCAAGCCGGGGCGGGTCTCGACCCGGATCGCGCGGGCGTCGGCGGCGCCGGCAGTGGAGAAGCCGAGGACGTACTGCCCCCGCAGCTCCGCGGTGATCCGCTGGCAGGCCAGGACGGCGTGGGTGGGGGGTGCGGACGGAGTAGTACCGGCCACCGGTGTCGCGGGCGAGACGGCCGAGGGGGTCGTCCGGCGCCGGATCGCCCGGGTCGGCGCCGACGGCGAGCACATAGACCGGCACGTCGGACCGCCGCACCAGGTCGCGGGCCCGCTCGGCGCCGAGGGCGCTGGCGTTGTCGCCGCCGTCGGTCACGAGGATGGCGGCGCCGCCTCGGTCGCGGGTGAGGAGGTCGATCTCCGGCAGCATGGCGACGGCGTCGTGGAGGGCGGTGGTGCCCCAGGCGTTCCAGGCGTCCACGGCCCGCCGCAGGGTCCCTTCGCCGGTGTCGCTGCGGGCGTCCACCTGGACCCGGCCGGAGGCGAAGCTGGCGAGGGTCAGCTCGTCGTCGGCCCGAAGACTCCGCAGCAGCTCCCGCGCGGCGAGGCGGCCGAGGTCGAGCTTGCCGGCTGTGTCCATGCTGCCGGAGAGATCCTGGAGGAAGATGAGGCGGAGGGCGCCGTCCGACCGGGCGTCGAAGCTTTCGATGGACACCCGCCGCTGGTCCACCCAGATCTCGAAATCCTCGGCGTCGAGGTCGTGGATCGGGCCCCCGGGTCCCCGCACCACCGTCGGCACCAGGACCCAGCGGACGTCGGTGGTGTCGTGGAAGACGAAGGCCGCGCCGCCGTCGGACGTCGATGTGCCGGACGTCGAAGCGCCGGGCGCCGAAGTATCGGTTGCCGCCGCACCCGACAAGGTTGCATCGGGGCTCGGTCTGGCGGCTTCGGGGTCGTCCCGCCCCTCGGCGTCGAGGTCGCCTACGCCACCGTCGTGCCGGTCCGGAGCGCCTTGGGGAGAGCCCGTTTCCGCAGCCTCGACGCCCTCCCGTTGGATCTCCTTCGGGTGGACCACCCGGGTCGGCGGCGGGGCCGGAAAGGCCGGTACGGCCCCCATCGTCCACAGCGACCAGGCCGCGGCGAGGCCGGCGCCGAGACGGCGGGCCGCGTAGCGGGAGATTGGGAAGCGCTTCGCCATGAATCGAATTATAGCAATATGAGTCTTCTGGCCTGCTGACCCGTTGCAGGACGCCATCTGCTAGCCTTCGCCGGCGCCGAAATGCCCGGGCCCCGGGACCTTGCCCAGACCCTTTCTTTTCCGGAGCGCACCATGAGCAAAAAGGCTGGCATGATCAATATCCGAAACCTGTCGGTCAAGTGTGGCCGCTGTGGACAATACCAGGTGCTCACGTCGTACCAGCCGGACCAGCCGGACGACCACGGGGATCTGTGGAACATCTATACCTACGAGTGCGATTGGCCCCCCTGCGAGGACGACGTCGCCGTTAGCCGGACCCTCCTGGAGATACCCGCCGACCTCGACGAATTCGCCCGCCGGGACCCGAAGTGGCACGGCGGCAAGGTCCACGCCGGCGCCGACGCGAGGGCCGCGGAGGGCGGGGATTGAGGGAGGTCGGGATTGTGGTACCCTCGCGAAATCGGACCTTGACTTCGCGCCCCTCGATCTAGCGGCGCCCCCCTCCCTTCCCGGGACGTCTGCTCCCGGCTCGGTCCGACTCCACGCACCCCTGAAGACTCAATCGACAACGCCGTCCAGGCGGAGGATCGAGATGGCAAACATCATCCACGTGGTAGGCACGGGCACCATCGGCGAGCCCTTGATCGGCCTTTTCACCGACTTCGGCGACCACTTCGGCATCGACGAGGTCACGTTCCACAAGCGCACCCCCCTCGAACAGGACAAGGCACGGCTCAACCACCTGATGGGCCGCGGCGCCAAGCTGGCCACCGACCCGGACCGCAAGGCCGAGTTCGAAGCCCTCGGGCACAAGGTCAGCTACACCGCCGAGGACGCCCTCAGCCGTGCGACCGTGGTGATCGACTGCACCCCCGTGGGCAACAAGATGAAGGACGCCTACTACAGCTCCCTGGACGGCCCCAAAGGCTTCCTCGCCCAGGGCAGCGAGTTCGGCTTCGGCAAGCCCTACGCCCGCGGCATCAACGAAGAGACCCTGGTGCCCGGCGAAGACCGCTTCGTCCAGATCGTCTCCTGCAACACCCACAACATCACCACCTTGGTGAAGACCCTGGCGCGGCAGGACGACGACAGCTACGCCTTCGATCAGGGTCGTTTCGTGTGCATGCGGCGCGCCAACGACATCACCCAGACCGATTCGTTCTTGCCGGCCCCGGCGGTGGGCAAGCACGGCGACGCCGAGTTCGGCACCCACCACGCCCGTGACGCCCACGGACTGTTCGGGACCCTCGGCCTCGAGCTGGACCTTTTCTCGAGTGCGGTGAAGCTCAACACCCAGTACATGCACTCGATCTGGTTCAACCTGGTGATGGGCCGGGACTACACCCTCGAAGAGGTCCACGACCGCTTCGAGAACAACCCCCGGGTGGCGATCACCGACAAGACCAACGCCAACCTGATCTTCAGCTTCGGCCGCGACCACGGCTACTACGGCCGGATCTTGTCCCAGACGGTGCTGGTCAAGCCGACCCTGGCGGTGCGCCGGGGCCGCGAGATCTACGGCTTCTGCTTCACCCCCCAGGACGGCAACTCCCTGCTGTCGTCGGTGGCCGCGGCCCTGTGGCTGATCGAGTCCGACTGGCAGCGGGTGGCCGAGCGCCTGTCGCCGATCCGGCGCTGGGTCTACCACGAGATCTGAGCGCCCACCGATGACCGAAGAGGGACGCGGGGGGGACGGCGCCGGCCGTTCACCCAGGAGACGGGGAGGTCGTCCCCGTGGGGGGCGGCCGTCCACGGGACGCCCCGCGTCCGAGGGGGCTCCGTTCGGCGAGGGCCCGCCCCGGCAGGGCTCTGGCGAAGGCCCGCCCCGGCGGGGTCCCGGCGAAGGCCCGCCCCGGCGGCGCCCCGGCGGGGGCCCACCTTTCCGAGATCGACCCCCGGGTCGCCCCGGGGGTGGTCGCCCCGGGGGTAATCGCGCCGGAGGCAGGGGGCCTGGGGGAGATAGCTCTAGGCACCGTCCGTCCAGAAGCGTCCCGCCGCGGGAGCCGTCCCCCCAGGAAAAGGCCCGCCAGCAGGCCAGTCTCCGTTTGACGGAGGTGGACGAGGTCGAGCTCAGGATCGACCAGTTGGTGACCGGGGGCGAGGGTCTGGGGCGCTTCGAGGGTATTCCGATCTTTGTCCCCCTGTCGGCTCCGGGGGATCGTCTCAAGGTCCGCCTGACCGAGCGCAAGCCGGGGTACGGTCGGGCGGAAATCGTCGAGGTTCTGCAGCCGGGCTCCGGCCGCCGCGATCCCCGTTGTCGCCACTTCGCCCGCTGCGGCGGCTGTGACCTCCAGCACCTCGACGAAGCCACCCAGCTGCGCTGGAAAGCGGAAGCGGTTCGGGAGACCCTTCGGCGTATCGGCGGGGTGGACATCCCAGAGCGTTTCGAGGTCGTGGCCGGATCCCCCTGGGGTTACCGCATGCGGGCCCAGCTGCGGGTGGGGGATACGGACGAGGGCCGCCGTGGGGGGTACCACGCCCGCGGCAGCCACGACCTGGTGCCGGTGGAGGAGTGCCCGGTCCTGGTGCCGGAGCTCGAGAAGCAGCTGCGCTCGCTCCCCCGCAAGCTACGGGGCGAAGCCACCACCCGCATCGATCTGACGGCGGGGGACGGCGGAGCCGTCACCTGTTCGCCCCCGGTCGCGCGCCTGCCCCAGGGGGAGGTGTGCGCCGTCGTCGGCTCTTTCTCGTATTCCTATGATTCACGTTGCTTCTTCCAAGGGCACCGCCAGCTGACCCCGGAATTGGTGCGCCGCGCCGTCGGCCCCTGGGGGGACGAAGACGGCGACGCCTTCGACCTCTACGCCGGGGTCGGCCTTTTCGCCCTGCCCCTGGCCCGGCGGTACGGCCGGGTGACGGCGGTGGAGGGGGATCGGGTGGCGGTCCGCTACCTGCGCCGGAACCTGCGGGAGAACCAGGTGGGGGCCGAGGTGGCCAGCCAGTCGGTGGAGACCTGGGCCCAGAACCTGCCGAAGGGCCCCTCCCGGGTGATCGTCGACCCGCCGCGGATGGGGCTGTCACGGGCGGTTCGCCAGGCCCTGGTCCGCAGCCGTCCGCGGCGACTGACGTACGTGTCGTGTAATCCCGCGACCCTCGCCCGTGACCTCCAGATCCTACTGCGGCACTTCGAGCTGGACAGCCTCGCGCTGCTGGACATGTTTCCCCAGACCGGGCACATGGAATCCGTCGCCCAGCTGGTGCCGCGGGCCGAGGACTGAGCCCCCGCCGGTCGGCGGTTGGCGCTGGCGGGCCCGGGGCCGGCCGGGGCCCGCCCCGTCCCCTACTCGCGTGCAGGGGATTGGGACGGATGAGGTTCTTTACCACCGGGCCGCGCCCCGTTAAGAGAACCCGAACCATCGGAGCGAAGCTCTTCATCCGTAGGTCTTGTCCGCCGTGACATCAGCTGCGGCTCTTCGTCCCGCTAGGTCCGATCAAAGACCGAGAACCTCAAGAAGGAGCAGACATGAACGTCCACACCCACGTCCGAGCCGGAGCCGGCACGCGAGTGCAAGACTGCGGCGGGGTTTGCCCCCCGGGCACCACCCCTCCTCAGCAGGGCGGCTGAGCAGCTTCGTCCGTGGGCCGTGTCCGCTGTGACATCAGCTGCGGCTCTTCGCCCCGCTAGGTTCGACCAACCACCTGAAATCTCAAGAAGGAGCAGACATGAACGTCCACACCCACGTCCGAGCCGGAGGCACGCCAGCGAACGACTGCGGCTCGGTTTGTCCCCCCTCGGGTCCCCCCCAGCAGGGGGGCTGAGCTGTCCCGTGAGTCCTGCCCCCCGGATGCGCGATGCGCCGGGGGGCTGGGACTCTCCGTCTTTGCCTGTCCCCTGGGACCCCCGGCTCTGTTTCCTTTGGCAGGTCCTTCAGCTCAAGGGGGCGGCCACTGGATGCGGACGAGCAGTCCCCCTTCGCCGCTGTCGTCACCTTCGAGCTGAATCTCGGCGCCGTGGAGGTTGCATACGGCGGCCACCAGGCTCAGGCCCAGGCCGGCGCCGCGGGCGCGGCTGCGGTGTCGCTCCGCCCGGTAGAAGCGTTCGAAGACCCGCTCCCGCTCGCTGGCCGGTATGCCGGGGCCGCGGTCCCGCAGGGTCAGCTGGGGCCGGAGGCCCGCCCGCAGCTCCAACTCCACGGCGCCGCCTTCGTCGTTGTACTTCAGGGCGTTGTCCAAGAGGTTCGAGAACGCCTGCATCCAAAGGTCGGGGTCACCGTGTCGTTCCACCGGGTTGCCGGGTACGCGGCAGGCGAAGGGCATGCCCCGATCGGCGAAGGCTGGGGCATAGAGGTCGCCCAGGTCGGCGACGACGAGGGCGAGGTCGAAGTGGCGGAATCCCTGTCTGCGCTGGCCGCTTTCGACCTGGGCGATGCGAATCAGCGCGTTGAACGTCGCCACCAGCTGGTCCGCCTCCTCCTGCACCGCGGACAGCATGGCTTCGGTCGGCCCTTCGCTTCGGCGCAGGATGTCCAGCTGGCCCTGGAGGCGGGTCAGGGGGGTTCGCAGGTCGTGGGCGATGTTGTCGGTGACGTGGGTCAGGCTCCCCAGGGCGCCGCCGAGGACGTCGAGGATGGCGTTGACCTCCCGCGTGGCGTGGTCGAAGTCCCCCGCGTCCCCCGGCCTGCGCATCCGGGGTAGGGCTTCGCCCTCGAGCCTCGAACGGGTGCGACGGAGGTCGCCGACGAAGCGGACCGTCCGCCGGGCGATCCCGTAGCTGCCCCCCACGGCGGCCCCCAGGCCGAGGAGCAGGAGGGCGACGGTGGCGAGCAGGGCCGGCTGCAGGTGGGGGGGATCGAAGGGGCGACCCAGCCGCAGCTTGGACCCGTCCCCCAGGCGGACCTCCTGGAGCAGGCAGTGGCCGCGCTCGTCGGAGAGCATGGAGTCCCATTCGAGGCGAGCCGTCGCCAGCTCGGTGGGCTCCTCCGCCGGGTCGAAGTCGACCTCCACGCCGACGACCTGTACCAGCGGGCGGGGCCCTCCGGGGACGACCCATCGAGATTCAGCCTCGGAGGCGGGGGTGGAGGACAGGTTGCCGTCGAGCCAGAGGCCGTCCGCCCCCAGGAGCTGCCAGCAGTGGTCGTCTTCCAGGAGCCAGTGGCGGACTCCCTCGGCGTCGTGGAGCAGCTCCGTCAAGCGGTCTCGGTTCCAGTCTTTGGGATCGAAGGGGGGCATTGCCCCGTCGTCGACCCACTCGTCTTCGTCCGGGCCGTTGTCGTGGTCTCGAAACGACTCTCGGTCCCCGTCGAGTTCCTCGTCCCCGTCGAGTTCCTCGTCCCCGTCGAGTTCCTCGTCCCCGTCATGGTCTGGGTCCTTGTCGTGGTCTGGGTCCTCTTCATACCCTTCCCGGTAGGGATCCTCTCTTTCCCCACCGTGCTCCTCCCCGCCGGGTTCCCCCTCGAAGTGCTCCAACTGCAGTTCCATCAGCTCCGCCAGCACCTCGTCGACCCCGGATTCCACCTCCGGGCGGATCGAGTCCTCCGTGTCCGCGGGCTCGATCCCCCGCGCCACCCAAAGGGCCGACGCCGTCAGCCCCCAGATCAGGACGCCCCATACCAGGGCGAGGCGAAACGTCGAGCTGCGGAGGACGCCGGGGTCACCCGCGGGCTCCCGCGACGGGGAGTCGGGCCTCATGGCGATTCCCGGAATGTCACGGTGGACCCTTCAGCACGTAACCCACCCCCCGCACGGTGTGGATGAGGGGGGATTCCGAGCCGCGGTCGATTTTGCGCCGCAGCCGGCTGACGTGGACGTCGATGACGTTGGTTTGGGGGTCGAAGTGGTAGTCCCAGACTTTTTCGAGCAGCATGGTGCGGGTGACCACCTGGCCGGCGTGGCGCATCAGGAATTCGAGCAGCGCGAATTCCCTGGGTAAGAGCTCGATGCTGTCGTTTCCCCGCTTCGCTTCCCGGGTCAGGAGGTCGAGGACCAGGTCGGCGACCCTCAGCTCGGTGGTCGGGGCGGCCTGGGTCCGCCTTCGGTGGAGGGCCTCCACCCGGGCCAGCAGCTCGCTGAAGGCGAAGGGCTTGGTGAGGTAGTCGTCGCCGCCGGCCCGCAGCCCCTCCACCCGGTGATCCACCTCGCCGAGGGCGGTCAAGAAGAGGACGGGGGTCCCGTCGGCGGCGCCCCGTAGGGTTTTGACCAGCGCCAGACCGTCGAGCCCCGGCAGGCCCCGGTCGACGATGAGGAGGTCGTAGCCCCCGCCCGCCGCCTGGAGCAGACCGTCGCGGCCGTCGTGGCAGCAGTCCACGGTGTGGCCGCTCTCCCGCAGGCCGTTCTGGATATAGCCTGCCACTTCGAGATCGTCTTCGATCAGGAGAATCCGCATGGTGGTGTTCGATTGTAGACCTTGGCGCCCCCCGCGAACATGACACGCCGTTCATCTTCGCGTCATGGCCGATCCAGCTGCCGTTGCTAGGTTTTTCGCACGTCACGGGGCTCGGCCCACCGATTCGGCCCGCTGGCTTTGGCCCGTCGCCCCGGACGCCGCCTCTTTCCAGGAAGATGACCGACCCGCCAGTGCAGGAGGACCCCTCGATGTCCCCACTTCCAGTCGACCCAACTTCAGCAGACCTGGCTCCAACCGATCCAGTCCCGGTGGACCCGCCGCGCCCCCACCTCGACCGCCGGCGGTTCCTCCAGTGGACGGGGGCCCTCGGCGCCGCCTTCGGTGTCTCCGCCCCTTCCTTTGCGTTCACGGCCGCTGGGGCCGCTCCAAGGGCCCTGACTCCGCGGCAGGAGGCGTCACGCTTCCTCGCCCAGGCCACCTTCGGCGGGGATCTGGAGCTCGTCGATGCGGTCGTAGCGGCGGGTCCCGCCGCCTGGCTCGACGGGCAGATGGCACTGCCGGTGGAGCCCTTCATTCCCCGCATCTTCGAGCTGTTCGAAGACGGCACCGGGGGGGAGGACGGGCTCTTCCTCTACTTCGACTGGGTCTGGTGGGAGCAGGTGCTCACGTCCCCGGACGTGCTCCGGCAGCGGATCGCTTTCGTGCTGTCGCAGATGTTCGTCATCTCCCGCCGGACCGACGAGCTCTTCGACAACTCTCTGGCCACCGGCGCCTTCTGGGACGTCCTCGCCCGCAACGCCTTCGGCAACTTCCGGGATCTCCTCTTGGAGGTGGCGCTCCAGCCCAGCATGGGGATGTACCTGAGTCACCTCAACAATCGCCGCAGCGACCCGGCGGTCAATCGTTTCCCCGATGAGAATTTCGCCCGCGAGGTGATGCAGCTGTTCACCATCGGCCTCTTCGAGCTGGAGCCCGACGGAACCCGCAGGCTCGACGCCGAGGGGCAGCCGATCCCCACCTACGGCAACGCGGAGATCACGGAGATGGCGAAGATCTTCACCGGCCTCACCCTGGCGCCGGAGGACGGGGAGCCGGTGATCTTCGGCGAGGAGTGGGAGACGCTGCATCTTCCGATGGTGATGTTCGAAGCCGAGCACGAGCCCGGGCCCAAGACCCTGCTGGGTGGCTTCGTCGTCCCCGCCGGTCAGACCGGGATGGAAGACATCGAGATGGCCATCGATCACCTCTTCCGCCATCCCAACGTCGGGCCCTTCCTGGGCAGCCACCTGATCCGATTCCTGGTCACCTCCAATCCGAGCCCCGCCTACGTCGCGCGGGTGGCCGCCGCCTTCGACGACAACGGCGGCGGCGTCCGCGGCGACATGAAGGCGGTGATCCGGGCGGTGCTGCTCGACCCCGAGGCGCGGAACTCGGCGAATCTCGAGGATCCGCACTTCGGCAAGGTCCGCGAGCCCCTCGTGCGCTGGGTGCAGCTGGGCCGAGCCTTCCACGCCACGTCGGACAGCGGGCTCTTCCGCCACTTTGGGGTGCTGGAGTCAGGGGACGACGGGGAGGGTGGGGAGGGTTTCGAGAGCGTCTTCCTGGCGCAATATCCCCTCTTCGCCCCGAGCGTCTTCAACTTCTTCTCCCCCACCCACCAGCCCGCGGGGCCCCTGGCGGACGCCGGTCTCGTGGCCCCGGAAATGGAAATCATCCACGCCTACACCTCGATCGCGACGGCGAACGCCGTCTTCCGCGCCCTCTTCGAGGAGGAGTACATCAGCGATCTGGAGGAGACCGTCTGGCTGGACCTGGATACGGAGGTCGACATCGCCGCGGAGGATCCCGAGGCGCTGCTGGATCACCTGGATCTGCTCCTGACCTACGGCACCCTGTCCGCCGCCACCAGGACCTTCCTCCGCGACGCCATCCTGCCCCTCTCCGAAGAGCCCGAGGAGCAAGTGATGACGGCCATCTTCCTGATGATGATTAGCCCCGAGTACGCCGTCCAGCGCTGACCCAAGGAGAATCCATGCCCCATTCCACCTCACGTCGCCGTTTCCTCGGCCAGGCCAGCTGTACGGCCGTCGGCGCCACGTCGCTGTTCTCGAGCCTGCTCAACCTGCGATCCGCCGGCGCCCTCGCGGCGCCGGGTCCGGCGATCTCCGGTCGCGGGAGCCTCCCCGGGGATGACTACCGGGCCCTCGTCTGCCTGTTCCTGGCCGGCGGCAACGATTCCTTCAACATGCTGGTCCCCCGCGGCGCCGCCGAGCACGCCGAGTACGCCGCGATTCGCGGGGATCTGGCCCTTCCCGCGGGGAGCCTGCTGCCGATCTCCCCCGCCACCGGCGACGGGCGGCAGTACGGCGTGCATCCCGGAATGCCCGAAGTGCAGCAGCTCTTCGACGCCGGGGATCTGGCCTTCGTCGCCAACGTCGGGTCGCTGGTGGAGCCCACCACCAAGGCGGGAGTCCTCGACGGCAGCGCCAAGCTGCCCCTGGGGCTCTACTCCCACAGCGATCAGATCACCCACTGGCAGACCGGTATTCCGGACCAGCGGGTGAGCCGGGGCTGGGGCGGGCGGACCGCCGACCTGCTGCGGGCTTCGAACACCGACGACACGGTTTCGATGAACCTCTCCCTCGGCGGGACGAACGTCTTCCAATCCGGCGGTCGGGTGGTTCCCTATGCGATCCGCCCGACTGGAAACGGCAGCGTCGGCATCGTCGGCTACGGGGGTACCACCCCCCTTGAGCAGCTCCGCACAACAGCCATCAACGGCCTTCTGGATCAGCAGTACCAGAACCTGTTCATGGATTCCTTCGCCAAGACGAAGCGGGGCTCCATCGACGCCCACCTCCTCTTCTCGCAGGCGATCGGCGCGGCGGCGCCCCTCGCCACGACCTTCTCCGCCAACCCCGTGTCCCAGAGCTTCCGAATGGTCGCCCGAACCATCGCCGCCCGGCAGGCCCTGGGGGTGCGCCGCCAGACGTTTTTCATCCTCTTCGGAGGCTGGGACCACCACGACGAAGTGCTCCAGGCCCAGGGGGCCATGCTGCCGGTGGTCAGCAAGGGGTTGTCGGAGCTCCACGCCGCCCTCACCGAGCTGGGGGTGCTAAACGACGTCGTCACCTTCACCGCGTCGGATTTCGGCCGTACCCTGACCTCGAACGGGAGGGGCTCGGACCACGCCTGGGGTGGCAACCACATGGTGATGGGGGGGCCGGTGGCGGGGGGTGAGATCTACGGCACCTACCCGCAGCTCTACGCCGACAACGACCTCGACACCGGCCGGGGCCGACTGATTCCCACCACCTCCTGCGACGAATACTTCGCGGAGCTGGCCCTGTGGCTCGGAGTCGCCCCGTCGGACCTCGCCACCGTCCTGCCGAACGTCGGCCGTTTCTACACCCCCGGCTCGACCCCGCCGATCGGCTTCCTCGGCGGCGGTGGACCGGCCCTCTTCGCCGACGGCTTCGAGTCCGGCGACCTGAGGGCGTGGTCGTCGGTTCTGGGCTGAGAAGGGGCGGAGCCAGCGGGCCCCGCCCTCCCGTCCGTGGTCCTACTTCCCGCGGTAAGGCTCGCCGTCGGTGATCCAGGCGGGGGCCTGGGCCCCCAGCAGGTAGTGGTCGAAGTACTCCTTCATCTTGATCGAGTAGTCGAGCTTGTTGGCGTACTTCTTCAGGTGGTGGGGCTCACCGCGGTACTGGAGGAAGACGACGTCCTTGTCGAGGCGCCGCAGGGCCAGGTACAGCTCGATGCCCTGGGTCCATGGCACCGCCTCGTCTTCGTCGCCGAATTGGATCAGCAGCGGGGTGTTCACCCGGTCGGCGTAGAACAGGGGGGACGCCTCGATGTAGCGGTCCCTCGCCTCCCACAGGCTCTTGCCGAGCCGACTCTGGCCCTGCTCGTATTGGAACTGACGGGCGAGCCCGGAGCCGTAGCGGATGCCGCCGTAGGCGCTGGTCATGTTCGACACCGGGGCGCCGGCGATGGCGGCGGCGAAGATGTCGGTCTGGGTGATGACGTAGGCCGTCTGGTAGCCGCTCCAGGAGTGGCCGTGGAGGCCGATGCGCTCCGGATCGGCGACCCCCATGTCCACCAGCTTCTGGACTCCGGGGACCAGGGACTGGACCGCGTCGTGGCCCGGGCGCCCCACCTCGAAGTGGATGTCCGGCAGGAAGACGCAGTAGCCGTGGCTGGCGTAGACCGGGAAGCTGGGGCGGTGGTTGACCACCGGTGCATTGAACCGGTGGAGCCGATGGGTCATGAATCGGTAGTAGTAGACGAAGACGGGGCAGCGCTCCCCCTCGGCGAGGCCGTCGGGCCGGATCAGGATCCCTTCTAGGGGGTGGCCGTCGGCGCTGGACCAGGTCACCCGTTCAGGGGTTCCCCAGGCGAAGTCGGCGATCTGGGGATTGACGTCGGTCAGCTTGCGCTGATTCTTGAGGTCAAGGTCGGCGGTCCACAGGTCGGGGAACTCGGTGTAGCTCTCCCGGGTGTAGAGCAGCTGGTCCGAGTCCTCGGCCTTGGCCAATACGTCGAGGCGGGTGGACGACGGCTCGACGAGGGGCGACAGGCCGGGCTGTCCGGCCACCAGGCGCCAGAGGCCGTCGTCTTTCTGCGGACCGTGGCGGAAGCCCTCCACCAACAGCGCCTCGCCGGGCTCGATGTGGGGACGCTCGGGGTCGAGGTCCACCAGGCGGAACTCGGTGGTCCCTTTGCGGCCGCGGCCCTCGGTGACGGTGGACGGCTCGCCGTCGCCGGTGGGGAATGACCAGATGTCGTAGCGGTCGTAGATCCACACCGCGGACGAGTCCGCGAGCCAGCCGGCGACCTCGTAGCTCGGGGGTGCCTGGGGCCGGTCGTGGCGCTCGTCGGCGAAGCCCACCCCCAAGCCGGCGGTGAGGTTGCGCCTTTGACCGGAGTCGGCGTCCCAGAGATACCAGTGGGGGGCCTCGAACCAGACCGCGAAGCGGCCGTCGGGGGACAGGCGGGCCGTGTCGGACTCCGCCAGCTCTTCGCCGAGGAAACGGCGGGAGCCGTCGTCCAGCGAGATCCAGTAGAGGTCGTGGAACCAGCCCATCCAGGTGATCTGCTTCAGGTAGGGGACGTCGGCCCGGCCGAGGACCGCCCGCGGGCTGTCCCCTGGCTCCACTTCGCGGGCCTCGAGGTCCGCCAGCTGGACGGTGGAGCCGTTTCCGAGGTGGTGGACGGCGAGATAGGTGCGGTCCTTCTCGTCGTCCCACTCCTCCTTGGCGTTGGTGCTGATGCGGGGATCGTCGCCGTGCCAGACGTCCAGCTCCCGCTTGTCGAGGAGGGCTTCGAGGTCGTAGGGGTCGAAGGGGGCGTCGTCCCCGTCCCCATCCCCGCCTTCGTCTGCTGGCCTGGGACGGGTGCCGAAGAAGAGGCGGGCGCCGTCGCGGCTCCAGGTCAGTCCGTTGTGGGAGGGGATCCGCCAGCCCTCCGTCGGCGCCCGCTCCACCGCGGCGCGTCCGGCGCCGGCGGCGCCGTCGAAGATCCAGAGGGCGCCGTCCCCCGGCTCGTGTCGGTCGTCGTCGATCGCCGCGACGAAGCCGAGGAGGGGACGGTCGTGGGCCCATGCCAGGGCGGTGTAGCGCCCGCCCTCGGAGGCGGTGACGGCCAGCTCGGTGGTCCCGGCGCCGGCCAGGTCTCGGACGAAGAGGCCGTTGCCGGCGCCGCCGGTTTCAGCCACGGCGTAGGCGAGGAAGGCCGAGGTGTCGTCAAAGGCGTAGGCGGTGACGTGGGGTATCTCGATTTCCCGGCCGTCGTCCAAGTGGCGGAGCACCAGCGTGGTGCCCGCGTTTTCCTTCTTCTCGTCCTTGTCCTTGCCCTTCTTCTCGGTCTCGGCCTCCGCCGGCTCCACCCCGTCGTCTTCGCCCTTCGGCGCTTTGCCATGGTGCCTCGCCAGCCAAACGCCGTCGTCGGAGAAGGCGAACGACTCGACCCGCTCCCAGGACTCAGAGTCGCCGGTGCCGACGTCCACCAGGGTGAGGCCGGTCTTGGGTTTGTCGTCGTCCTTGGCGTCGGCCGCGGCCTCCTTGGCTTCTAGGCTCGGCTCGACGAGGGCAGCGGCGAAGCGACCGTCCCGGGTCACGGCGGGGCCCTTGCCGCGCTCGATGCGACGCTCCTGCGCTCCGTCCACCGAACGGACCACCACTTCTCCGTCGCCGCGGTCCGGCTCCAGGGCGTAGGCCACGTGGCCACCCTCGGTGGAGATCACCGGATCCTCGATCTGCCGGAACTTCATGAGATCCAGGAAGGTGAGCGGTTTCTTGCCGTCGTCGGCGGTCGCCGGGGCTGCGGGTAGGACGAGGGATAGGGACATTAGGCTGAGCAGAAGAGGGCGCGGAAAGGGCATGGGATCTCCTTGGTCGTCGGGGTCGACATGATACCCGACGGTCGGTAAAAGCTCTGTCAAAGGGGCACCGCGGCCCACCGGGACCCGCAACCCAATGTCGCCTTCCACGTGTCTAGGGCTATCTATCCAACCACCGGGGAGATCGAGCCATGGACACATTCGGAAGCAAACCCGAGGAAAAGGGCTTCGAAACACCGCAGGACCCCCCGACGCCGGATCCCAGGTCGCAGGACCCCCCGTCGCGGGGACCCGCGTCCGCGGAGCGGGGGCCGTCGCGGCGACAGGTGGTCGCCGGTCTGATGGCCGCCGCGGTGGCGGCGCCGGGCGGGACCGCGACCGCGTCGGCCCCCGGCGGAGGAGAGACGAAGGGTCGTCGACACAAGACGCTGCCGTCGACCGTCGACGGGTCGCTGCGTGACCTCGACCCCAAGAACGTCTACGACGCCTACCGCGCCAGGGGCCTCGACCGATGGGGCGACAGGGAGCTGGCCCAAGGCGTCGCCGGGATCGTGTCGAAGCCGGGCAAGACCTGGACCAGCTTCACGCTCCACGCGCCGCTGGAGATCCTGGCGCGGACCGGTCTTCTGCCCTGGGTGGCGCCGCCGGACCGGGAGCTGGCCCGCATGCAGATGGTCGCCAGCGGGGCGGTCTACGAAGCGGGGGTGGTGGCGTTGCCGGAGCCCCGCGCCCTGGCGCCGTTTCCCGACCCGGAAGCGGCCCGGCGTCAGCTCGCCGATGTCTTCCGCAGCGGCGACGAAGACGGTCTGGAGGCCACGGTGCTGGCCATGGCGCGGCAGTTCGGTAGCGCCGAGCTGGTGCGTTCACTGACCCCGGCTCTGCTGCCGAGCTTGACCTCCGCGTCCCACGCCCACATCGGTCTCTGGCTCCTGCTGCGCCACGGCGCCGAGGGGGATCCCGGGGACGCGTCCATCCTGCGGGCGGCGGCCCGGCGTCTGGCGGCGGATCCGAAGGGGCGCCTCGGCAGCTTCGGGGGTATGGACCTCCGCGGCGAGGGACCCCTGCGGAAAACCCCGGCCCAGCTCGAGAAGGAAGTCCTCGCAAGGCTCGTGGATCCCCCGAGGGGGGAGGCCCGGCGGCGCGGCATCCGTCCCCTCATGGAGGCGGGGGAGGGAACCGGCAACGCCGACCGTTTCTTCGGCGACCTGGTGCGGCGGGAGCTGACCGGCGGCCAGATGGCCGCGGTCTTCCGGGCCTGCCTGCGGGCCAGCGCCCACTCCATGCTCCAGGACGACCCGTCGAGGGCGAAGTTCGGTTGGAGTCACTGCCTGACCCTGCCGCAGGCGGCCTGCGGTCTGTCGAGCCTGGGGGTCGACCCGAAGCTCGGTATGGCCACGACCCTGGTCTGGCTCACCGCGTATCGCTCCATCCTGAGTCGTCGTACCCTCGACTTCGGCTTCCGCCCCAAGCCCCTCGATTCCGATCGACCGAGCCTGCGGGAAGCCCTGCACAGCGGGACCGCCGTCGCGGCATCGAGGTTCTGGCACGCCGACCCGGCGGAGCGGCCCGAGATGTTCCGGATCCTGGCGTCTGAAGCGTCGATCCGCAACGACCAGCACCTGGCCAAGTACACCCGGGCCTGCTTCGACATGTGCGGCTTCGACCCCGAGCATTGGCGCCTCTACCTGGCGAGCGCCGCCAAGCTCTGTGCCCTGTGGATCCTCGAAACGCCCCGGGGTCGGATCGCCGATCGGTTCCTGGACGGACGGTCCACGCCGTCCTAGCCTGGCGTGGGGGGTCCGAGGGGAATCGGTCGGCGTGGGGCTCGGGGTTGGCGCGGGTCCGGCGGTGGGTCAAAATGCCGCCACGTTGACCCACCCATCCAACCTTGACCGCCCCCTTTGCTCAACCGCCGCCGCCGCGGGCCTCGCCCCGGCGGCCTTCGATGGAAACGTAGGGGAATGAGCGCCGGGCCGAGGCCCCTGCGTGGGGACCTGGATCGTCTGGAGACCGCCGTCGGGACGGATGTCGCCACCGCGGTGGAAAGCCTGGTGTCCCTGGGGGATCCGCGGCGGGCCACCCTGCTGCTGGAAGTGGCCTTGACCGCGTCTCTTCGGCGGGGCCCGGGGGGGCCGTCGCCGTCCCGCTGGATCGAGGTGGGGGCGGTGGCCGCCGCCGCCGGGGCTGTCCCGTGGGGCATCCTCGGCGAGCTTCGTCGCCGGCTTGTGGACGCGTCGCAGCGACTGGTGGCGAGCGGCGCATGGAGCTCGGACGCCCCGGCCTGGTGGGATCCCCTGCCCGCCGCCTCCGAGGGGGAAGGGCGGTGGGAAGAGGTAGCGGCGGGCCTCCGCTGGCCCCAGGCGCCCGCGTGGGCAGGGGCGTTCCGCGGCGGTCCACGGTACCTCGTGATGGAGAGCTTTGTCGGAGAAGACTTCGCGGCGGAGGCCTTCCGCGAGCTGGAGACCTTCTGGGGGGCCGGAGCGTCGGCCCTCGAGCCCGGCACCGTGGGGGATGCCCGCCGCTCCGGGGATCGATCCGGCCCTCGCTCCGAAGGTCGCTCCGAGGGACGGACCGAAGGACGTAGCGACGACGTGCGGTTCGTCACCGGCCTCGAAGGGGACCTCCTGGCCGCCGCTCCGTCCGCCGCCGTCCTGATCCAGGCCCTTCTCGCCGGAGTCGAGGGATGGATGGGGGAGATCTCGGAGGGCCGGGATCGACCCCTGTACCCGCCCCAGCGGGCGATGCTGGCCCGCTACGGCGCGCCGGGCCAGGGCTTTGATCCCCACCTCGACAACCCGGCGGGGGGGGCGATTGGTGGTGACTTGGACAACGGGCGTGGGCTGACCCTGGTGGTTTACCTGAATCCGCGGCACCGGACCCCCTCCGGGGGCGAGCTGGCCCTGTGGCGGCCCGGCGCGAGCGCCTCCGATCCGGCGGACGCGGTGGTGCCCCCCGTCGGCGGCGGGGCGGCGTGCTTCGACTCCCGCCGAGTCCTCCACCAGGTTCGCCCACTTGCGTCGGGGCCCCCACGCTGGGCGCTGACCCTCTGGCTGAACGAAGCGGCCCAGGGGCCGCCGCCGTCGCTACCCGTTCCGATGCCCACCGTCGCCGAGCTGCTGGCACCGGTGGCGGATCCACCCCTACCGGCTGGAAAGCTCCTGGCGAGGATTTGCGACGATGGGCCTCCGCCGGTCGGGGGGGCTGGCCTCAGGGTCGACGTGTGGACCGTCCCGCACCGGGCTTCGGTCCGTGCCGGCGTGGTAACGACTGCCTACGGCGCCGACCTCTCCGCCTGGGGGCGCCGTCATCTCGATCTTGGCTTTCAACACCTGGTGGTGATCCTCGACCGTCCGAACGCCCCCGGGGAGCGGAAGCGGGCGGAGGATCTGCTGGAGGTGGCGGGTCCGGATCGGGCGACGGTGTGGACCGCCGCCGAAGCCGAGGCCCGGTGGCCCAGCTCGGGGGAAGGTATCGCGGCCCTGCGACGCTGGTCCGAAGGGGGCGGCGCCGCGTGGGCGGTGGCGGCCCGTCAGACCTTGAACGCCACCGCCGTGCTGAACGCCTTCCAAGAAGGGAGACTCGGGGGAGGCCTCGACTGGCTGCTGCACCTCGACGCGGACGAGCACTTCGTCCTGGAGGGGGCGGGCTGCGGAGGCGGCGACGTGGCCGAGCACTTCGCCGCCGCGGGGGAAGCGGGTCTGACCCGGCTGCGCTACTTGAACCACGAGTGGCTCGACCTTCGAGACGGTGTGGCGCGTTTCAAGCGCAACCCGAGACTCGCCGCCGCCCACCTCGGGGCAGTGGGATGGCGGGAGCTGGAGCGCTTCCTGAAGATGGCGCCGGGCGATCCCCGTCCCTATTTCCGCGCCTACCACAACGGAAAGTCAGCGGTGTCCGTGGCCCACGGCGTCGCCGCCGCCGGGGTCCACAGCTGGACCGCCTCTGCCGGCGCCGCAGCCACCCTCGCCGGTCCGTCGATCCTCCACTGGCACTTCCTGTCCCCGGAGGGCTTCCGCCGCAAGTACCTCGCCATGGCCGACGCCGAAGGGGACTCCGCGGAGAAGGGCGAACGCCCCTTCCCCCCTTCGGCCGCTGAGCGGCGTGCCGTGGCGAAGATCCAAGACCTGCGCCGCCTCGGGGCTAGCCCCGCGGAGATCGACGCCGCCCTCGACGCCCTCCACCGGGAGCTCTCGACTTTCACCGCCGGCGAGATCGACCTCCTGGACGACGCGGGCCTGCTCCTCGAGGTACCGACAGAGGACTGATCTCAGGTGTCTTTCGACAACCCCGTCTCGTCTTCCTTCAGCATCACGTCGTGGGCTCCCCCCTCGCGGATGCTGACCGGGGAGACGTAGGTCAGGCGGGCGTTCTGCTGGAGATCCCGGATGGTGAGGGCGCCGCAGTTGCACATGGTGCTGCGGAGCTTCTCCCGGGTGCCGGCGACGTTGTCCTTGAGGCGACCGGCGTAGGGGACGTAGGCGTCGACGCCCTCTTCGAAGGCCATCTTGGCCTTGCCGCCGGTGTCGTAGCGCTGCCAGTTGCGGGCTCGGCTGGAGCCTTCGCCCCAGTATTCCTTCATGAAGGTGCCCCGCAGAAGGACCTTGCCGCCGGGGCTTTCATCGAAGCGGGCGAAGTAGCGGCCCAGCATCACGAAGTCGGCCCCCATGGCGAGGGCGAGGGTGATGTGGTAGTCCAAGGTGATGCCCCCGTCGGCGCAGATGGG
This sequence comes from Acidobacteriota bacterium, assembly GCA_038748685.1. GTDB lineage: Bacteria > Acidobacteriota > Thermoanaerobaculia > Multivoradales > J023 > JAUIJL01. The sequence continues at coordinate 3,766 of JBCDIS010000110.1, read as the reverse complement.
GACGTAGATCCCCGTCTCCTCCAGGTATTCCTGGCGTGCCTTGGCCACCTCCATCACCGCCGTCGCCTGGCCGCGGCCGATGCCCTTCTGCTCACGGGTGATGCAGATGGATCCGGGGCCGACGCCGACCTTGATGAAGTCGGCTCCGGCCTCTGCGAGGTAGCGGAAGCCCTCCGCGTCGACCACGTTGCCAGCGCCCACCCGGGTCTTTTCGCCGAAGGTGTCCTTGACCCAGCGGACCGTGTCCCGCTGCCACTCGGAGAAGCCGTCCGACGAATCGACGCACAACACGTCCACCCCCGCCTCGAGGAGCGCTGGCACCCGCTCCTCGTAGTCCCGGGAGTTGATGCCGGCCCCCACCACGAGGCGCTTGTCGGCGTCCACCAGTTGGTAGGGGTTCTCCTTCTGGCTCTCGTAGTCCTTGCGGAACACGAGGTGCAGCAAACGACCCTCGGCGTCCACCACAGGCAGGCAGTTGAGTTTGTGTTCCCAGATGATCTCGTTGGCCTCGGTGAGGGTCTGGCCTTCGCGGCCGCAGACCATGTTCTCCCGCGGCGTCATCAGGCTGCTGGCGAGGGTGTCGGGGTGGGTCTTGTTGGGGCGGAAATCCCGGCCCGTGAGGATGCCCAGGAGCTTGCCGTGGGGGGAGCCGTCATGGGTGATCGGGATCGTCGAGTGGCCGGTCTCCTCGATCAGGGCGAGAACGTCCCGCACGGTCTGGTCGGGTCGCAGGTTCGCGGAGCTGACGACGAATCCCGCCTTGAAGCGCTTGACCCTGCGGACCATGGCCGCCTGCTGCGCCACCGGCTGCGAGCTGTAGATGAACGACAGGCCACCTTCGCGGGCCAGGGCGATGGCCAGGCTGTCGTCGGACACCGCCTGCATGATCGCCGACACCATGGGGGTGCGCAGGTGGGGAACGCTGTCCTCTTCACCGCGGCGGTGGCGCACCAGCGGGGTCTCAAGGCTGACGTTCTGCGGCGTATGCTCCTTCGTCGTGAGGTTCGGTAGCAGGAGGAACTCCTGGAACGTCCTCGAAGGCTCTTCGTAAACAAAGACCATGGCGGCTCCTTATGGGGCGGGTGCCTCGTGACCGGGTGTCGAGCTGGATCTTCGTAGGTAGGGGTCGGCCGTCTTGCGGATAAAGCCATGCCGTCGACGGCGGGGCCGAGGGCGACCGGGCCACTTGGAGATGGAATGCAGCGGAGAAGTGTTGGGTGCGGAGGAGAGTCGCGTCTGACGACGACCGCCGGTCGAGCATAGCCCCTTCCGGCGCCGGCTCGCAAGGTCGCCTGGCGTGTTGGAGGGAGCTTCGAGGGTTGTCTTGACGGAGGAATCGCTCAAGTCGGGCGCCGCCTTCCGAAGCCTGCTTGGTGATACTCTCCCCACATCCCGACCCTCCAAAAAGCCTGCCCCAGGGAGCGTGCGAGACGTGAGTCTGCAGGATGACAGCAGCCGTGTTGACGAACCACGGCAAGAGAAAGAGCGAGTAGCTCCGGTGGCCGACGGCGGGGCCCCCGACCCCGCGGCCCTGGAGACGATCGAGACGGCTTTGGGGTACGTCTTCTCCCAGCGGGAGCTTCCCACCCTCGCCCTGACCCACAGCTCCCATTCCAACGAGCGGGGGGGCGGTGGCAACTACGAGAGGTTGGAGTTCCTGGGGGACGCGGTGCTTGGTCTGGTGGCGTCACAGTGGCTCTACCACAATTTCCCCCGCAAGGCGGAGGGCCGGCTGGCCAAGCTCAAGAGCTACCTGGTGAGCGCCCGGGTGCTGTCGGACTTCGCCCGCTCCATCGGCCTCGGCGCGGGTCTGCGCCTCGGGGTCGGGGAGGAGCGATCCGGCGGCCGGGGAAAGGCGTCCCTTCTGTCCGATTCCCTGGAGGCGCTCTTCGGAGCCGTCTACCTGGACGGCGGCCTGGAGGCGGCGCGCTCGGTGATCGTACCGGTGCTCGAACGGGGCCTGGAGGCTCGGGCCCGCTCGACCCACACCGACGCCAAGACCCGGCTCCAGGAGCTGACCCAGGGCCGGGGCCTCGGGTTGCCCACGTACCACCACGTCGACGAATCGGGTCCGGACCATGCGAAGGTGTTCTCCGTCGAGTGTCGGCTCGACGAGCAGCTGATCAGCCGGGCGGAGGGGCGGAGCAAGAAGGCGGCCGAGCAGTCGGCGGCCCGCGCCGCCCTCGAGACGATGGAACCGAACGAGCCCTGAGGTCGGAATCGGACTGATAGGCTGGAAGACTACGCTGTGTCTCGGGAGGGAGCCATGAACGCAACTGCTCAGCGAACGGATCCCAGGGGAAAGCGTCGATCCGGACCTCGACGGAATCCCCATCGGAGGCCCTGAGGCATGCCGGGCAACACCTTCGGCCACAGCTTTCGCATCACCACCGCCGGCGAGAGCCACGGGCCCGGCAACGTCGTGATCGTCGACGGCGTGCCGGCGGGTCTGGAGCTCGGGGTGGACGACCTGATCCCGGACCTTCTGCGTCGTCGGCCGGGCCAGTCCCGAATCACCACCCAGCGCAAGGAACCCGACCGCCCGAGGATCCTCTCCGGCGTGTTCGACGGCCGGACCACCGGCACCTCCATCGCGATCGTGATCGACAACGTCGATCAGCGTTCGCGGGATTATTCCGATATCCGCGACAAGTACCGCCCGGGCCACGCTGATTTTACCTTCGATGCGAAATACGGCTTCCGCGACTACCGCGGGGGGGGGCGGTCGAGCGCCCGGGAAACCGGGGTTCGGGTGGCCGCCGGCGCCATTGCCAAAAAGCTGCTGGCGCGGGAGGGGGTTCGGATCGTCGGCTACGTGATCCAGGTGGGGGACCTCATCGCCCCCATCCGGGATCCGGCGGCGGTGACCCTCGAGGAGGTGGAGGCCAACCCGGTCCGCTGTCCCGACCCCGAGACCGCGGTGCGGATGATCGAGAGGATCGAAACGGTTCGTTCGGAGCGGGATTCCATCGGCGGCGTTGCGGAGATCGTCGCCACCGGGGTGCCGGCCGGCTGGGGGGAGCCCGTTTTCGATAAGTTGAAGGCGGATCTCGGCAAGGCCATGTTCAGCCTGCCGGCGGTGGTGGGGGTGGAGTACGGAGCCGGCTTCGCCGTCGCCACCGCGCGGGGTAGTGAGAACAACGACGCCTTTGTGACCGAGGGCGATCGGATCGTCACCGCCACCAACCGCCACGGCGGCATGCTCGGGGGGATCTCCTCGGGAATGCCCGTGGTGATGCGTTGTGCCGTCAAGCCCACCAGCTCCATCCCTCAGAACCTGCCCACCGTGACCCGATCCGGCGAGGCCACCGAGATCGCCACCAAGGGCCGTCACGATCCATGCCTACTGCCGCGCTTCGTACCGATGGCGGAGGCGATGATGGCGATCACGCTGGCGGATCACTTCCTCCGCCACCGCGCCCAGACCTTCGCCGCCGCCGGCGTGGACCACAGCTGAGCGTCTGTGGCGGAGGAGGGGACCAGGGTGGAGTCTCCGCGGATCGAGGGGGCGCCCTCGGCCGGGGGACACCTCCGGTGGTCCGTCCTCCTGCGGGATCCTCTCCTGGCCCTCATCTGGGGTCTAGTGGTGGTTTTGGGTCTCTGCTATGTAGTGCCCGGAGCGCTGGGGGCCCGGCTGGTGGTCCTATCGGAGACGGCGGCGAATCTTCTGATTCTGCCGGTGCTCATCCTGTTGCTGCGGCGCGCGGCGGTCGGCGGAGCGGCGCAGAATCGGCGTTTCTGGAACCTGCTGGCCCTGGCCGTGGCG
>JBCDIS010000109.1:0-24645 GCA_038748685.1 Acidobacteriota bacterium | reverse complement strand
GCCTGGAGCTGCGGTCGACGGACGACGGCATCCACAGCGGCAGGACGGGCGAGACCTACGACGCGGTGGTGGCGGCCACCGGCTACCGCTACTCCCTGCGGGGCCTCCCCTTCCTCGCCGACCCCCTGCGGTCGGAGCTGGGGGACCCGGACGCGGTACCCACCCTCGACCGCAGCTTCCAGACCCCGGCCCCCGGCGTCTTCCTGGTGGGGGGCATCGCCGAGGGGGCCTTCGGACCGGCCCAGCGTTTCCTCCTCGGCGCCCGCCACGCCGCGCCGAGGATCGCGCGGGCGCTCCAAAACGGCGCGGGTTGACGGCCGTCGCGACGTCCGCCCGGGGGGCGGCGTCCGTACCAGGGATCGAGCAGCTGCCAACTTCGAACTGGAACCGACCTTTGCCCGGGAGACGCCCCATGGCCCGATCGACGTTCGCGCCCCTCGTCCTCTGCGCGCTCCTCGCCCTGATCCTGGAACCGGCGCCGATCCTGACCCAGGGGGCCGACGACTACCCCTTCCCGATCCCGCCGTTCCACAAATACGACCCCCCCTCCACCCTGGCGGTGCCGGAGACGGAGGTCACCCGGGCGAAGTTCCCGTTCATCGACGTCCACAACCACCAGTGGGGGATGCCGGACCAGGACCTCTCGGAGCTCACCTCCGCCATGGACGCCATGAACATGGCGGTGATGGTCAACCTCTCGGGCCGTAGCTTCCAGCGCGTTCGCCAGGCGGACGGCACCGTCCGCTCCGCCCTTTACGGCAACGACTTCCTCAAGCGGGCCCTCGTCAACGCCCGGGAGAACGCCCCCGGCCGCTTCAAGGTGTTCACCAACCTCGACCTCGCGGGCTTCGGGGAGCCCGGCTGGGGTCAGCGGGTGGTGGCGGAGATCGAGGAAGGGTTCCGGGCCGGCGCCGTCGGCCTCAAGATCTACAAGGGCCTCGGCATGGACGCGGAGGACCACGGGGGGAACCGCATCGCCGTCGACGATCCCCGCCTCGACCCGGTGTGGGCCAAGTGCGGAGAGCTGGGCATTCCGGTGCTGATCCACACCGCCGACCCCGCCCCCTTCTGGCAACAGCGGGACGCCGAGAACGAGCGCCTGTTCGAGCTCATGGAACGGCCCCGGCGCTACCGCGACCCCGAGGTCTACCCCTCCTTCGAGGAGCTCATCGCCGAGCAGCACAACGTCTTCCGCAAGCACCCGGGTACGAACTTCATCAACGCCCACCTCGGCTGGTTCGGCAACGACCTCGCCCGCCTCGGCAAGCTCCTTGACGAGCTGCCCAACGTCTACACCGAGATCGGCGCCGTCCTCGCCGAGCTGGGCCGCCAGCCCCGATTCGCCCGCAAGTGGCTGACCGAATACCAGGATCGGGTGATGTTCGGCAAAGACTCCTGGGCCCCCGAGGAGTACCACGTGTACTTCCGCGTGCTCGAAACCGACGACGACTACATCCGCTACTACCGCCGCCGCCACGCCTTCTGGCGCATCTACGGCCTCGACCTGCCGGACGACGTGCTGCGCAAGATCTACTACCAGAACGCCCTGCGGGTCATCCCCGGCATCGACCGCTCCCGGTTCCCGGAATAGGCCGACCGGGGGCCGAGGCTCCACGTTCCGGCCGTCAGAGGTTCTGCCCCCCGGAGATCTCGATGCGCTGACCGGTGATCCAGTGGCTCTCCCCCACCAGTAGGCTGGCGATCGCGCCGCCGATGTCATCCGGCAGGCCGACCCGCCCCATGGCGGTGGTGGAGGCGATGAACCCGTTCAGCTGCGGGTCGTCCCGCACCGCGCCGCCGCCGAAGTCCGTCTCCACCGCACCCGGGGCGACGGTGTTGACCGAGATGCCCCGGGAACCCAGCTCCTTCGCGAGGTAGCGGGTGAGCACCTCCACCGCCCCCTTCATGCTGGCGTAGGCCGCGTAGCCGGGCAGCGAGAACCGAGCCAGACCGGTCGAGAGGTTGACGATCCGCCCGCCGTCGGCGAGCCTCGGCAACAGCGCCTGGGTGAGGAAGAAGACGCCCTTGAAGTGGACGTTCATCAAGGCGTCGAACTCCTCTTCGCTGGTGTCGGCGAACGGCTTGTGAACCCCGAAGCCGGCGTTGTTGACCAAGAAATCGAAGGATCCGCGGCCCCAATGCTCTTCGAGGGCCTCCCCCAACCGCGCCTCGAACGCCGGGAACTCCGAGACCCGTGTGGCGTCGAGCTGAAGGGCAGCTGCGCGGACGCCCTGGGCTTCGATACGTTCCACCACCGATGCGGCTTCGTCCCGCTGCGAGTGATAGGTGAGCACGACCCCGACGCCCTCCTGGGCGAGCTTCAGGGCGGTGCTTCGTCCCAGACCGCGGCTGCCGCCGGTGATCAGTGCGATTTTCTGGGCTGGGGCTGTATGGGCTGGATTCGTCATGGACGTCGTCTCCGGTGTTGAGGTTGGATCGCTTCCGCGACCTTTATGGTGACGACCGTCGCCGCGGCCCGCCTGCCCGATCCGCCGCAGGTTCTGCCCATTCCTCCAAAGCTCCGGAGTCCCCCCGCCGCCGCGACGTATGCTTGGGACGACGAGCCGGACAGCCGCGCCAGGACATACCGAGAGCCATGCACCGATTCGATCTCACCACCCGAGTGGCCGCCCACGTCGACCGGTCCGGCGGCCCCGAGGCCGCCACCGGCGTCGAAGGGCTTCTGGCCATTCGCCACCGCCGGCAGACGCGCCTCGAGCCGATGCTCTACCGCCCGTCCCTCTGCCTGATCCTCCAGGGCCGCAAGCGGGTGCTGGCGGGGGATCGGGAGCAGGAGCTCGGCCCCGGGGACGCCGCGATCATCAGCCACCATCTCCCGGTCCTGGCGAAGATCGTCGAGGCCGAGGGGCGGGCGCCCTTCGTCGCCCTCGCCCTCGACATCGACCTGAGCCTCCTGCGGGAGCTGCGGGACGAGGTGGGGGAGTCGGAGCTAGAATCCCGGAGCCACCGCTCCCTCGAAGTCGGACGGGCGGAGGAGGCCCTGGTGGAGGCCGTGGCCAGGCTCTTCGACCTGGTGGACCGCCCGGTCGACGCCAAGATCCTCACCCCCCTGGTCCGCCGCGAGATCCACTACCGCGTCCTCGTCGCCGATCACGGCGGCACCCTACGCCAGCTCCTGGAGCACCGCAGCCACGCCAGTCAGATCACCCGAGCCCTGACCGCCCTGCGGCGGGACTTCGCGCAGCCCCTTTCCGTCTCCGAGCTGGCGCGCCTGGCGGGCATGAGCACGTCGTCTTTCCACGAACACTTCAAGGCGCTGACCGCCACCACCCCCTTGCAGTACCAAAAAAGCCTGCGGCTGCTCGAAGCGAAGAGGATGCTGGCGGACGGTACCCACAACGTCACCGGCGCGGCCCTCGAGGTGGGCTACCAGAGCACGACCCAATTCAGCCGCGAGTACTCACGTCGTTTTGGTCATTCCCCGCGCCAAGATCTGCCCTGAACCAAACCTTGCCGCGACCCAGGCCCTGCCTCGACCCGGGCCCTGCCTCGACCCAGACGGGCCCGGCGGCTCAGGCCACCGCCGTGGCCGGTGTGGCCAGGCGGGTGACGACGCCGGTGGTTCCGTCGACCCGGACCCAGTCGCCGTCCGCCAGGGTGGCCATGGCGCCGCGGACGGCCATGATCGCCGGAACCCCAACCTCCCGGGCGGTGATGGCGCCGTGGGAGAGGGGCCCGCCGCTTTCGGTGACCACCGCGGCAGCTGTGTAGAAGAGGGGGGTCCAGGCTGGGTTGGTGGTGCGGGCCACCAGCACCGCCCCCTGGGGAAAACGGGCGAAATCGGAGGCTTCGTAGACCCGGAAGACGGGGCCTGCCGCCGAACCCGGAGAGCCGGGGATGCCACGCAGATCGCCGTCCGCCGTGGCCGCGGCGGCGCCGTCGTCTCCCCAGACGTGGGGCGGCGCGGAGCAGCGCTGCTCGTCGTGCTCCCGCTTGTGGTTCCACGCCTCGGCGCGGGCGTCCGCCGAGGCCATCGTCCCCAAGACGACGCCCCGCAGGGTCTCCTTGCGCAGGAAGAAAATGTCCTCCGGGCAGTCGATGATCCCCCGCCCCACGAGGCGCTCCCCGAGGGCCACCAGGGCACCCCGGAACGGCACCGAGAGGCGGGTAGTCTGGTAGTGCTCCAGGTCGTCGAGGGCGGTGTAGGTGCGGGCCAGGCGTACGAGCTCGGCGACGAAGAACCGCAGCTCGCTCGGCACTAGACCGAGCAGCCGCTCCTCCGCCCGGCGCTGGCGGGCCCGCAGCCGGTTCTCCCGCGCGGCCGGATCCTCCGCCGGCTCCGCCCTCAGCAGTAGGCGGAGGGTGTCCAGCACCACCCAGGGCTGGCCGCTCCAGGTGGGGTGGTAGGCGTCGAAGTCCACCTCCCTGTGGCCGTGGTCGTCGAGGAAGCGGCCCAGCGCGTCCATGAACTCTGGGTGAGCCTCCAGCCGCCCCTCCCCCCAGAGCGTCCGACTGCAGGTGTCCCCCAGCAGCCGCACCAGGTCGTCGTCCCGCCGGGCGAGGGCAACGAGACGCTGGAGGTCGCGGTTCACCAGGTGGGTCTTGGTTTCGCAGAAGCCCGTGAGCGCGTCGTAGACCGCCGGGGCTTCGGGACCCGTCACCAGCTCCAGGACCCGGAACAGCATCCGGTGGAGCACCGACTGGACGATGCTGATGGCGATGTTGGGGCGGAAGTAGTCGGTCCCCAGGGCGTCGATGCGGCTGAGGTGCTCGAAGACCTCCTCCTCCGACAGGCCCGACAGGTCCACCGAGGCCAGGGCTCCGAGGTCCCGGAGGTAGCGGTCGAGGTCACGGGTCCAGGTCACCGGCAGTTCCTGCACCCAGCCGTATCTGCGGGCCAGGCGGGGGGCCATCTCCGCCAGCTCGTCTAGGCTGTCGAAGGCCACCTGGCGGCCGGCGGTGAACACGCGGATGGCGTTCTGGTTGCCGTAGACATAGCCCCCCAATCGCTCGAACCAGCGGCCGTCGAACCGCGGCAGCCCGAGCAGCGATAGGGAGTGCTCCAGGGACACGTGGAAACCGTCGCTGGTGTAATCCCAGGTCAGCGGGGTCATGGCGTTGGGGAATCGCTCCGCCGACTCGTCGCGGGTGAAGCGCTCGGGGATCCGGGTTACCGGACGGGCCTGGAGAAGGAAGACGCGGTCCCCCGCGAAGGCCCATTCGAGGTCCTGTGGAAAGCCGGCGAAGCGCTCCACCCGGAGGGCCAGGTCGGCGACGGCCCGCCGAAGCCGCCCGTCGAGGCAGCAGCGTTCCCCGGCCTCCCCCAGCTCCCGCCGCTCGGTGCCGGCCTCGCCGAGGACCAGGGCCGCGGCCTGCTCGCCGACGTGGCTGCCGAGCACCTCACCGCTGGCCTTGTCGAGGGTCACCTGGTCCACCTCGTCCTCCCCCGCTACCACCGTCTCCCCGAGGCCGAAGGCGCCGCCGATCACCAGCCGATCCGGATCGCCTGTGACCGGGTCCAGGGTGAAGGCGACCCCCGCCACCTCCGCCGGCACCATGGCCTGGATCACCACCGCCATGGCCAGATCCGGGCCGTCGGCGAAGCCGCGCCGCCGTCGGTAAGCCACGGCCCGCTCCCGCCACAGGGACGCCACGGCCCGGCCCACCGCCGCGGCGACGCCGCCGACGTGGGTAATCCCCAGCACGGTGTCGTGCTGGCCGGCGAACGCCGCCCCCGCCAGGTCTTCGAAGGTCGCCGACGAACGCACCGCCACCGAGCCCGACGCCAGCAGGGGGGCAACCGCCTGCTCTAGCTCGGCCCGCAGGCCTGCGGGCCACTGCGCCCCTTCCACGAGGTCACGGATCTCGACGCAGGCCCGGGGCCGATCGGCGTCCGGAACCGAGGCCAGGGCACCCAAGGCCGCGGAGATTCGTTCGTCGGCGGCGAGGAGGGACCTCGACGCGTCGGCGGTCAGGACGACGCCGGAGGGCACCGGAAAGCCTGCGCCCAGGAGCTTGGCGAGGCTGGCCCCCTTGCCGCCGGCGGCGGCGGGGCTTTGGGCGCGGACGTCGCTCAGATCGAGGATCCTAGGAAAAACCATGGCAGTCTCCTTGTTGGCTCGGGTCGAGCCGGTCGCGGTAACGCAGGGCTACCGGTGCGGCGTAGAGAACGCTGACGACGTAGGCGGTCGCCCAGGTCGCCGGCAGCAAGGTCAAGGTGGCCACGCCCCAGGCGGCGAGCATGGCCACGAAGATCGGAATGCCGAACATCACGGCGTGGGTGGCGACGTGGTCGTGGTCGCGGGCGGTGCGCCGCACGACGGCGCGGGTCGCCAGCATCGGCGGCGCCAGGTGGAGCGCCCCCCACAGGGCAGCCAGGGCGCCGGCCACGAGGGGTTCGAAGACCCAGAAACCGGGCTTCCGCGGACCCCCAGGGCGGTCTGCCCCGGCCTCCAGAAGGCCTGCGACGCGGCCCCTGAGCTCGTCGCTCAGCGCCCTGAAATCCGCCCCAAACCGACGTTCCCAGGCGACCGCGTCCAACGGCTGACCGAAGCGAATCCGCACCGCCGAGCGGAAACGGCCCTTGTCGCCGTACACCAGCCCCACCGGCACGATGGTCGCGTCCCCGGCGAGGGCCAGCCGGGCGGCGCCGGTGCGAAACGGCAGAAGCCGCCCGCCGTCGTGGCTCTTGCCCTCCGGGAAGATCAGCACCACGCCGCCTTCCCGGAGCCGCCCCAAGCATCGCGCCAGTGGAGCGGCGTTCGGATCTACCTCGCCGGAGGGAACGGCGCCGTCCTCCCGGCGGTGAAAGGTCACAACCCCCAGGGCCCGGATCAACAACGCGACGATCGGGTTGCGGCGCAGGGTGTCCTTGGCGGTGGCGGTGAGGGGGCGCTCCAGAGCCGCCATCAACAGCCACGGATCGACGAAGGCGTTGGCGTGATTGGCCACCAGGACCACCGGCCCCCTCCGGGGCAGGGACGACGCCCCCTCCACGGCAATCCGTCGATAGAAGACCCCCAGGGCCAGGCGCCACAGCGGCCGCAGCAAGCGATAGAGCATCACGACGCCCTCCCCGCCGCATTACCGGCCACGCCGCGGCCGACCACCCGGCGGCCGACCCAGAGTGCCGTCGTCGCCAGCACCACCGCCGCCAGCAGGTCGACGACGTAGTGGTAGCGCAGCACCACCGTCGCCGCGGCGATCCAGGGCACCAGGGGGGCGTAGATCCAGGCCCGGGTCGGATCGTGGCGCCGGTCGAACCCCCAGAGAAACAGCGTCGCCCCGAAGTGGAGGCTGGGGAAGGCGCCGTGGGGACCGCCGGAGTGGTCCACCGAGTCGACGACGAGGCGGTGGAAGGTGCCGCCGTCGAGGTCGGCCTGGAAGGCGTCGGTCAGCAGCACCACCGGTCCGCGGGCCGGCAGGAAGAGATAGCCCAGGAACGACAGAGCATAGAGGCAGGCGAAGCCCACCACCATCTCCCGCCGAGCGCCGGGGGCCTTGCCCCACAGTCCCGCCAGCAGGGAGAGGTTGAGGAAGGGGATGAACAGGGCGTAGCCCACGCTCAGCAGCTCCACCGCCCCCCGCCCCAGGTCGCCGGCGGCGGCCTGCTGGTCGAGCCACAGGGACGGCGACGTCCCTCCGAAGAGGACCCGGTCCGCCGACTCCAGCCAGGGGTCCGCCAGGTATGGAACGGCTTCGAAGGCCACCTGGCCGAGGGTGAAGTAGAGGGTGAACATCACCGCCACCACCGCCGAGGATCGAAGGCGCTCCGCCCGCCGCGGCAGCAGGGCCACGCCGAGGAGGAACGCCGCGCCGAGCCCGCCGTGGGCGAGCAGCTCGCCACTGAGGTCCAGGCCCCGCAAGGTCCCGAAGGCCAGGGTCACCACGACGACGGCGAGGATCCCCCCGGTCAAGCCCTCCGCCACGCGGATCGGATCCGGGCCTTCCGCTTCGGGGGTGGGGTCCTCGGGGCTGGGCATCTGCACGTCAGCTCGCATCGCATCTCCTCTCGCGTCCGGTCACCTGGAAGCCACGTCACGCACGGCGACGACTCAGGGCAAGGCCCGTGCCAGGGCGGATCCCAGACCGAAGGCGGCTCGCCGCGCCCAGAGAACAAGGTAGAGGACACCTGGCGTACACCTGCGCACTTTCGATGTACATCCGACACGCGGAACAGAGCCCGACGCGGCGACGGGCCCACCGCCCTCTGCGCCGTGCCCCCCTGCCTTGTGGGGCGTCCAGGGGCGGGATATAGTCCGGCGATCTTCTTTTTTGCAGCTACCTTCTGGAACTCGACTCGTCTCTTCAAACCCTTTTGAAGGAGGTTCCGCCATGCTCCGCAGCCCGTGCCTCGCCACGGCGGCCCTGAGCCTTTGTCTGCTCGCCGCCGGCGCTTCCCCCGCCCTCGCCGGAAAGCCAATCCCAGCCAACCCCGCCAAGGTGGTGGGCCAGGCCCAGAACATCGAGGTCGTGCCGAACCTCTCCACCGCCGGCCGCACCGCCGACGGGCAGCGGGCGTGGGGCAAGACCGTGACCGTGAATGGGGCGGCCTTCCTCAAGCCGCGCTTCGCCAACGTGAATCTGCGGCCTGGGGACGTGCTCGTGGTGCGCTCCGCCTCCGGCAAGGTGGTCGAAGAGATCACCCTCCGGGGCCCCGAGAACCGGGGCAGCTTCTGGGGCCTCTCCGCCTTCGGTGACACCCTTCACCTGGAGCTTCGGTTCAAGAAGCCTTACGAGCGTACGCCGTTCCGCATCAGCCAGGTGATGGTCGGAGATCCCGCCATGCTGGCCGAGGCGGCCGGGGTTCCGCAGCCCCGCAGCATCTGCTCCCCCGGCGACTTCGAGGACGTGATCTGCTACGACGCGGACGTCGAGAAGTGGGCCAACGTCCTGGCCTCGGTGGGCGTGATGACCGCCGGCGGCAACGTATCCCTCTGGTGCTCCGGATCCACCGTCTCACCCCAGGGCCACGTGCTGACGAACGAGCACTGCATCGCGAACCAGTCGGAGTGCTCGAACGCCGAGTTCGTCTACAAGTACTACCGCACCGGCTGCAACAACGGCTCCGCCGTCACCCAGGACTGGGAGGGTTTCCGCTGCGACCAGACGGTGGCCTCTTCGCCCTTCAACAATCTCTGTGACCCCAACCTGGACAACCTGGACTACTCCCTCCACACGGTGGTGGGGGACGCCTCCGCCTACGGCTTCGTCGAGGTGGACCCGACCCCCCTCACCTCCGGCGAGGCCATCTACATCGTCCAGCACCCCTCCGGGCGCCCCCACGAGATCGCCCACGGCGACGGCGCCAACGTGGTGGTGGATCCCGGCGGCAACGGCACGACCCTGCGCTACTACGACACCCTCGACACCGAGGGGGGGTCCTCCGGCTCGCCGATCTTCCGTGACAGCGACGACAAGCTGGTGGGCCTGCATCACTGCGGCGGCTGCTCCACCCCCGGGGTCGGCAACCGGGGCATGATGATGTCCGAGATCTACCCCGAGATCGAGCAGTTCCTGTGCTCCCAGAGCCTGAACCTCGTGGCGCGCGGGGCGCAGAACCCCGTCGAGGTGAGCGGCAACGGCGACGCGGTGATCGATCCCGGGGAGACCTGGAGCATCGAGCCCACGGTGCGCAACGTCGCCTGCAGCGACGACGCCACCAGCGTCGAGGCCGATCTCGGCGTCGGCGCCTCCTCGGTGAACATCAACCTGATCGACACGGTCACCACCTTCGGCAACATCGACGCCGGGGGCCTGGCGGTGGGCACCCCGGTGCAGTTCCAGGTCGATGTGTCGATCCCCTGCAGCGGCCAGGTCATCATCGACCTCCTGAACATCTCCGACGCCGCCGCCACCTACCCCGGCCTCGCCGGCATCTACGCCGGAGATATCGGTTCGGTGCCGGTGAACGTCTTCGAGTTCCAGGACTTCACCGGCGGCGGGATCGGCGCCTGGACGGTGGTGGACGGCGGCACCGGCACCGGCGATGCCCAGACCTGGACCACCGCCGACCCCGAAGGCCGTAACCTCCTGACCCCGCCCTTCATCATCGCCGACTCCGACGCCCTCGGTAACGGCAACACCATGGACGAAGAGCTGATCTCACAAGTGATCGACGTCACAGGGTTCTCCAACGTGACCCTGCAGTTCGATCACAACTTCCGCTGGTACAACGCCGGCGGCGACGAGCAGGGGGATGTCGACGTGCGGTCCTCCGCCACCGGCGGCGCCTGGACGAACCTCGTCAACTACTCCGGCGGCGACGCCGCCGGCACGGTGACCCTCGACCTCACCCCCTACGCCGCGGCGGACCTCCAGATCCGCTTCCACTACTACAACGCCGAGTTCGACTGGTGGTGGGCCCTCGACGACGTCTACGTCCAGGGGGACGACGGACCGGTATGCCAAGGCGCCGAGGTCATCTTCGGAGACGGCTTCGAGTCCGCCGACACCCTCGCCTGGTCCAGCCAGGTCGTCGACTGACTCTCCGTCGATCCCGTCGTCACGAAGCCCCGGGTCGCCCCGGGGCTTTTTTCATCCCCGCCGCAGCGCCGATGTCAGGCGGGGCGCCGCGGCCAGCAGCGCCACCGCCGCCAGCAGGGCGACGCGGAACGGCCCCTTCGCCGGCCGTATCCAGATCCGGTGGGCGAGCACCGGGCTGACGTCGGCGGCGGGGTCCGGCGGCGGCGCTTTCGCTTCGAGCTCCGCCCGCTGCCCCGGCTCGAAGCGGTGGCGGCCGGCCCCGCGGAATGAGTCCAGGTCGAGGAACGGCCCGTAGTGGGCCTCCAGAATACGGTTGCTCTGGGCCGCCGCCCGCCAGTCGCCGACGGCGTAGGCGGCGTTGCGATGGTTGGCGAACCACGCCGCCTCCGTCAGGTAGTAATCCTCGCGGTGCCAGGCCACCAGCTCCCGCGGCGGATCCGCCGCCCAGCGCCGGGACCGATCCTCCGACAGGCTCTCCAGCTCCTCCAGGGTGAACCACGACCGCCAACGGCCGATCTCCGGATCGTGGACCTCGTAGCCGAGGTGGGCGAAGTCGAGGAACAGCCCGGCCACCAGCAGCGTGGCGGCCGCCAGCAGCGCCAGGCGGCGCATCGACGGCGGCTGCGCCCCGAGCCTGAGCCCTCCGGGGGGAAACATCACCAGCGCGAACAGCAATCCGCAGACGCCGGCGAAGGCGTTGAGGGCGACATCCCGCACGTCGCCGGTGCGCAGTTGGAAGAACGCCTGGACCGATTCGTCCAGGGCCCCCACCAATGCCGTCCCGAGCAGCGGAATCGCCAGCGCCCGCAGGTCCGCCGGCCGGCGCGGATTCGCCAGATAAAGCAGCGCCGCCAGGGTTCCGTACTGGAGGATGTGGATCCGCTCCACCACGTCGACCTCCGGCAGGTTCGTCGACCACCCCACCGTCTGCAGCCACAAGAGACCCGCCACCCCCAGGAGGCCCCCGTAGCGGAGGACCCGGTGCTCTCGAATCTGCGCGACGGCCACCAGGAAGAGGACCACGGCCACCGCCCCCAAACCGAGGGCGAGGCCGCGGATGGCGCCGCCGGGAAAGGCCTTCAGCAGGGCATCCCGAAGCAGGCCCAGGAACGGGGCCGTCGCCACGGTGACGGCGGCGAGGACAATGGACGGGAGGTAGCGACGCATACCGGGGGCTCCGAGGAACGGTGGGGTCTACCGAAAAGCGACGGACGCTGCAGAAATCCGCGCCGGCTGGACTTTTCGCGCTGGGCTGCTAAGGTTCGGCGCTCTGAGGCAAGGGCGGCGCGGGGGATCTCCGAACCGCCCCCACGGTCCCGACCGGGCTACAATAGCCTGACTTTTCCAGGATCGCGCCCGAGCCCGAAGGATCGAATCGAGGACGCCCCCGTGACAGAGAGCCACGACCCGCCCCAAGGCGTTCGCCTGTCGAAGGACGAACGCAAGAGCCTGCTGGCCGAGTTGGAGCGCTCCTCCAGCCGCACCGAGCCGCCCGAGCAGGTCCTGCAGCGGGCCCAGCAGGCCCTCGCCAACCGCAACCTCGACCAGGCCAAGCGGCTGGTGGATCAGCTGGAGAGCTCCCAGTCTACGCTGCCGGGCCTCGACTTCCTCAAGGACCAGCTCGGCAGCGCCCTGCGGGACCAAAAGCACCGCGAGAACCTGCGCACCACCGAGGAGATGCTCACCCGCTATATCCAGCAGCGGAAAAAGCCCCTCGCCCAGTTGGCCCTCGAAACCCTCTCCGACATCGCCCCCACCCACCCGAGGCTGGCGGAGTACCGCATCTGGGTCGCCGACCTCGACCAGGAGGTGGCCCTTCAGCAGCGACTCGAGACCCTGCTCTCGGACGGCCGGGAAGCCCTATCCTCCGGCGACGTGGAAGAAGCCCGGCGCAAGCTTGAGGCGCTACAAAAGCTCGACCCCGACGCCGCGGCCGTGGAGGCCCTGTCTGAGGAGCTGGAGGCGAAGGCGGCGGGGGAGGCGGCGAGGGCCGATATCGGCCGCCTCAAGCAGGAGATCGAGTCGCTGCTGGACCAGCGCGACGTGGTGGGGGCCCGGCGTGCCCTCGATCAGCTCTCGGAGCTGGACATCCCCAAGATCACCCTCGATTTCTACGCCAAGCGGCTGACGGACGCCGCCCAGAAGCTGCGGGACGAGATGGAGGCCAAGGAGCTGGAGTCCCATTTCGACCAGGCCCTCCAGACCAAGAACTGGCAGGGGGCCAGGGAGATCGCGCGCCGCTTCGGAGAGCGGTTCCCCGCCAGCGCCCATGCCTCGGAGATGTACAACCAGGTGAACCGGATCGAGGCCGGGGAGCGACGGCAGCACTCCATCGCCCACGGCATCGCCACCCTCGAACAGTTCATCGCCGGGCGGCAGAAACACGAAGCCCAGCTAGCGCTCAAGCTGCTGCGGGGCATGGACGTCGACCCCGACGAGCTGGCCCGCCTCGAAAGCTTGGTCAACGCCCTCTGAAGCCGCTGATCTGCCAGATCCGCCCGCTGATCCGAAGACGTCTTTTCCGGAAACTTCGACCGACAGTGCTCGGCCCCGCCGCGGCCGCCCTTCGCAGCTCCAACGACCTGCGACCGACGCCGCCGGGCCACGACCCCTACCGCCATGGATGCATCCCAACGCCTTCTCCACTACGCCTTCATGAAATTCGCGCGCGACTTCGACGTGCGCTACGCGATGCTGCTCAAGACCGGTCGCCTGTCCAAGTGGTATAGCCAAATCGGCGGCGAAGCCACCACCGTCGCGGCGGGCCTCACCCTTGAAGACGGCGACGTCCTGTGCTCCCTCCACCGGGATCTGGGGGCGATCCTCGCCGTCTACCTCGACCCCGCCCGCGCCTTCCCCGGCTTCCGCTTCGGCCCGGGCGGCAGCAACCTCCCCGACGGCCTGCGGCCCGAGCCCGACGAGATCCTCTACCGCCTCGCCTGCCAGCTCCTCGGCCGGGCCGACGGCTTCTCGAACGGTATCGAGCGCTCGTTCCACTACGGAAACCTGGATCCAAGCCGCGGCATCCGCCACATCGGCATGATCAGCCACCTCGGGGCGATGATCCCGGTGGCCGCCGGCGCCGCCTTCGCCCTCCAGCGGGACGGCGGGGATCGGGTGGCGGTCAACTTCATCGGCGACGGCGGCACGTC
This sequence comes from Acidobacteriota bacterium, assembly GCA_038748685.1. GTDB lineage: Bacteria > Acidobacteriota > Thermoanaerobaculia > Multivoradales > J023 > JAUIJL01. The sequence goes on along the minus strand of JBCDIS010000109.1, from coordinate 11,047 downwards.
CACCGGCGACTTCCACGAGGGTCTCAACATGGCGGCGGTGTGGAAGCTGCCCCTGGTGCTGGTGGTGGAGAACAACCGCTACGCCTTCTCGACACCGGCGGGGGATCAGTTCGCCTGCGAGCGCCTGTCGGACCGGGCCGTGGGCTACGGCATCGCTGGTGAAACGGTGGACGGCAACGACCCCGAGGCGGTGGCCGACACCCTGCGGCGGGCCGTCGCCAGGGCCCGCCGGGGGGAAGGACCCACCCTGGTGGAAGCGATGCTCGGCCGCATGCGGGGCCATAGCGAGGGGGACGACTCCCTCAAGGTGGTGCCCCAGGACGAGCTGGACCGCTACGTGGCGGAGGATCCGGTGCCGGCCTACGCGCGACGCCTGACCGAGGACGGGATCCTCGACGAGTCCCTCCAGCAGCGCTTGGAGGCCCGCATCTCCGAGCTGGTGGAGACCGCCCTGGAGCGTGCCCTCGAATGCCCCCTGCCGGAGGACGACGTCGCCCACCGCCCGGCCCTGGCGGCTGTGGACGCCGACCTGGAGCGGGCCGAGGCCGTCGACGACACCCTCGACCGGGTCCGTGAGGGCGACGCCGTGACCTACGCCGCGGCGGTCCACGAGGCCCTCTGGGAAGAGATGGAGCGGGATGAGGGGATGGTGGTGATGGGTCAAGACATCGCGGCCTTCGAGGGGGCCTTCCGGCTCACCAAGGGCATGCACGCCCGCTGGCCGGAACGGGTGCGGGACACCCCCATCGCCGAGAGCGGCACCTTGGGGATCGCCGCCGGCGCCGCCCTCCTCGGCTATCGCCCGGTGGTGGAGATGCAGTTCGGCGACTTCATCACCTGCGGCTTCAACCAGATGGTGAACGTCCTCGCCAAGCTCCACTACCGCTTCGGCCGACCCTGCCCGGTGGTGGTGCGCCTGCCCGCCGGCGGCGGCGTCGGCGCCGGCGCGTTCCACTCCCAGAACCCGGAGGCCTGGTTCGCCCACGTCGCGGGCCTCAAGGTCGTCTGCCCCGCCACCGCGGAGGACGCCAAGGCCCTGCTCAAGGCCGCCATCCGCGACCCGAACCCGGTGGTGTTCTGCGAGCACAAATACCTCTACCGCCGGATCAAGGCGGTGACCCCAGGGGCCGACGAGGTTCCCGTCCTGGGCCGCGCCAAGGTCCGCCGGCACGGGACGGACCTCACCTTCGTCGCCTGGGGGGCCATGGTCTGGACCTGCATGGACGCCGCCGAGGCCCTGGAGGCGGAGGGGATCGAAGCGGAGGTGGTGGACCTGCGGACCCTGGTTCCCTTCGACGGGGAGACGGTGCTGGCGTCCGTGCGTAAGACCGGCCGCTGCATCGTGGTCCACGAGTCCCAGATCACCGGCGGCTTCGGCGCCGAGGTGGTGGCGCAGGTGGCCGACGGGGCTTTCCCCTGGCTCGACGCGCCGGTGCGGCGGGTGGCCTACCCCGATCGCGCGGTGCCGTTCGCCAAGAACCTGGAAAAAGCCCTGCTGCCGAATCAGGACACCGTGCTCGCCGCCGCCCGCGAGGTCCTGGGGTACTGATCCGAAGACAAACCGGAGGAGGCCGGCGATGGGGATACGACGCGACCGACAGGACCTGCCCGAGATCCTCACCGCCGCCCGCGACGCCGCCGTCGCCTTCCTTGAGGGCCTGCCCCGGCGTCCGGCCGCCCGGCGGCCACCGGCGGAACACCTAGCGCCCAAGGACCTGCCGGAACGCGGCGTCGGCGCCTTGGCCGCCGTCGATCGTTTCAGAAGCCGCTTCGAGGAGGGCCTCTCCGGCTCCGCCGGACCACGCTACCTCGGCTTCGTGACCGGCGGGTCCACCCCCGCGGCGGTGGCGGGTGACTGGCTCGCCGCCGCCTACGACCAGAACCTGTCGAACGACGGCGACTCCATCGCCACCGCCGTCGAGCTCGAAACCCTGGGGATGCTGCGGTCCCTCTTTGGCCTCGGGGATGCCTTCCACGGCGCCTTCGTCAGCGGCGCCACCCAGGCCAACGTCGTCTCCCTGGCCGCCGCCCGGGAGTGGGCGGCCCAGCGCCAAGGGGTCGACCTCGCCGCCGACGGGCTCTACGGCCTGCCCCCGATCCCGGTGCTCGGCGGCACCCCCCACGCCTCCGTCGAGAAGGCCCTGTCGATCCTCGGCATGGGTCGGCGCATCGAGATTGTGCCCTGCCTGCCGGGTCGCCGGTCGGTGGACCCGAAAGACTTGGACCGGCACCTCGAGTCCTTGGATGGAGCGCCGGCCATCGTCATCGCCAGCGCCGGTGAGGTCAACACCGGGGATTTCGACGACCTCGCCGCCCTCGGGGAGATCTGCCGCCGCCTCGGGGCCTGGCTCCACGTCGACGGCGCCTTCGGCCTCTTCGCCGCCTGCGACCCCGACCGCTCCCACCTGCTGAAGGGGCTCGAATCGGCCGACTCCCTGGCCACCGACGGGCACAAGTGGCTCAATGTCCCCTACGACTCGGGACTGGTCTTCACCCGCCATCTCGGGCTGCAGGAGCGGGTTTTCCGTGCCGTCGCCGCCTATCTCGGAGACGGCCCCGACCTCCTCCACCGCACCCCGGAGAACTCCCGAAGATTCCGCGCCCTCCCAGCCTGGATGACCCTCGTGGCCTACGGCCGCGACGGCTACCGCGAGCTGATTCGGCAGAACTGCGCCCAGGCCGAGGAGCTGGGCCGGCGGTTGGACGCCTCCAAGCACTTCGACCTGCTGGCGCCGGTACGCCTCAACATCGTCTGCTTCGCCCTGGCCCGGGGAGGCACCGCGGAGAGGGATCAGCTGCTCTCCGACCTGGTGGACGATGGCCGCGCCTTCTTGACCCCGACAGTGTTCGATGGAAGACCCGGCCTGCGGGCGGCGTTCTCCAACGCCACCACGACGGACACCGACGTCGGCACCGTGGCGCAGGCGCTGGAGGAGCTGGTCCAGAAGGTCTAGCACCACCTGTGGAGGCGCCCGGGGGGGGCGAGGGCATCTGATAGATTTCGCCGAAATCCGAAATCCCTGTTCCGCTCCCGACCCGGAGAACCTTCATGGCCGCGACTCCGTCCGAGACCGCTTCCGCCGCCGTTCCCCTGATCACCAACGACGCCGTGGTGCTCGGCATCTTGATGGCCATCCTGGGCTTCGTCTTCTGGAGCTCCCACAGCGACCGCCCCGGTTTCCGCAAGTTCTACACCTACGTTCCGTCGCTGCTGCTCTGCTATTTCATCCCCTCCCTCTTCTCCACCTTCGGCATCATCTCGGGGGACGTCTCCAACCTCTACTTCGTCGCCTCCCGCTACCTGCTGCCCACGAGCCTCGTGCTGCTGACCCTGTCGATCGACTTTAAGGGCATCCTCGGCCTCGGCCCGAAGGCGATCATCATGTTCTTCACCGGCACCCTGGGGATCATGATCGGCGGCCCTGCGGCGCTTCTCATCGTGTCGTGGATCGACCCGTCGATGGTGGGGGGCGCCGGGCCCGACGCCGTGTGGCGGGGCATGACCACCGTCGCCGGCAGCTGGATCGGCGGCGGCGCCAACCAGACCGCCATGAAGGAGGTCTTCCAGGTCGGCGACGACATGTTCTCCGCCATGGTGGCGGTGGACGTCATCGTCGCCAACGTTTGGATGGCGTTCCTGCTCTACGCCGCCGGACGCTCCGACGCCATCGACGCCCGCATCGGCGCGGACAACAGCGCCATCGACTCCCTGCGCAAGAAAGTAGAGGCCTACCAGCTCCAGATCGGCCGCATCCCCAAGCTGGCGGACACCATGCTGGTCTTGGCGGTGGGCTTCGGCGCCACCGCCGTCGGGCACCTCGGCGCCGACCTCATCGCCCCCGCCATCGCCGCTGGGGCCCCGGAGCTAGCCCGCTTCAGCCTCACCAGCAAGTTCTTCTGGCTGGTGGTCATCGCAACCACCCTCGGCATGGTCCTGGCCCTGACCCCCGCCCGTCAGTTGGAGGGGGTCGGCGCGTCGCGACTCGGGTCCGCCATGCTCTACGTGCTGGTGGCCTCCATCGGCATGAAGATGAACATCCGAGCCATCTTCGAGTCGCCGGAGCTCTTCCTCCTCGGGGGCATCTGGATGCTGGTCCACGTGACGCTGCTGCTCAGCGTCGCCAAGGCGATCAAGGCCCCCACCTTCTTCGTCGCCGTCGGCAGCCAGGCCAACGTCGGCGGCGCCGCGTCGGCCCCCATCGTGGCGTCTGCTTTCCATCCGGCCCTGGCCACGGTGGGCGTCCTGCTGGCGGTGCTGGGCTACGCCGTCGGCACCTACGCCGCCTGGGTGTGCGGCCTGATCATGCAGGCGGTGGCGGGGGGCTGACGGCCGCAGGGGAACGACGTCCCGGCCCGGGGCCGGGACGTCGGAGGCCGCCTCAGAAGCAGACGGGGTTGCTGCTGGTGTACGCCGTCTGTCCGTTGGCGTCCGTCAAGCTGACGCTGAAGTAGTTGAAGCTCGACGACGTGCAGTACGGATAGGAGGGGTAGTTGGCCCAGGCGGAGTTGCCGGAGGAGCCCCAATCCGGCCACGCGGAACCGTAGTAGTTCCAGGTGTAGGTGTAGGGGGCCGATCCTCCGCTGCCGGAGGCGTTGCAGGTGACCTGGCTGCTGCCGGAATAAGTGCCGAAGCAGTACATCGACACCTTGGGGATACGGCATTTGCCGGCGCCCCGGGCGTTCCAGATCCCCTGGACCTCGGCGGCGGAGAGAACCTTGCCGAAGATCTCCACCTCGTCGATCTCGCCGTCCAAGTAGCTGCCGCCCAAGGTATCGCGACCGATGTTGAGCTCGGACGCGTTGCTGATGCTGCCTTGGCGGCCGGTGGGATTGAACGTGTAGACGAGGTTGCCGTCGACGTACATGCGTCCGCCGGTGGTGCTGTTGCGATCCACGGTCACCGCTACGAAGTGCCATTGGCCATCGTCGATCCGCGGCATCGCCGACGAGGTGTAGTTACGCCAGCTGTTGGTGGTGTCGCCGATCTGCAGCAGCAGCCGGCCGCCGTTGACCATAAACAGGTAGCCCACGTACTTGCCGCCGGTGATCTGGCGTTTACTGACGATGGCGCCGTTCGTGTCGGTGGTGCGGACCCAGGCGTCGATGCTGAAGTCGTAGGTGTGGAAGTCCACCGAACCGTGGTCCACCACCCGCACATAGTCGTTGCTGCCGTCGAAGTCCCGCGCGTGCACCACCTGCCCCGGCACCATGGACGGGCCGTTGGTGTAGGTCCCGTTGTAGGTGCTCACCTGGTTGAAGGCGGTGTTGCCGGTGTCGTCGAAGGGGTACCAAAGCCGTAGGGACGACGGCGGGGAGACGCAATCCCGGAGCTCCACCTTTGAGAACCCCACGTTTTCCCGCTGGGCGTTGCCGGCGTTCGTGGGGAAGAAGTGACGGGAGTCGGTCCACGCCACATAGGCCTGCCCGTCGAGGACGTCTAGACCCAGGTACTCGCCGTATTGGTTGGGGTTCCGGTTGGCGTTGTCGGCGGTGTTCTCGTTCGAGGCGGTGATCGTCGAGTTGTTGAACTCCGTCGAACGCTGGGTCACCCGCGTGTTGCGCTCGAAGCTGGCGCCGCAGTTGCGGGACCGCGAGAGGTAGATGTCGACGGCGTCGTTGCCGAAGTCATGGCGGGCGTCGTGCCACGCCACCACCACGTCACCGTTGGCCTGGTCGACCTGGAGGAATGGGTGGAACTGGGTCCGGTTGGCGACGCCGCCGTCGTTCACCCGCACACCCGCAGACCAGGTGGCGCCGTTGTTGGTGGACCTGCGCACCCAGACGTCGGTGTCGTCAACGGCGCCGGTGGTGAAATCGGAGTAGGTCACGTAGAGGTCGCCGTCGCAGGCCCCTCCGGAGTTGTCCACCCCGATGGCCCCGAAGCCGGAGATGCAGCGCTCGTCCTGGGCGTCGGGGCAGTTGGCGCCGGAGAAACCCACCAGGTTGTAGTCGTGGATCACCGTCGGGTTGGTCCAGGTGTTGCCGCCGTTGGTGGACCGGGTGTAGAGCATCCGCTCGTTGGTGCAGCTGTTGGGGCCGGCGCCGCAGGTCAAGGTGTTGAAGATCAGGTGCACCGTGCCGTTGTCCTGGACCGCGATCTCGCAGCCCAAATCGAGCCCGCCGCCGGGGGGCGCCGGCAGGTTCACCTCGGTCCAGGTGACGCCTCCGTCGGTCGAGAAGGCAAAGCGCTCGTCGTTGGCCCGATCCCAGCAGGTGTACATACGACCGGAGAACGGGCTCGCCGCGTTGTTGTCGATGGCCAGGAATTGCTTGTCTTCGATGCGATTCGCCACACCCCAGCTGTTGGCGACGACGCCGCGGCCGTTCCAGTTCTCCCCGCCGTCGGTGGAACCGGCCACCACGATGGCGAATCGGGTGTCGAAGACATTGCGCTGACACAGCAGCATGTACTCCAGGAAGACCTCCCCGTCGTCGGCCCAGTAGAGGGCCGGATCGCTGCCGAACACTGCGCCGGGGCAGTTGAGGCCGCCGTAGGCGCCGTCGTCGGGGGCGCAGGTGTAGCCCCAGGTGACGCCGCCGTCGTCGGAGTGGAAGATCGCCTGGGTGTTTCCGCCGCAGGCGCCCCCGGCGTCATCCCAAGTGTTGGCCGCCGCCACCACCTGGTCGGGATTGTTGGGATTGACCACCACCTGGATCTCGCCCTGGTATTGGTCCGGAGCCACCGGTTCGGTGGACGCCACGTTGCGGTTGCCGCCGGCGGTGGTGCGCGGCGCCGCGCCTACGCCCTCGTCGTCGTCCACCTGCGGATCGACCTTGAGGGCGGCGTCGGTCAGCGCTTCGTCGACGTAGGCGTCGCCGTAGTGCTTCCGGGCCAGCTCCGGCTTCAGCTCGATCCACCGCAGGTGCCAGTCATGGACGTGGCGGGGCACCACGTGCTCATAGCGCCGGGCCCCCATGTCGAGCTCGAGGAGATCGAGGGGGGAGAGGGGTAGGAATCGGAGGTAGCGGTCGAGGGCCGCGCGGTCGTCCAGCCTGCTCTCCCCCAGGTCTTCGAGAAGGGCGTCGAACTCCGGATCCGCCATCAGACGCTCGTAGATCGGAATCAGGTCGGCGCGACGCTCCGAAGGGGTCGGGGCCGCTCCGCCGAGGCTCTGGGCCGCCGCGGGCACGACACACACTGTCAACAATGAAGCCGTGACCACCAATCCGATCAACAGTCGATTCCATTTCCCGTTCGAGGGGGGGCTCGAAGGATGCTGCATAGCCATCTCCTTTTGCTAAATACCTGGTCCGCCGATCCATTTCAGCGGACCAGCACCGTTCCCAGCTCTGAAACTCGTAGTTCTACTGTGCAAATTACCTCCATTTCGGACTACAGGCAAGGTTCATTTGATCAAATTTCTGGATCCCTCGAGCCATGCCCGTCCAGCTCCGGATCCCGGGCCCGCCGTATACTCGGGCCGCCATGGCCGGACCGCCCCGACCCATTCCCCTGCTTGCCCGGCTCCTCGCCGCCGCCTTCGCCTCGGTGCTCGTCGCGCAAGGGGGACTGGCTCGGGCGGAGGCGCTTCCCGAATCCGCGATGCTCTCCGCGCCCGAGAACGCCGTCGCGACCTGGCACGGCGGCGCCGTGGATCCGGGCACCTATCTGCGCTGGCTGCGCTACCGCGGCTACGACGACACCCCGGTGTTGGCCGGCGAAGTCCGCCAGCTGGTGCTGGTGGAGGCCCTGTCGGCGGCGGCCATGCAGGGCGGTCTCGAACGTTCCCCCGGCGTCGCCAGGGAGCTCGCGGCGGCCCGGGACCGCTGGCTCGCTTTGGCGTATGAGAATCAGGTCCGCGGCAGCGTCACCGTGGACGACTCGGAGATCGACGCCCTCCTCTCGGAGCGGCCCGACGCTTTCCGGCGTCCGAAGCGCTGGCGCCTGCGGCGGATTCAGAGGTCCCTCGGCGACGACCCGACGGCCACCCGCCGCGCCATGGCCCGACTGCGGGCGGACCTCTCGGACGGCGCCGATTTCTCGGCCCTGGCACGACGTGAGTCCGAGGCTCCGGACTCAGGCGACGGCGGACGCATGGGGCTGGTGACCCTGGGTCAGCTACCGCCGGAGCTGGCGGCGGCCGTCGGCCCCCTGGGGCCCGGGGACGTCACCGACGTGCTTCAGACCGGAAACGTGCTCGTCATCCTCCGCTGCGACAGCGTGGTGGGGGGCAGCGCCCCCGAGGACGAGGAGGTCCGAAAGCGGCTGCGGGCGAACCTCGCCGAGCTCAAGGCCAGCGAGGACTGGCGGGGGGTGCGCCGTGAGCTCCTGGCGGCCTCCCGCTTCTCCCCCGAGGCCTTCGCCGACGGCGCCGACGCCGTGGTGATGCGCATCGCCGATCGCACCTGGAGCGCAGCGGAGGTCGGCCAGATGCCCGGCGCCCCTAGCGGGCTGAACATCGAAGAGGCTGAGGCGTTCCTCGCCGAGCTGGCCATCGTCTGGGGGGCCGCCCGACGCGGCGAGGCCAGGGGCCTCGACAGACGGCCGGCGGTCCTCGAAGCCCTGGGCTGGCAGCGACTCGAGATCCTGGCGGTGGCGGAGCTCGAGGGGCGCCTCGAACGGGAGCGGGAGGCCGCCACCGAGGAGGATGTTCGGGCCTACCTCCGGGGGAACCCGGAGCGCTTCGTCCATCCCCCGTCCTGGCGCCTCTCGGTCCTGCGCACCCCCCCGGGGGACGTCGGGCTCGCCGCCGCACGTGCCGCACGCGACGCCGTAGAACGGACGGTCCCGTTCACCCAGGTGGCCCGTGAAACCTCCGACCACCGGTCCGCCGACGGCGGCGGCAGGCTCCCCTGGCTCGGCGCCGAGGCCCTGGAACGGGAGCTGGGCCCGGAGGCCGCCCGGGTCGCCCGTCGGCTGAGGCCCGGGGAGGTGTCGAAGCCCATCTCCACCGACGCCGGACACTGGCTGTTGAAGCTCGACGACCTCCGTCCTGAAAGGCCCCAGACCTTGGACGAGGCGTCGCCCCGGGCCCGCCGTGAGCTGGAGGCCCGGCGCCTGGACGCCGCCCGGAGCCGCCTGCGGGACCGTCTCCTCGACGAGCTCGACCTCGACATTCTGCTGGAAACCACCGACTGACCACGAACCACCACACCCCGGAGCCATCCCACCCATGCATTCCAGAGTTCCCTTTGCCGATCGTCTTTCGATCCCCGTCGTCGCCGCCCCGATGTTTCTCATCTCCGGCCCCAAGCTGGTCACCGAAGCCTGCAAGCACGGGGTCGTCGGCACCTTCCCCGCCCTCAACCAGCGGTCCACCGAGGGCTTCGACGACTGGCTGAAGGAAATCCGCGCGGACCTCGATGCCTTCGCCCAGCGGGAGGGCCGTGAAGCCGCCCCCTACGGCGTCAATCTGATCGTCCACCGCTCGAACCCCAGGGTCCAGGCGGACCTGGAGGTCATCGTCAAACACGAGGTGCCGCTGGTGATCACCTCCCTGGGGGCCGTGTCCGAGCTGGTGGACGCCGTGCATTCGTACGGCGGGCTCGTGTACCACGACGTCACCAACCGGCGTCACGCCGAGAAGGCGGCGCAGGCCGGGGTCGACGGACTGATCTGCGTGGCCGCCGGCGCCGGCGGCCACGCCGGAACCCTCAACCCCATGCCGGTCCTCGCCGAGATGCGCAGCTTCTTCGACGGCACGCTGCTGCTTTCGGGCTGCATCAGCAACGGCGTCGACGTGGCCTCGGCGATGCAGATGGGGGCCGACCTCGCCTACCTCGGCACCCGCTTCATCAACACCACCGAGAGCCGGGCCGACGAAGCCTACCGGCAGATGATCATCGACAGCCGCGTGGCCGACATCGTCTACACCGCCGCCATCTCCGGCGTCCCCGCCAACTTCCTGCGGCCGAGCCTCGAAGCCATGGGCATCACCCAGGAGATGTGGAGCCGGGCCGCCAAGGTGGACTTCGGCAAGGAGCTCGACGCTGCCGAGGCCGAGGCGAAAGCCTGGAAGACCGTATGGTCCGCCGGGCAGGGGGTCACCACCATCGATGACGTCCTACCCGTTGGGGAGCTGGTGGCGCGCCTCAAGTCCGAGTACCGCGGCGCCCTCGAAGCCCAGGCCGGCCGTCTGCAAACCCTCGGGGACTGATCCAAGACAAGTAGGGACACCCGCGATCCGGGGTGGAGTGCGGCCCAAACCGCGCTCCACGGGTCCCAGCGGTGTTAGTCCAGCCCGAGGTCCCGCAAGGACGCGGCCTCCAGCAGGCGGTCCGCCAGGGCCTCCAGACCCCGCTCGTCCAGACCGTCGATCCGAAGGCGGGACGCCCCCGGAAGACGCCCGAACCGCTTCTCCAGCAGCCGGACCGTCGTGTCCACCATGCCCTCCCGGCGACCGGTGGCGACTCCCTGCGCGAGCCCCTGCTCCACGCCCTGCGCGAGTCCCTGCTCCACGCCCTGCGCGAGTCCCTGCTCCACGCCCTGCGCGAGCCCTTGCTGGATTCCCTTCGCGATCAGCTTGTCGGCCCACGTCGTTTCCATCGTCCTCACCTCCTCCGTCTCGTCCGCTAGACTCGCCGCGAATCGCGACGACTCCTCTTCACTCAATTCTACGTACGTTTCCACAGCGTTCAACAGCAGGAACCGACGTGCCTCGTCCAGGTCCGCACCCGCGATCGGGCGCAGGCAACCCAGCTTCAGCGCCACACGGTCCCCGCCCGGTGCCCGCATCAGCGACGCCAGCGCCCAGGACATCGGCTCCGGGCGCGACAGGTACTCGGCGGCCTCGCAGCGAGACACCCCGAAGGCCACGAAACGGAACACCGAGATCTCCGGGCCGTCCAGGACCTGCTCTCGCACCTCCAACAACTCGACGCCCCGGGGGCCACCCCGCAGGAACAGCACCACCGGTAGCACCGGTAGCTTCGGGTATCGAAGCCTGAGGTGGCGGTAGTACCGCAGCATCCGAGGACCCATCGTCCGCCGGTACCGACCCTCCACTTCCACGTGGATCAGCAGCAGCTTCGCCCCACCACCCCGCTCCGGCACCTCCGCCACCACGTCCAGCTCCGAGCGCTCCCGGTCCGGGGGGTCGGTGAAGCT
>JBCDIS010000108.1:0-25226 GCA_038748685.1 Acidobacteriota bacterium | reverse complement strand
CTCGACCTCGTTCTCCTCGAAAGCCGTCGCGACCGCGGCGTAGCGCGCGCGGAGCGGCTCGTCCGCATCGAGCTGCCCCTCCAGAGCCTCGAGCTCCTCCTCTACCGCCTATGGGGCTGGGATATCGGCCTGGGGGTGACGGCGGTGCTGGCGGCTATTGGCTTTACGGCCGGGTTTCGAGCCCGCCGGGCCGAAAAAGGGGCCCTCGCCGCCAAGGCGGGGATGTGGCTCAACCTGGGGGCCGCAGCGTCCCTGCTGCTCCCCGCCCTGCTGTTCTACGTCGTCGCGTACAGCTGAAGCCGTTTGGGCTCGGGGGCTGCCGAGGACCAAGGCCTCGGTTGTCTTGGGATAGGTGCGTCCAAACGCACGAAAACCAGGCTGGGCCTGGTTTCTAGGCGTCGTCCGGGGCGACGTGGAAATTGGTTGCGGGGGCAGGATTTGAACCTGCGACCTTTGGGTTATGAGCCCAACGAGCTACCGGACTGCTCCACCCCGCGACACTTTTTCAATCGCTGGATTCTGCGCCCTCGGCGTGGTTTCCAGCGCCGCCGTTTTGCGGCGGACGAGAAAGATCCCATACATCCCTGGGGCTGTCAACCCGTGATTTTGGATTTTCTTCAGCCCATCGAAAGTGCGACGCCCGCCTGTCGCCTTGTGGGCGGGGGACGTCGGCGGTATCCTCTGGGCATCCGAACGACATTCCCTAGCACCTCGGATTTCCTTCCCTTTGAACCCCTCGGCCCCGGCCATATAGGACGAACTTCCCCATGTTCAACATCGAAGAGCTCATCGCGCGTGAGATCCTGGATTCCAGGGGCAATCCGACCCTTGAGGTCGATTGCCTGTTGGAGGGCGGCGCCCTCGGCCGGGTCGCCATTCCCTCCGGGGCGTCCACCGGCGCCAGGGAGGCGCTGGAGCTCCGCGACGGCGGAAGCCGCTTCCGCGGTAAGGGCGTCAGCCGGGCGGTCGATCACGTGCAGGACGAGATCGGCCACGCCATCGAGGGCATGGACGCGCGGGATCAGGTTCTGATCGACCGCACCTTGATCGAGCTCGACGGTACCGCCGACAAGAGCCGGCTCGGAGCGAACGCCATTCTGGGGGTGTCCCTGGCGGTGGCCAAGGCGGCGGCGGATCTGGCGGGTCTACCCCTCTATAGCTACCTCGGGGGCCCGGTGGCGACGCTCCTGCCCGTGCCGATGCTCAACGTGCTCAACGGCGGCGCCCATGCCGACAACTCGGTCGACGTCCAGGAGTTCATGGTGGTTCCGACGGGTTTCGAGACCTTCTCGGAGGCGCTGCGGGCGGGGGTCGAGATCTACCACGAGCTCAAGACCCTGCTGCTCGACCAGGGGCTGGTGACCGCGGTGGGGGACGAAGGGGGCTTCGCTCCGAACCTCCCCGACAACGCCGCCGCCCTCGAATTGTTGATGCGGGCCATCGAAGCCGCGGGCTACGAGCCCGGCCAGCAGGTGGGCCTGGCCCTCGACGTCGCCGCCAGCGAGCTGGTGGGCGGCTCCAACGGCCAGGGCGTGAGCTACGAGCTGCCCGGGGAGGGCAAGAAGGGTCTCCACGCCGAGGACCTCATCGGCATGTACTCCGAGTGGCTCGACACCTACCCCCTGGTATCCATCGAGGACGGCCTGGCGGAGAACGACCACGAAGGTTGGCGGGAGCTGACGGACGAGCTCGGCGATCGGGTCCAGCTGGTGGGGGACGATCTCTTCGTCACCAATCCCCAGATCCTCGCCGACGGCATCGCCGACGGCCTGGCCAACTCCCTGCTGGTCAAGGTCAACCAAGTGGGCACCCTCACCGAAACCATGAAAGCGGTGGAGATGGCCAAGGTCAACGCCTACACCAACGTCATCAGCCATCGCTCCGGTGAGACGGAAGACACCACCATCGCCGACCTGGCGGTCGCCACCCAGGCGGGCCAGATCAAGACCGGAGCGCCGTGCCGCTCGGATCGGGTGGCGAAGTACAACCGACTGTTGAGGATCGAGGAGGAGCTGGAGGACGCGGCGGTTTACCCCGGCCTCAGCGCCTTCCCACGATTCGAAGGGTGAACGAGAAACGAGACGATCGCCAGGAGGCCTACGGCCCCTTCGTCCGGTTCGCGGTGATCTCCCTGCTGCTGCTCATGGCCACGGCGGGATTCAAGAGCTACCGCGATCTGGCGGAGGCCCGTGCCCACGAAACCGAGCTCCACGGAAAGATCGAAGCGACCCGTCAACGGGTCGAGCAGCTCGAAGACCAGGTCGAGAGAATCGAGGGAGACTCCCTGACCCTCGAACGCCTGGCCCGTGAAGAGCTCGGCTGGGTGCGGGACGGAGACCTGGTGATCGTTTTGCCGGAGGACACCCCCAACCCAAGTGCCTCCCACAACTCGGTTCCTTGAGTTTCGGTGAGGCGAGTCGACCCCCGTCGACGGCCCGCCGGACCCCAATCCCCCGACCGAGCCTCCGCGCCGAAGCGACGGGGCCCCATGACCTACGACGAGACCTCCATCTGGCACGCCTGCGCCGGTGCCGTACGCGCCGGTGAGCCCTACCGTCGGCTGCGCCAGCAGCTCGGGGAGGTGGTGCGCCTGCCGGTCCCCGCGGCGGCGTGGGTGATGGAGCTGCTGGCCCAGGATCTGGACCGCAACCTCCTGGTGCTGGTGCCCCACGAGATCGACGCCTACGCCTGGCTCGAGTCGATCCGGCTGATGGCTCCGGGGCGGGGGGCGGCCTACTTCCCAGCCCCTTCCCTGACGCCGTACCAGGAGGCGGACGTCTCCCTTCTCGTCCGGGCCGAGGAGTCCCTGGCCCTCGGCGGGCTGTGCCGCGGCGACGTGCGCACCCTGGTCACGACCCCGCGGGCCCTGTTCCGCCGGCTCCCCCGCAAGGCCGACTTCCGGGGCGCGGCTTTGGACCTCGAGGTGGGGGAGGAGATCCCCCTCGACGACCTCGTGGACCACCTCCTGTCGTGGGGCTACCAGCGCAGCGACCTGGTCTTCGAAGTCGGACAGCTGGCGGTCCGGGGCGGCGTCTTCGACCTCTTCCCGCCCGGGTCCGCCATGCCGATCCGGCTAGATTTCTTCGGCGACACCCTCGAATCGATCCGCCGCTTCGAGCCCGAGAGCCAGCGCTCCCGGGGCAGCCTCGAGGCGTTGACGGTGCCCCCCCTGTCCCTGTTCCCGCAGGGGCCCGGGTCCGCCGAACGGCTCGCCGACCTGCTGGCGCGGGTGGCGGGGCGAGGGGCGTCGTCGGCGGTGGCGGAGCGCCTCGCCTCACTGCGGGACCAGGGGAGGTTCGACGGTTGGGAGCACTACCTTCCGCTCCTCGCCCCCGCCACCTCCGGGCTACTGGAGATCCTGGGGGACAGCCTCGTGATCGCCCTCGACCGGAGCGCGCTGCTGGAGGAGGTGGATCGCCACGCAGCCGCCCTCCACGCCGATTTTGAAGATCGGCAGGAGCGCAACTTGCTGGCGATTCCGCCGGAGGAGCTGGAGCATCCGGAAGCGGACGTGAGGCGCCAGGTGGAAGAGGCCGAGGTGCGGGTGGGGGATCTCTTTGTCGATGCCGGCGGGGCCATCGACTTCGCCGCCTCCTCCACCGACCTGCTCCACGACAAGCTGACCCTCTTCCCGCGGGAGGTGGAGACCGCCAAGGACCGCGGGGACCGCGCCATCCTGGTGGCCCCCGAGGACCACCGGGACAAGCTGGCGGAGATGCTTTCCGTCCACGAGGTGTCCTTCGGGGCAGACGGGGTCGAGATCACCGCGGGGGAGATGCAGCGGGGTTTCCGGCTGCCGTCGGCGGGCCTGACGATCTGGAGCGAGCGTCAGCTGCTGCGCAAGAACCCCCTGGTGCGGCGGGCCCGCAAGCGCCGCTTCGGGCCATTCCTGGCGTCGATGCGGGACCTCAAGGTGGGGGACTACGTGGTCCACCAAGACCACGGCATCGGCCAGTTCGTCGAGCTTCGGACCCTCGGCGGAGGCGGCGAGCGGAGGGACCTGCCGCCGGAGATGGCGAAGGCGGCCCCCGAAGCCGCCGCCGATGTCGAGGTGATGGAGATCATCTACTCGAACGGCAAACGCCTCCTGCTACCCCTGTCACGCCTCGACCAGGTCCAGAAGTACAGCGGCATCGAGGGGGTGGCGCCGCGTCTGGACAAGCTCGGGGGGACGTCCTGGAACCGCACCAAGACGCGGATCAAGAAGGGTCTGCGGGACATGGCCGCGGAGCTGCTCAAGCTCTACGCCGAGCGGCAGATGGCGAAGGCCCCCGAGATCGCCGGCGGCAGCGACCTCCAGAGCCGTTTCGAAGACGCGTTCGCCTTCGTCGAAACCCCGGACCAGCTGGAGGCCATCGAGGCCATCTACGGCGACTTGGCCAAGAGCCGGCCGATGGACCGGCTGCTGTGCGGGGACGTCGGCTTCGGCAAGACGGAGGTCGCCATGCGGGCGGCGCTGCGGGCGGTGGAGGGGGGCTACCAGGTGGCGGTCCTGGCGCCCACCACCATCCTCGTCGACCAGCATTTCGAGCGCTTCAAAGAGCGCTTCTCCGGTCTGGCGGTCAACATCGAGATGATTTCGCGGTTCCGCACCAACGCCGAGGCCAAGGAGATCCAGGGCCGTACCGAGAAGGGCGGCATCGACATCCTGATCGGCACCCACCGCCTGCTGTCCCGGTCCATCAAGTTTCCCAAGCTGGGGCTGGTGATCATCGACGAGGAGCAGCGGTTCGGGGTCGCCCACAAGGAGCGGCTCAAGATGATGCGCAAGGACGTACACGTCCTCGCGATGTCGGCGACGCCGGTGCCCCGGACCCTGCAGCTCTCCCTCGCCGGCGTGCGGGACCTGTCGCTGATCGAGACGCCCCCCCGCGACAGGATGGCGGTGGAGACGGCCATCCTGCCCTTCGACCCGCGGCTCGTGCGGGAGTCCGTGGAGTTCGAGCTCGAGCGAGGTGGGCAGGTCTACTACGTCTACAACCGCGTCGAAACCATCGACCAGTTCGCCGCTTTCCTGAAGGAGACGATCCCCGGCGTCAAGGTCACCGTGGGTCACGGCCAGCTCGACGAGAAGGAGTTGGCCCGTCGTATGCATGCGTTTGTGGATCGGGAGTACGACGTCCTCCTGGCCACCACCATCATCGAGAACGGCATCGACATCCCCAACGTCAACACCATGATCGTCCACCATGCGGAGCGTTTCGGCCTCGCCCAGCTCTACCAGCTGCGGGGTCGGGTGGGGCGCAGCGACCAGCTGGCCTATTGCTATCTGCTGGTGTCGGCGGAACGGGTGCTGTCGGAGGACGCCCGCAAGCGGCTGGATGCGATCCGCGAGTTCACCGACCTGGGGGCCGGCTTCCGGGTCGCGGGTCGGGACCTGGAGATCCGCGGCGCCGGCAACCTCCTCGGCGCCGAGCAGAGCGGGCACATTTCCGCCCTCGGCATCGAGACGTACCTCAAGATGCTCGAAGAGACCGTCGCCGAGCTGCGGGGGGAATCGGTGCCGGAGAACATCTCCGTCGCCCTCGATCTGCCGGTGCCAATGGCGATTCCCGAAGACTACGTGGGGGACGCCAATCTGCGGATCGAGATCTACCACCGCCTGGCGTCGGGGGACGAGCCCGAGGAGAAGGTCCTCGAAGAGCTGCGGGACCGCTTCGGCCCGCCCCCGGAAGGGGTCAGGACCCTGGTGCGGGTGGCCGGCGTCAAGCGGCGGGCGGAGGATCTCCGCCTGCAGTCGATCTCGGCCCGGGCGGGCAAGATGGTCCTCCGCCTGCGTCAGGATGCGAAGGTCGCCCCCGAGCGGCTGATTCAGCTGCTGCAGGAGCGCCCTGGGTGCCACTTCAGCCCGTCGGGGGCCCTCACCGTCGCCGGAGTCGACGGGGCATCCTCGGTGGAGGCCGCCGGCGAGATCCTCGACTTCCTGGCTGCGCCGGCGCCGGAGGCCGCCTGATGGCGACGAGGCACCGCCCTAGGGATTCGTGCACAGCTGTGCGATTTCGCCGACGGCCTTCGGTCGCCCTCGTCCTCGCCTCGATCTGGGCGGCGGTCTGGGGGGCGGCGTGCACCCGGCCGCCGGTCACCAGCTCCGACGTCGTCCTCAGCATCGACGGCGAAGTGCTCCCCTACTCCCAATACGAGGATTACCTGGTGCGCAACGTCGACCGCGGCGATGTGGACCTGGAGCCGGCGGCGATGTCCCTCCTCTTCGACCGCTTCGTCGAAGAGCAACTGTTCCTTCGGCTGGCCATCGAGGGGGGGCTTGTGGAGCCCGACATCGACCTGCGCCGCGCCATGGCGTTCCTGCTGCGGGACGTCGGTCGCGAACCGAGCCCAGAGGAGCTGGACGCCTACTACCGGGCCCACCTTTCCGAGTACCGCCGCTCCGAGCGCGTGCGCCTGCGGCAGATCCTCGTCCACGAGCGGGAGATCGCCGACTCGGCGCTGCAGGCCCTGCGGTCCGGGGAGCCGTTCGTCGAAGTGGCGGCGCGCCTGTCCCAAGGGCCCAAGGCCCACCTGGGGGGCGACCAGGGTGTGCTCGCCCGCGGGGATCTGCCCCCCAAATTCACCGACCTCGTCTTTGGCCTCGAACCCGGCGAGTCCAGCGACGTGCTGGAGGCCGACTACGGATTCCAGATCTTTCTGGTGGAGGCCCGCTTCCCAGCCCGCGTCGTCCCCTTCGAGGAGGCCCTGCCGGACCTGCGCCGGCAGATCGAGCGCCGCGAAGTGGACGAGCGCGTCGGCCAGCTGCTGGCGGCCGCTCAGGAGCGATACAATGTCGAGGTCTTTCCTGCCAACCTCCCCTTTGACTATCGGGGTTCCTATGCCGACGCCAACCCGTGACACCGCTTTGATCCAGATCCGCTTCCCTTCTACGATCCGTGCCCTGGCTTCGGCCCTGGTGCTCGCCGCCGCGGTCGGCTTCACTGCCCCATCGGAGGCGCAGGCCGACAGCGTCAACCACATCGTGCTGCGGGTCAACGATGAGATCGTCACCCTCTACGACTACGAGCGGCGCAAGACCTCGGAGGTCAACAACGTCCTCGCCAACCCCCGGCTGGCGCCGGCGGATCGCCAGGAACAGCTGGCCAACATCGGCCAGCGGGTGATGCAGGAGATGTTCCGCGAGATGCTCCTGCAGTCCCACGCCCGCCGCAGCGGGATGACGGTGTCGGAGCGTGAGGTGGACGACGCCGTCGCCGAGGTCATGGCGCGGCAGGGAATCGAGAGCGACGAGCAGCTCAAGCAGGCCCTCAGCACCGTCGGCCTCGACCTCACGGATCTGCGGGCGAATTTGCGTCAGGAGCTGCTGCTCTCCCAGGTCGTCCGCCGCGACGTCACCGGCCAGATCGAAGTCGGCGACGACGAGCTCCGCGCCTACTACCGCAATCACCCGGAGGAGTTCCGGATCCCCGAAGAGCGGCGCCTCGAAGAGGTGATCGTGCTCGAAGCCAGCGGCCTCGCCCCCGACGCCCTCGCCGCCACCGGCGCCGAGCTGCGGGAGAAGCTGGCCGCCGGCGCCGATTTCGCCGAGACCGTCGCCGATTACCAGGACCAGGGGGTCACCACCGGGGTCATCGAGCTGGGCTGGCTCAAGGGCGAGGATCTGGAGACGAACCTGCGGGACGCCGCCTGGGGCCTCGAGGTGGGTGGGTACTCCCAGCCCGTCGAGGCGCGGGGCGGATTCCACATCGTCCGGCTGGCCGAAGTCCGGGGCGGCGAGGTCATGGCCTTCGGGGAGGTGGCGGACCAGATCATGGCGCGGGAGCGCAACCGCCGTTTCGGCACCGAGCTGCGGGCCTTCATGGCCAAGCTGGAGACCACCTCCCACATCCAGGAGGATCTGCCGGCCGACGCCGTCGGCTATCGGGCCCTGGCGGAGGAGTTCGTCCCCGAGGACGAGCTCCAGGAGTTCCGTGCACCCTTGGGCGCGCCGCTGACCGACGGCGACGTCGCCGATCCCGTCGCCCCCGAGGCGGTTGGTTCCACCCCGTCCGAGGGCTGAGGCTCCCCTCAGCGGCGGCCGCGGTCCTGGGACGCGGCAACAGTTCGCGGTTCTGGGACGCGGCAACAGGTCGCGGCACTGGGTCGCAGAACTGGGGCACGGCCCGAATCCTGTCTCGATCCGGTGATTCGACGCCCGCCACAAGATATTGTGGTTTTTTGCTCAGCTTATGCAACATGGGGCGTTTGAGTTTCTTCCCACCCCGTAGAGGATCCCGCTTCCGAGGGTCCTGAACGCCCCTTCCGAATCCCTCCAAGCCTCCTCGAGAGCCCAGCTCGGTCCACCACGGTCCACCCGCGGAGGCCTGTCGCGCCCCCGGGCACTCCACTTCGCTCCACTCCCGGAACTTCGATTTCTGCCGAGAAACTCAAGGAATCTCCCTTGAATCTCTGGGTTTCGCGATCTCGCTACTCCGGCTGAGGGCCCTGACGTCGACCGAAGGGCCACGGCAAGGGGAGATCTGTGGACTTTCGAGGGAGAAGTGGGGATCGAGATGGAATGAAGTGGACTAAAATGGACAAAAGTGGCCGAAGACTGATACGGTTCGGCGAATACTCACCGCTCGTGGCGGAGAGAACCGTATGTTCAGAGGAAGCTCACCAGCCAAAATCGACGGCAAAGGTCGACTCAAGGTGCCGACGGAATTCCGTCGCCAGCTCGACGAGACCTGGGGCCCGGAAGTCTTCATCACTTCGGTAAGTGGGGAGTCGGCCCACGTCTATCCCCTGGCGGTTTGGGAAGAGGTGGAGCGCAAGCTGGCGTCGGTGCCTTCGTCGGACCGCGCCAAGCAGCGCTACCTGGAGCGGGTGAACTACTTCGGCCAGCAGCTGAAGCTCGATTCCCAGGGACGGGTGGTCATCCCCCAGATCCTGAGGGAGCGGGCGCAGATTTTGGGGGAGGTCGTGGTCAGCGGCCGACTCGAATACCTGGAGGTGTGGAACCGCGAGAGCTTCGACCAGCGTCTCGATCACGAACCCTTCACCGAAGAGGACTTCCAGAGCCTTGCGCAGCACGGCATCTAGGGAGTGGTCTCAGGAGGACGGGTCGTGGCCGAGCATGTTCCGGTCTTGCTCGAAGAAACGCATCGATGGCTGGCGCCTACCCTCGCGGACGGGGGCTGGTGGATGGACTGCACCGTCGGACTGGGTGGGCACGCTGCGGCGCTGCTCGAACGGCTTCCGGCGGCGCGGCTGGTGGCGGTGGACCGTGACCCCGAAGCCCTGGAACTGGCGAAGGCGAGGCTCCGTCCCTTCGGCGGGCGGGTGGAATGGATCCAGTCCCGATTCGGCGAGGTCGAAACGCGGATCGCCGAGCGGGGCATCGGCCCGATCCGGGGAATTCTCGCCGACCTCGGGGTCTCCTCGATGCAGCTCGATCGCGCGGAGCGCGGTTTCTCCTTTCTCCGCGAGGGTCCCCTCGACATGCGCATGGAGGGGGCGTCGGAGGGGGAAGGCGATGGGCCCGAGGCCGGACGGCTGACGGCCAAGGACATTGTGAACGACTATCCGGAGGCGGAATTGGCCAAGATCTTCAAGGAGTTCGGCGAAGAGAGATACGCCCGCCGGCTTGCGCGGAGCATCGTCGAGGCACGCGTCGAGACGCCCTTCGAGACCACCAGCGACTTGGCGCAGCTGGTGGAGGAGAAGCGTCCCCGCGGACCCCGGCCGCGTTCCGGACGACGGCCCCTGCATCCGGCGACCCAGGTTTTTCAGGCCCTGCGCATCGAGGTCAACCGCGAGCTCCACGAGCTCCGGCAGCTCCTCGACCAGGCCGTTCGGCTGCTCGATCAGGATGGACGCCTGGTGGTGATTTCGTACCACAGCCTCGAGGATCGGTTGGTCAAGCACACCCTGCGGGACCTGGCCACCGGCGAGAAGGAGCCCGTCACCGGGCGACCCCGGGCCGAGACCCAGGTGATCGAGGTGCTGACCAAGAAGCCCGTGCGGCCGAGCGATCAGGAGCTGGCGGCCAATCCGCGGGCCCGGTCCGCCCGACTACGGGCCGCCAGGAGGTTGTAGCGGATGCGCAGCCCGTACGCCGTACGCCGCCCGGTGGAGAACGTCTACCTGGTGCGCGAGCGCGACCGCCGACTGGTGCGGGAGCTGCTGATCGTCGCGGCGACGGTGCTGCTGCTCGGCGGCGGGCTGCTGACCTATACCTGGATCCACATCGAGATCACCAACATCGGCTACCGCGTCAACCGCCTCGAAAAGGAGCTGCACGGCCTTCAGCAGGCCGAGCGACGCTTAGGCCTCGAAGTGACCCGACTCTCCCATCCGGGACTCGTCGGTGAACGGGCGGCCGAGAGTCTGGACATGCGTCCGCCGACCATCGAGCAGACCCTTTTCTACGAGGATCTTTCCCCTTGAACGCCCCCAAGAACGTCACCCAGATGCCCTCCCTGGGGCGACCCGGCGGCCACGGCCGCTTGGCGGTGGCGTGCGCGTTGGCGGTGGCGTGGCTGTTCGCGCTGGCCCTGCGTCTGTGGTGGTTGCAGGTGGAGCAGCACGACCACTACGCCGAGAAGGCGGTGGAGCAGCAGCAGGGGGTGATCGTCCTGGACCCCCCGAGGGGTACGATCTTCGACGCCCGCGGCCGACAGCTGGCGCTGTCGGTGGAGGCGTTCTCCGTGGCCGCCGACCCTCGTCGGGTCGAGGACCCCGAGGCCACCGCCGACGCCCTAGCCCCGGTGCTTCGGGCGGACCGGGATCGCCTCCTCGAAAAGCTCTTGGAGGAGCGTCGCTTCGTCTGGCTCAAGCGGAAGGTGGACGCGCCGGTGGCGGACCTCGCCCGGGACTTGGATCTCCCGGGTATCCACTTCCTGCCGGAGAGCAAGCGTCACTATCCCCTCGGTCCGCTGGCCGGCGCGGTGCTCGGCTACGTCGGCCTAGACAATTCCGGCCTGGCGGGCTTGGAGTACCGCTACGAACGGCAGGTGTCCACCGTCGAAGGGCGGCGGACCGTCATCCGCGACGGCCTGGCGGACACGGTGCTCTACCCGTCGATGGCGGCCTCCGACGCCCGTCCCGGCTCGGACCTGCACCTGACCCTGGACGCCGCCATCCAGAACATCGTCGAGCGGGAGCTGGCGGCGGCGGTGGAAACCCACAACGCCAAGCGGGGCTCCGTGGTGGTCATGGATCCGATGACGGGGGCCGTCCTGGCGATGGCGTCGTACCCCGGCTTCGACCCCAACGAGTTCCAGCGCTACCCCAAGGCCACCTGGCGCAACGCGCCGATCGCCGTCGCCTACGAGCCCGGCTCCACCTTCAAGATGATCACCCTGGCGGCCGCCCTGGAGGCGAACGCCGTCGACCCGGGCCAGAACATCCACTGCGGCAACGGCGGTATCCGGCTCGGTCGGACCCGCATCAACGACCACACCCCCTTCGGCGTGCTCACCGTGCGGGAGATCATGGCCAAGTCGAGCAATGTCGGCGCCATCAAGCTGGGGGCGGCGGCGGGGCGGGAGCGCCTCTACTCGACGATCCGCACCTTCGGCTTCGGCCGCGCCACCGGCGTCGATCTACCGAACGAGAGCGCCGGTCTGCTGCAGCCGCTGGAACGCTGGTTCCCCTTGACCCCGGCCTACATCTCCTTCGGCCAGGGGCTCTCGGTCACCTCCCTGCAGATGGCGAGTGCCTTCTCCGTGATTGCCAACGGCGGCTACCTGCTGCGCCCTTACTTGGTGGACTCCGTCGGCGACGCCCCGGGCGCCCTCGGCGCCTCCGACGACGCGGACGAGCCGCGGCGGGAGGTGGTGGGGATGCCGATCTCGCCGTCTTCGGTGCGGCAGATCCGCTCGATTCTCGAAGGGGTCGTGCTCGACGGCACCGCCACGGCGGCGGGGGTTCCGGGGTATCGGGCGGCGGGCAAGACCGGTACGGCCCAGAAGGCGATCAAGGGGGGCTACGCCCCGAACCGCTACATCGCGAGCTTCGTCGGCTTCGCGCCGATCGAGCGCCCCGCCCTGTCCATCGCGGTGGAGATCGACGAGCCTTGGCCGCGCTACCACGGCGGCGAGGCGGCGGCTCCGGTGTTCGCCGCCGTCGCCGAGCAGGCCCTCCTCTACCTCGGAGTGGCCGGCGACGCCAAGGTCGAGTCTCCGTGGGTGGCGCCGGAGGGCGGCGTTGCAACGGCGTCCCTGCGAGGTGCCGTGCGGCCCCGTGAGCCCCAACCCGCGGGCACCGTGCCGGACCTCGTGGGATTGACCCTCCGCGAGGCCATGGTGGCCGCCAGCGCCGCCGGCTTCCGCCCCGAGATCCACGGCAGCGGCTTCGTATCGTCCCAATTCCCGGCTCCGGGCACCCCCGCCGAAGCGGCGGGGGGCGAGGTCCGCCTCGATCTGACCGCGGGGGCGGGATGACACAGCGCCTGGGGGATCTCGTGCGCGGCCTGGGGATCCAGATGCCGGAGGCCGCGGCCGACGTGGAGGTGGGTGGCGTGAGCCACGACTCCCGGCGGGTCGAAGCGGGTGACCTCTTCGTCGCCCTGGTGGGGGAGCACTCCGACGGCCGGCAGTTCGTTTCCCAGGCGGTGGAGCGCGGGGCGGTGGCGGTCCTCGGCCACGGACCCGCCCCGGGCGGGCTCGGGGAGATTCCCTGGCTCGAAGCTCCGGCCCCCCGCCGGCTCCTCGGCCGACTCGCGGCGCGGGCCTACGGCGACCCCCAGGAACGCCTGACCCTCGTCGGGGTGACGGGGACCAACGGCAAGAGCACGGTGGTGGCCCTGGTGGCGGACATCCTCGACGCCGTCGGCCGGCCCGCCGGTGTCATGGGGACCCTCGGCTACCACTTCTCGGGCCACCGCTGGCTCGGCACAGGGCGGACGACTCCGGAGGCCTCAGACCTGTACCGGGCCCTGGAGGGTATGGCGGACGCCGGCGCCGAGGCCGTGGCCCTCGAAGTCTCGTCCCACGCCCTCGACCTCGGCCGGGTGGACGGGCTGGCCTTCGACGTCGCGGTGTTTACCAACCTGACCCGCGACCACCTCGATTTCCACGGCGACATGGAGACCTACTTCGCCACCAAGCGTCGGCTGTTCAAGCGTCTGCGGGACGGCGGCAAGGTGGTGGTGGGGATTTTCGACGACTGGGGCCGCCGCCTGGCGGCGGACCTGCCGGAGGCCCTCACCTTTGGGCGCGATAGCGGTGACGTCCACGTCGCCGCCGCGGACCTCACCCTGCGGGGGACCCGGGCGCGGATCGTCACCCCCCGGGGCGAGCTGGAGATCGAGACCCCGCTCCTCGGTCGCTACAACCTCGACAACGTGCTGGCGGCGGTGGCGGTGGCGGAGGCGTTGGGGCTGCCCCACGGCGCCGTCGCCACCGGCCTGGGGTCCACGGCTCCGGTGCCGGGTCGCCTGGAACGGGTCGACGCCGGGCAGGGCTTCCCGGTCTTCGTCGACTACGCCCATACCCCCGGCGCCCTCGAAGCCTGCCTGCGTTCCCTCCGTGAGCTGACGGACCGCAAGCTCGTGGTGGTTTTTGGCTGCGGCGGCCTGCGGGATCGAGGCAAGCGCCCGCAGATGGGACGCATCGCCGGCGAGCTGGCGGACCTGCCGGTGATCACCTCGGACAACCCCCGCGGCGAAGACGCCCAGGCCATCGTCGCCGAGGTGGAGGCTGGGGTGCGGGAAAGTGGCAACGAGCTCTACCGGGTGCTACCGGACCGCGGCGAGGCCATCCGCCGGGCGGTGCATCTGGCAGTGCAGGGGGAGGCGACCGGGGAGCCCTGGCTGCTGCTGGTGGCGGGCAAGGGCCACGAGACCTTCCAAGACTTCGGGGATCGCCGCATCCCCTTCTCCGATCGCGAGCAGCTGGAGACGGCGATCCGCAACGGACAGCCGGAGCCGGTGGGGGGGTACCGTGGCTGAGCGCTCCCTCACCTTCGCCGCCGGCGCCATGGCCGGCGGGCTCGACGCCGCCGGCCTTCCCCAGGGCCCCGACGCGACGTGGAGCGGCGCCGCCATCGACTCCCGGAGGATCGCCGGCGGCGAGCTCTTCTTCGCCCTGCCCGGCGAGCACGCCGACGGCCACGATTTCGCCGCCGCCGCCGTCCAGCGGGGTGCCGCCGCCGCGGTGGTCCAGCGGGACGACGTGGACCTCGGGGGCGGCGCGCGGATTCGGGTGGCGGACACCTACGAGGCGCTCCACGCCCTGACCCGGGCGGTGCGCTCCGAGGTTCCGGAGCGCCTGGTGGGGATCACCGGCTCCGCCGGCAAGACCACCACCAAAGAGCTGCTGGCGGCGATGCTCGGCCGCCGCTACCGGGTGGCCAAGAGCCCCGGCAACTTCAACAACCTCCTCGGATTCCCCATGGCCCTCCTGGGCATCCCGGACGACTGCCAGTGGATGGTGGCCGAAATGGGGATGTCCACACCCGGCGAGCTGGCCCAGGTCAGCCGCCTGGGTCGGCCCGATGTCGCCCTCTTCACCAACGTCCGGGCCGTCCACCTCGAGAATTTCTCCAGCCTGGACGCCATCGCCGACGCCAAGTCGGAGCTGTTGGCGGGCCTCTCCCAGGAGGGGCTGGTGGTGGCGAACGCCGACGACCCGCGGGTGATGTCGATCGCCTCCCGGTACCTGGAGCGCGCCGAGGGCGGCCGGGTGGTGACCTTCGGCTTCGGCGCCGGGGCCGACGTTCGGGCGTCTTCGGTGGCCCCCTTGGCGGACCGGGGCGGGGACTGGCGCCCCGGCAGCCGGTTCCAGATCGAAGCGGCGGGTGAGCGGCGGACGATCGAGCTTCCGATCCACGGTTCCTACAACGTCGAGAACTGCCTCGCCGCCGCCGCCTGCGCCCACGCCCTGGGGGTTCCCCTGGCGGAGATCGCCGCCGCCGCGGCGGACTTCTCCCCGAGCTCCATGCGGGGGGAGATCCACCGGCTGGAAGACGGCCCGACCGTCATCGACGACAGTTACAACTCCAACCCGGATGCCGCCGCCAAGGCCCTGGCCAGCGCCCGTCAGCTGCCGGCGTCCCGCCACGTGGCGGTACTCGGCGACCTGCTGGAGCTGGGTCCCGACGAAGGGGACTTTCATCGCGAAGTAGGCCGCGGCGCGGCGGAGCTCGGCTTCGCCCACGTGGTGGCCGTCGGGGCCCTGTCCGAGGCCTTGGCGTCGGGTACAGCGGCTGCCGGCGGCCGCGCCACGGCCCTGCCGGACGCCGCCGCCGCCGCCGACTGGCTGCGGTCCCCGGAGGGCCTCGAAGGGGGCCCCCTCGGCCGCGGGGACCTGGTATTAGTCAAGGGGTCCCGGGGGGTCGGCCTGGAGGTGGCCGTCCGGGCGCTACTCGACGCTGAACCGGTCGACTCTGAACCGGTCGACGCGCACTCTAGTCAGTCCGCCGACGGCGGTGGGGGGATTGGCTGATGTTGCACCACTTCCTCGTGCCGTTGAGCGACCAGTTCGGCTTCTTCAACGTCTTCCGGTACATCACCTTCCGTACCGCCGGCGCGGTGGTCACCGCCCTCGCGCTGTCCATCCTCCTGGGGCCCTGGTTCATCGCCACCCTGAGGCGCCTCTCGGTGGGGCAGAACATCCGCGAGGTCGGCCCCCACTCCCACCAGGTGAAGGCCGGCACCCCCACCATGGGTGGGCTGCTGATCCTCTTCGCCCTCGCCGTCGCCACGCTCCTGTGGGTGGACCTGGGCAACCTGCTGGTGTGGCTGGCCCTGGGGGTCACCCTGGCGTTCGGCGCCGTGGGCTTCGCCGACGACTACTCCAAGATTCGCCGGGGCAAAAATCTGGGGCTCACGGCGCGGACCAAATTCCTCATGCTGAGCCTGGCGGCGGGGCTGGCGGCGGTGGGACTCATGAACCTGCCGGATCGCTACGCCTTCGAGCCCCTCCTGACCTTCCCCTTCCTCAAGCAGGCGGCGGTGGACCTGGGATGGGCCTACGTGCCCTTCGTGATGTTCGTGCTGGTGGGGGCCTCCAACGCCGTCAATCTCACCGATGGGCTCGACGGCTTGGCCATCGGCGCCACCCTGGTGGCCTCCGCCACCTACGCCATCTTCACCTACGTCGCCGGCAACGCCGTCGTGGCGAGCTACCTACAGTTTGCCCACCTACCTGGGGCCGGTGAGGTGACCTTCTTCTGCGGCGCGCTGGCGGGGGCGAGCCTGGGCTTCCTGTGGTTCAACAGCTATCCCGCTGAGGTCTTCATGGGGGACGTGGGATCCCTGGCCCTCGGTGGCGCCCTCGGCATGGTGGCGGTCCTGTCGAAGCAGGAGCTGCTGCTGGCCCTGGTGGGCGGACTCTTCGTACTCGAAACCCTCTCCGTAATCCTCCAGGTAGCGTCCTACAAGACCACCGGCAAGCGGATCTTCAAGATGGCACCCCTGCACCACCACTTCGAGCTCAAGGGCTGGAGCGAGCCGAAGGTGATTGTGCGGTTTTGGATTCTGGCGGGGCTCTTCGCCCTCATCAGCCTAGCGACCCTCAAGCTCCGGTGATCACCATGACCTCCCCCCAAACCCATACCCAAGGTCCCGGCGCCCTTCCCCGCGCCCGGATGCCCTGGGGCGCCACCGACTCCGCCACCGGCGCGTGGCGACGGGCGGTGGTCCACGGGCTCGGCCTGTCGGGGCGCTCGGCGGCGGTTCTGCTGCGTCGCCTCGGGGTCCAGGTGGTGGCCTTCGACGCCCGGTCCGCCGACCTCCTGGGGGCCGACCTGGAGTCCGCCGAGCTCGTGGACGACGCCGGCCTGCGGCTCCTGCTGGGGCAGGAACCCGACGCCCTCCCTCGGGACCTGGACTGGGCCGACGTGGACGGCGTGGTGGTGAGCCCGGGGGTGCCGATGGATCGGCCCCTGCTCGTCTCCGCCCGCGAGGCCGGGGTGCCGGTGATCGCCGAGGTGGAGCTCGCCTTCCCCTATCTAAGGGGCCCCGTGCTCGCCATCACCGGCACCAACGGCAAGAGCACCACCACCGCCATGGCGGGGGCGATGCTGAGGGCTGCGGGAATGGGTGCCGAGGTCTGCGGCAACATCGGCGAGGCCCTGACCTCCCGGGTCGACGCCGCCGGGGTGGAGGAGGGGACCCCCTTCGTGGTGGAGCTTTCGAGCTTCCAACTGGAGGCGGTGGACCGTTTCCGGCCCGCCGCCGCCGCCCTGCTCAACCTGGCCCCCGACCACCTCGACCGGCACGCCGACTTTGCCGCCTACCGTGACGCCAAGCTGGCCATCTTCAGGCGCCAGGACGCCGGGGACGTGGCGGTGCTGAACGCCGACGACCCGGGCGTCGTCTCGGCCACGGCGTCGCTTGCCGCCCGTCGGCGCTACTTCTCCCGCGCCGGGGCGGTGGCGGACGGCTGCCACCTGGACGGCGACCTCGTTGTGGAGGTGGCGCCGGAGGCCGACCCCCTCCCCCTCTTCGCCGTGTCCGACGTTCCCCTGCCGGGCCCCCACAACCTGGAGAACGCCATGGCGGCGTCCCTCCTGGCGCGCACCCGGGGGACCAAGCCTGCGGCGATTGCCCATGGCCTGCGGCGGTTCCAGGGTCTGCCCCATCGCCTGGAGCTGGTGAGGGAGCGGGCCGGCGTCCGCTGGTACGACGACTCCAAGGGCACCAACCTCGCGGCGACGCTGAAGTCCTTGGCGGGTTTCGACGACGGTCTCGTGGTGGCGATCTTCGGCGGTCGCTTCAAAGGCGGTGATCTCTCCGAGCTGGCGGCCCTGGCGGCGCGGAAGGTGCGGCGGGCCTTCGTCATCGGAGAGTCGGCCGACCGCTTCGCCGAGGCCCTCGGCGGGGCCGGGGTCGCCTACGAAGTGGCGGAGACCCTGGACCGCGCCGTGACCTCGGCGGCGGAGACGGCCGTCCGGGGCGAAGTGGTCCTGCTGTCGCCGGCGTGCTCGAGCTTCGACCAGTTCCCCAACTTCGCCGAGCGGGGCAGGGTCTTCCAGCGCCTGGTGAACGAGCTTCCGTCGGAAGCCGAGGGGGGGAGCCATGGCCCGTAAGCTCGCCTTCGACCGCATCCTCTTCGCCGCGGTGCTGCTCCTCACCGGCCTCGGCCTGGTGATGGTGTACTCCTCCACCGCCGTGCTGGCCCAAAAGCAGGGGCACAGCGGCAATCCCCTGTTCTTGAAGCAGTGTGTGGCGGCGGTGCTCGGGATCGGCGCCATGGTGGCGATCATGCACGTCGACTACCGGCTCCTGCGCAAGCCGGTGGTCCTGTATGCCGGCCTCTGCGGGGTCGTGATGATGCTGGTGGCGGTGCTCTTCGGCCCCGAGATCAACAACGCCCGCCGCTGGTTCGTCATCGCCGGTCTGTCGATCCAGCCGTCGGAGCTGGCGAAGCTGGTGGTGATTCCGTACCTCGCCTACCAGATCGAGCGTAAGCGGGACCGTCTCGACGACTACGCCTTCCTGATCCCCGCGGTGGGGGTTACCGGCCTGTGTGCGGCCCTGATCCTCGCGGGCAAAGATCTGGGCACGGCGACGCTGCTGTGCATCCCGGCCTGCCTCCTGGTGTTCCTCGCCGGCATCTCCCTGCGCTGGATGCTGGCGGGGGGGCTCTTGCTGCTGCCGGCCATGGCCCTGGCGATCTTCCTCCAGCCGTATCGCATGGCCCGGCTCACCGGTTTCCTCGATCCGGAAGGGGATCCCCAGGGCAACGGCTTCCAGCTGCTCCAATCGCTGATCGCGGTGGGGTCCGGCGGGCTGTTCGGCCTCGGCCCGGGGCACAGCGTGCAGAAGCTCCACTTCCTGCCGTCCCCCCATGCGGATTTCGTGTTCTCCATCGTCGCCGAAGAGCTCGGCTTCTTCGGCGCGATGGTGGTGGTGGGCCTGTTCGGCGTCCTGCTCTGGCGCGGCGTGGTGGCGGGGCAGGGCGCCCCCGACGCCTTCGGCCGCTACCTGGCTTGGGGCTTCACCGCGGTGCTGGTGATCCAGGGCTTGATGCACGTGAGCGTCGCCCTCGGGCTCTCGCCGACCACCGGCATCCCTCTCCCCTTCATCTCCCACGGCGGCTCCTCCCTGGTCACCAGTCTGGTGGCGGCGGGGGTGATCCTCAATGTGTCCCAACATGGCTGACCTGACGACCCCCACCACGCCCCCGGCGGACCGCCGAGCGGCTCCCCACGCCCTGCTCTCGGGCGGCGGCAGCGGTGGCCACGTGTTTCCAGGCCTGGCGGTGGCGACGGAGCTGCAGCGGCGGGGCTGGGGCGTCAGCTGGGCGGGGGCGCGGCGCGGTATGGAGCGCGGCCTGGTGACCCGCCGGGGACTCGACTTCCACCCCCTGCCGGCGAAGCCCCTGGTGGGCCGCGGACCCCTGGGCAAGGTGGCGGCCCTCCTCACCCTGGCCCGTTCCGCGTGGTCGGCCCGCAACGTCGTGCGCCGGGTCGGCGCCAAAGTGGTACTCGGCACCGGCGGATACGTTTCGGCCCCGGCGGTGATCGGGGGGCGTCTGGCGGGGGTGCCGGTGGTGCTCCTGGAGCCCAACGCCGAGCCGGGGGTGGCCAACCGGGCCCTCTCCCGCTTCGCCCGGGAAGCCCTGGTGACGGACGGCGGCGCCCCCGGCCTCAGGTGTCCGACCCGGGCCACCGGCGTGCCGATCCGCGAAGGGTTCTTCGACATCGCCGACGATCTGCCCTACGGTCCGCCGCTGCGGCTACTGGTGCTCGGCGGCAGCCAAGGAGCGCGGCAGATCAACGACCTGCTCCCCAGGGCGCTGGCGGAGCTGGGGGACGCCCTCGGACCGCTGGTGGTGCGGCACCAGGCCGGGAAGGCCCACCTCGACGCCACGGTGGAGGCGTACCAATCCGTCGGCATTCCGGCGGTGGCGGTGGAGGGTGGAGGCTTTCGCCCCGGCGGGCCGACGGTCCAGGCCGAGGTGATGCCCTTCCTCCACGACATGCCGGGGGCCATGGCGGAGAGCCACCTGATCCTCTCCCGGGCCGGCGCCATCACCCTGGCGGAGATCTGCGCCGCCGGGCGCCCGTCCCTGCTGGTGCCCCTGTCCATCGCCGGGGGCCACCAGGTGAGCAACGCCCATCGGCAGGCGGAGGCCGGGGCCGCCGCGGTGCTCGACGCCGCCGCCGGGGTCGGGGAGCTGCGCTCCATGCTGGCCGGGCTGTTGGGGGACCGGGATCGCCTCGACGCCATGGCGGGGGCGGCCCGGGCCCTGGGGCGGAGCGGGGCCGCGTCGGACATCGCCGATCGGGTGGTGTTCTGGGGCCTGGGGTCCAAGGCCGGAGGGACCCCCTGATGTTCAGGATCTTCGCCGGACTCTCCCACGTCCACTTCGTCGGCATCGGCGGCGCCGGAATGAGCGGTATCGCCGAGGTGCTGCTGGCCTACGACCTCGTGGTCAGCGGCTGCGACCAAAGCCGCGGCGAGGCGGTCACGCGCCTCGAATCCCTCGGCGTTCAGGTGCTGATGGGCCATTCCCCGGACCACCTCGATGGCGTCGACCTGGTGGTGAAGTCCTCCGCCGTCTCCGACGACAACCCCGAGATCCGCGCCGCCCGGGAGCGGGGCATCACGGTGGTGCGGCGGGCGGAGATGCTCGGCGAGCTGATGCGCCTCAAGTACGGCATCGCCGTCGCCGGCACCCACGGCAAGACCACCACGACGTCGCTGGTGGGAACCCTCTTGACCGAGGCGGGGCTCGATCCCACGGTGATCGTCGGCGGGCGTATGCGGGTGTCCGGCACCGGCGCCCGGGTCGGCAAGAGCGAGTACCTCGTGGCGGAGGCGGACGAATTCGACCGCAGCTTCCTGCGTCTGATGCCGATCCTCGCGGTGGTCACCAACATCGATCGGGATCACCTCGACACCTACGAAGACCTCGACGCCATCTGCGCGGCGTTCCTCGACTTCGCCGGGCGCGTGCCCTTCTTCGGGCAGATCATCCTTTGCCTCGACGACGCCAACAACCAGCGGATCCTCCCCCGGCTGGCGCGGGAGCACCGGGTGGTGACCTACGGCCTCTCCCCCCAGGCGGACCTCTCCGCCCGGGATCTCGAAGCCACCGACCTCGGCTGCCGCTTCACCGTGCGCGCCGGCGACGAAGAGCTCGGGCGGGCGGAGGTGCCCATGCCGGGCCGTCACAACGTCGCCAACGCGCTGGCGGCGGTGGCGGTGGGACGGGCGGTGGGCCTGCCCTTCGACACCATCGCCTCGGCCCTGGTGCGCTTCGGCGGCGTGCACCGACGCTTCGAGCGGGTGGGGCGGTTCCACGGCGCCGCCGTCGTGGACGATTACGCCCACCACCCCACCGAAGTGGCGGCGACCCTGGGGGCGACCCGGCAGGCCTTCCCCGGGGGGCGCATCGTGGCGGTGTTCCAGCCCCACCTCTTCAGCCGCACCCGCGACCTCCGTACCGAGCTGGGGCATGCCCTGATGGAGGCGGACGAGGCCATCGTCACCTCCATCTACGCCTCCCGCGAGGCCCCCATCGACGGGGTTTCCGGCCGCGACGTGGTGGAGGCGGCGCGGCAGAGCGGCCATCGCCGGGTGCAGTACGCCGAGGATTGGCGGGGGTTGCCGGAGGTCCTGGAGACCATGGCGGCGGAGGGGCGGTTGGGGGAGAAGGACGTGGTCATCACCCTGGGGGCCGGCGACGTTTACCGCCTGGCCCACGCCTTGGTGGCCGACTCCGAAGGGGTAGTCGACTCCGAGGGGGTGACGCCGTGACCCGTCGCCCCGAAAACGAATCGCCGGAGATGGCAGGCTTGGCGGACTACGCCCTCGACGGCGATCACGGGGCCGTTGCCGACTTGCCGGTCGCCGAAGGACCGTCGCCGGTCCCCGGGGCTGCGGTCGCGGCGGACGGATCCGTGGGCGGTGACGTGGTGCCTTTCCGGCCCGCGGCGGAGCCGGCCCCCGGGGCCAAGGGCCCGGCCCCCCTGCGGGGACGCCGCCGGCCGTCGCCGGAAGCCGCCGCCGCGAACGTCGTACCGATTCGCCGGCGCCCCCGGGACCGGCGCCTGCGCCGCCTGCGCCGCCACCCCCTGGTGCGGTGGATCGGCCCGTTGGCGATGGCGGTGGTGATCGTGTCGATCCCCATCGCCCTCCTGTTCTGGCTGCTGACCTCACCCCGCTTCGCCCTCGAAGGGCTGGAAGTGCAGGGGGAGGAGCGCCGGGTGGCGGAGCGCTGGGTGGAGCGGGCGGTGGAGCCCTACCGCGGGCGCAACGTATGGCTGCTGCCCCTCGACGACGTCCGCGCGTCCCTGACCCGCAACCCGTGGGTGGCCGACGTCGGCTTGGTGAAGCGGCCGCCGGCGACCCTCGGAATCCGGGTCCTGGAGCGCCGGGAGGAGGCCCTCTACAGGTCCATCGATGGCCTCGTCTACGTGGACGGCGAAGGGGAGCTGATCGCGCCCTTCGACCCCCGGCGGGGCAACCCGGACCTACCCCTCTTGACCGGTCCGGAGACGAGCCTCGGCGCGGCGCTGGGACTCCTGAGGGAGATCGCCGAAGTGTCCCCGCGCTGGCAGCCCGGCCTCTCCGAGGTCGAGATTTTGAGCGATCGAGATTTCCGTGTTCATTCCCGCGAGCTGGCCTTCCCTCTGCTGGTGAGGGCAGGTACGTTGGCGCGCAAGGCCCCCCGTCTAGACACCCTACTGCCGCGCATCCTGGCGCGGACGGGCCCGGTGTCGGAAGTGGATCTGCGCTTCACCCGGCGGATCATCGTGCAACCGGTCGACCCGGACGCCTGGCGTTCGCGAGCGACGTTGGAGACAAGTGAGCAGACCCATGCCCAAGGCTGAAAATTACCTCGTAGGTATCGACATCGGCTCCTCGAAAGTGGGGGTCTTGATCGGTCAGCGGGACGACTCCGGCAAGATCGAGGTGGTCGGCAAGGGGATGGCGCCCAATCGCGGCACCCGGCGCGGCAACATCGTCAATGTCGAACAAACGGTGGAGGCCCTGAAACAGGCCGCCGAAGAGGCCGAGGTGATGGCGGGTGTGGACATCTCCCGCGCCTACGTCGGCGTCGCCGGTTCCGACATCCGCAGCGTCAACAGCCGCGCCATCGTCTCGGTGGCCCGGCGGGACCGCGAGATCACCCGCCACGACATCCACCGGGTGATGGACGCCGCCCAGTCCGCCGCCCTGCCGTCGGACCGCGAGATCCTGCACGCTGTGCCCCAGGAGTTCACCGTCGACGAGCAGGGGGGCATCGCCGATCCCCTCGGCATGCTCGGCAGTCGCCTGGAGGTCTCGGTCCACCTCACCACCGGCAACGTGACCCGCACCAAGACGCTCCAGACCTGCGTCAACCGGGCCGGCATCGAAGTGGTGGAGATGGTCTTCGAGCCGCTGGCGACGGCGGAGGGGGTGCTGACCGACGACGAGCGGGAGCTCGGTGTCCTGCTGGTGGACATCGGCAACGGCGGCACCGAATACGCCCTCTTCGCCGATAGCGAGGTGCGGCACAGCGCCGTGCTGCCCATCGGCGCCAGCCACTTCACCAACGATCTGGCGATGGTCCTGCGGACCCCCTTCGCCGAGGCGGAGCGGATCAAGGTGAAGCACGGCTGCTGCCTCCAGGGCATGGTGGAGGACGAAGACGGCGGCGTCACCGTGCCGGCGGTGGCGGGGGGCGCCCAGCGCATCGTGCCGAAGCGGGAGCTGTGCGAGATCCTCCAGCCCAGGGCCGAAGAGCTGCTGGTGCTGGTGCGGGAGGACCTGGCCAAGAACGGCCTCGACGAAGCCCTCCGGGGCGGCGTGGTGCTCACCGGCGGCGGCGCCAAGCTCGATGGCCTCCTGGAGCTGTCGGAGCAGATCTTCTCCGCCACCGTCCGCTACGGCCTGCCCCATCGCCTCGGCGGCCTGGTGGACGTGATCAACAGTCCGGGATGGTGCACCGCCTCGGGCCTCCTGCTCTACGCCCAGGCCGCGGAACAGCAGCAGGGTCCCCGCCGTCGCCGCCGGGTGCCGACGGTACGGCAGCTGTTCGGCAGCCTGCGGGGCGTGTTCTCGGACCTGCTTTGAACCGAATCATCGACACGACGACTTCGAGGAATCGAACGCTTCTACGCATATCGAGCATCGTCCGGGGCCTAGCCGACCCGGGCGCAGACAAGGGGAAGACGCCATGATCCTTTTCGACGAATCACCCAAGCCCGACGCTCTGCCGATCACGCTGGAGACCTTCGACGCGGCCCCCGCCAAGATCAAAGTGATCGGGGTCGGCGGCGGCGGCGGCAACGCCGTCGACCGCATGATCCAGGCGCAGCTGCGGGGTATCGATTTCATCAGCGCCAACACCGATCTGCAGGCCCTGCGCCGCAGCGCCGCCCCCAACAAGCTGCAGCTCGGCGAAGGGCTCACCCGCGGTCTCGGCGCCGGCGGCGATCCGGAGGTCGGCCGCAAGTCGGCGCTGGAGGACACAGAGCACATCCTGGAGATGCTCGACGGGGCCGACATGGTGTTCATCACCGCCGGCCTCGGGGGCGGCACCGGCACCGGCGCGGCGCCGATCCTGGCGTCCCTGGCGGCGGAGATCGGCGCGCTGACGGTGGCGGTGGTCACCAAGCCCTTCAGCTTCGAAGGGCGCCGGCGCCTGGGTCTGGCGGAGCGCGGGGTGGAGGAGCTGCGCAACTCCGTCGATACCCTGATCACCATCCCCAACGAGCGTCTGCTCAGCTTCGTCGACCGCGGTACGCCGCTGACCGAAGCCTTCCTCATCGCCGACGACGTGCTGCGCCAGGCGGTGCAGGGCATCAGCGATCTGATCACGGTCCCCGGCGAGATCAACGTCGATTTCGCCGACGTCAAGGCGATCATGACCGGCATGGGCATGGCCCTCATGGGCACCGGCGTCGCCAAGGGTGACAACCGCGCCCTCGAGGCCGCCCAGCGGGCGATCTCGTCGCCGCTGCTGGAGGAGACCTCCATCGAAGGGGCCCGCGGCGTGCTGCTCAACATCGCCGGCGGCCGGGACCTGACTCTGCACGAGGTGGCGGAGGCGGCCCGCATCATCTCCGAGGCCGTGGACTCCGAGGCCAACATCATCTCGGGCATGGTGATCGACGAGGAGCTGGCGGACGAGATGAAGGTCACGGTCATCGCCACGGGCTTTGACCGGAGCGCCGAGCGGCCGGCGGATCTCCCCGATATCGCCCCCATCGTGAGGCGTCCGCCGGCGCGGCGGGTCCAGCCCGCGGCGCCGACGCCGGCCGTGGCGGAGCCGCCCCGTCCGGAGGTCCACCGCCAGGCGGCCCCGCCCCAGCCGCAGGGGGAGCCTGGGGGACGGCAGGAGCCTGGGGCTGGG
>JBCDIS010000107.1:0-25316 GCA_038748685.1 Acidobacteriota bacterium | reverse complement strand
CGTCCGCCGCGACGGCGGGGGCGAACCCGAGGGGAAGCAGGAGACAGGAGACTAGGGGACAGGCGGAGCGCCACATGATGGGGGACCTCCGTAGGATCAAATCGGGGCAGAAACACGAAGGACGGCTCCCCACGCGGAGAGCCGTCCATCAGCCGGCGACTTTTGAAGGGTCGCCGGAGGCCGTCGGGCGCGTGTTCAGGTGCGCCCGACGGGGGTCGACCACGTCCTCAGGCGCGGCGCCGGGCGAGGACGATGCCACCGCCGGCCGCCAGCGCGAGGGCCAGCAGCAGAAGGCTGAGGGGGC
Organism: Acidobacteriota bacterium; assembly: GCA_038748685.1. Taxonomy (GTDB): domain Bacteria; phylum Acidobacteriota; class Thermoanaerobaculia; order Multivoradales; family J023; genus JAUIJL01. The sequence goes on along the minus strand of JBCDIS010000107.1, from coordinate 25,012 downwards.
CCTGGGTCGGGATGTCGGTGGGCGGCACGGACGGCGCGAGGCAGTCCGGGGTGGCGCAGCTCGGGTTGTAGACGCAGAGGGCGCTGCCGTCGCTGATGGCTCCGAGGGTGTCGCAGCCGATCTGCAGGGCGTCGGTGGCGTCGAAGTTCTGCAGGCCGATGGCGGTGCTGCTGGCGTCCAGCTGGGCGTTCGGATCCTGGTATTGATACACGAACAGGCCGCTCTGGTGGTACATCACGACCTGGAGGTCGTAGCCGACGGTGCCGTTGAAGAAGCCCCAGTTTTCCCACTGGACGATGGTGCAGTCTTCGGCGCCGGCCTCACTGGCGCGGGGGCAGCTGGCGAAGTACTCGACCCAGGCGGTACCGCCGGTGCCGTCGCCGGCGAGGTCGTTGTGGTAGGGCGACAGGCGGCTGGGGACCGCCGGGGTGTTGTCGGGGGCCGCCGGCAGCGGGCAGTCTTCGCTGAAGTCGCCGCCGTTCTCGGTCGCCAGGGTAGCGCCCATGGCGATGTAGCCGTTGGTGGAGACGACGACATCGGTGACCGAGGTGCCGTAGAAGTCGATGGGGGCGGCGAGGGTGACGTCGGCGCCGCCGTCGTCATCGGCCGGGAAAGTGCCGCTGGCGGTGAAGGTCAGCTGGGTGCCGGTACCGCTGATGTCGTTGAAGCTGAAGTTGCACTCCGCTTCGTCCTGGTCGAACCAGGTGTAGCCGAAGGCGTCGGGGCCACCGGAGGCCCGCAGGGGCGCGCTGTAGTCGACGTAGCTGTCGGAACCCTTGGGGGTCTCGGCGAGGCCGGGGGCCACCGCGAGGGCAGAGGCCAGTAGAAGGATGGCCGCACGGGTCAAGGTCTTACGATTCCCAATCGACATTCGATCGCTCCTCGAGGCAGTTGGTCCTAGTAATCGGCACGCTTGGGCTCAGGGGAGGGCACCAGCTTCCGGGACAGGTGACAGGCTCAGCAAACACTGTTTCCGAGAATTGAATCATTATTCCTCCGGCGAGATCTGGAAGTCAAGTCAAATAGATGTCGCCAATTCGCATGAAAAGCGCGTTTCAGGCGCGGAATCGTTCCCCGGATGGCGCGTTTCTTTTTTCGCGCAGGGCTTCTTCGGTCAGGCGGAAGCTGCCGACGACCGCGCGGACGCCGGCGTCCAGCTCGGGGTCTGCGGCCCCCGAGTATCGGTAGAGGAACACGTAGAGGGCGCGGAAGGTCTCCACCACGTTCAGGGTCAGGTGGGAGACCTCTCCGCCGCCGGGGCGCGGGGGCAGCTCGTAGACCACCCGGCGTGCCGCCAGCGGGCCGACCCGGTAGCGGTCGTCCTCCAGCACTTTGGACCGACTCGGCGGACGGAGAACCTCCCGCACGTGCCGGCGCCGCCGCGCGGTGCAGGTGACGGTGGTGGCTCCGTAGCGAAAAGCGAGCACCGCCGAGGGCTTGCCAGATACCGATAGGGGCTCGATCCCCTGGGGCAAGAGCACGCGCACGCCGTGGCGACTGTTCCAAACTTCGTGGCGGGTGGCGGTGTCGGTGGGCTGGACCGTTAGGGGGGATTCGGGGACGGCGTCTTCGGTCTCGCTACGCCGGTCCCCCCGCAGCCTGAAGCTGGCTTCGTAGAGGCTTCGCCAGCCGCGGGCCAGCCAGGAAAGGGGACGCAGCAGCAGTAGGGTCACCCGGGCCCGTCGGCGCATCCGCTCCATCTCCCGCAGCAGCTCGGGGGAGATTTCTATCGGCTGGGAGCGCAGGGCGCTCAAGGGATCGTCGGGGGACGCGTGGAGGCGAACCCGGTGAAGCTCCAGGGGATCGTCGGGGCCCGAGGTCGCGGCGTCGTAGTGGAAGTAGACCCGCTGGACCCGGTTCCATTGACCGTGCTGCCCCTGGGCGCTGCCGGTTTCCAGGTCGTCGTAGCTGGAGAGGGCGGCCTCTAGACCCAGGAGCTGGCACAGCTCCCGGCAAAGGTCCTCCTTGAAGGCCGCCGGACGGCGTTGGAGGGCGCGGATGGGCTCCGCCAGGGAAGGGTCGACCCCCAGCCGACGGCAGAGCTCATCGGCGTCGGCGCCGGGGCGCCCCGCCGACGACACCGTGTCGTCGCCGAAGCTCTGGTAGGTCCCCGGGCTCGACGAGAACGAACCGACGAAGCCGTCGCTGTCGAACAGATCCCAACCCCAGGCGTCGCTGTCGAACACCCAAAGGTAGAGGAGGGCCGGAAAGCTGGACTGGAGCTCCCGGATCAGCCGCCGCTCTTCGTCCCACTGGCTGAAGAAGAGCACCACCCAGCTGTCGTTGCGGACGAGGAAGGCACTGCGTTCGGAGTCGGCGTCGAGGTCGAACAGCACGGGTTCTTCGGACGCGCGGAAGCCGCGGCCCGCCAGCCATCGATCGAGGGCCCCGAGAACCTCGTCCGGATCTCCCGCGGGCACACAGATGCTGTTGTAAAAAACTCCCATCCCCAGACCTCTGTCGCGTCGAAGCTCACATTATGCACGCTTTGACCCCGGTCCGTGAGGGGTAGCCAGAGTTCGGGTCCACGAACCGGGGGCCAAAACGGCGCACCAACGCTCCGGGCGGCGCACGCCCCGTTTCCGCATTCCTTCGTCGCAGGCGGCGATACGTTCCTCGTCCCCGAGTAGCTGACCCGCGCGGCGCCCTACGGCGGCGGCGTGGAGGGGCATGTCCGCCGCGTCGAAGGCCCTCTCGGCGGTCCCCAGGCGATCGAGGGCCTCGGTCCACTGGCCCCGTGCCGACGCCAGCCCCGCCCGCAGGGTGTCGGCGAGGGCCTCGGACCAGCGGGACCCCGCCCGCTCCACGGTGCGGGCGTCGTCCTCGATCTGCGCGATCCAGCGGCGCATGGCGACGACATCGGCTTCGAAGGCGCCGGCACGTCCCACCTCCACCCGCGGCCCCGGGGCCTGGGTGCCCCCGGCTTCGCGGAGCACCGACTCCAGGGCGGCGAGGGCGCACCGCCCCCGCAGATCGTGGCTCTCCACCATCACCATCTCGATGCGTTGGATCATCGATCGGGCGAGCTCGTCCCACCGTGTTTCCAGGTGGTCCCACGCCCGCCGGCCGGTACCCCGGTAGAGGTCGAGGGTGACCCGTGCGGTCAGGTGGCCGAAGTGCTGGTAGTGGAAGCCCGGGTAGGCCCAGCCCTCCAGACTCCTGTCGAGCAGCGCCTCGGCGTCGCCGGGGCGGTCCTCGGCCAGCAGTTGCGGGCATCGAACCCGGTGATGGAGATGGACCTGGAGGTAGAGGTCGTCCTGGTCCCGGGCCTGGCGGGTGAGGCGGGGCAGGTCGTCGAAGAGCTCCCTCCATCTCCCCAGTTGGAAGAGGGCGACGGAACGGAACTGGCGGACCGTATCGAGCTCCCAGGCGACCCCCCGGCGACTTTCCATGAGATGGATCTCGGCACGATCGAGGCGGCGGGCCGCCCGTCCCCAGCGCCCCTCGGAGCACGCCCGCATGCCGGCCGCCATTTCGGTGAGGCTGGAGGCGTAGGAACCCTCCACCCGGCCGGCGAGGTCGAGGGCGAGGTCGAGGACCTCCTGGGTGTCCACCCCCTCCATGGCGCCGAAGAAAACCTCCATCGCCAGGCCGCGGGCGATCCTCTGGGGCTCTCCGGCGTCGAGGGCGAGGACCAGATGGCGGGCGTGGAACTCTGACGCGTGGAGGACGTCCACGAGGCAGAGCCCGATCTCCACCGACCAGCAGACGTCGATGCGCCGCAGGTCGTCTTCCTCCACTTCGCCTTCGCTTCGCTCTTCGAACTCGAAGCCCCGCCAGCGTAGCTTGAGCCGCAGGAGCCACAGCCGCCAAAGGGAGCGCCAGTTGCGCTCCTCCAACTCCATGCCGACGGTCCGAAGGACGTGCCTCAGCACCTTGAGCCCGCGCTCGATATGCCCCCCCACCAGGAGCTGCTCGGCCGCCTGGCGCTGAGCCTCCAGTGGGTCCACGACCCCGGAGTCCCCCACCGCCCGCAGGAAGCTGTCGGCGGCGTCCCGACTACGTCCGGCGTTGGCGAGGGCCCGTCCCAGCTCCACCCGCAGCTGGTAGCGGCCTTCGTCCCCCTCCTCGGAGAGGTCGAGGGCTAGGCGGTAGAGGCGGGCGGCCCGTTCGAAGGCGAGGGCGTCCGCCGCCCGGTGGGCTGCGGACAGGGCGTAGCGACGGGCCCGCTCGTCTTCCTCGGTGGCCCGGAAATGGACCACGAGGGTTTCGGGGTCGGCGGTGCCGGTGGATTCGAGGGCGAGGGCGAGGCGCCGATGCTGGACCCTCAGCTCCCCGTCCCCCAGCCGGTGGACCGCAGCTTCGCGGATACGGTCGTGGTAGGGCTCGAGGCGCTCCGTACCTTCGGAGGAGGTCAGCCGTACCAGCTTGTCGCTGCGCAGCTCCGCCACCGCCTGGGGGGTGTCCGCCCCGAGGTCGGCGGCGTCCCGGGCCACCGCCAGCTGCAGCGGCTGACCGGCCACCGCCACCGTCTCCAGGAGCCGGCGGGCCGGGTCCCCGAGCTCGTCGATACGTCTACGCAGGACGTCGCGGACCCGCAGCTCGGCGGTGACCCGCCCGTTCCCCGGCGGCCCGGACTGCGACGGACTTCTCTCGGGGGCGTAGCGGGCCAGCTCCGAGAGCAGGAGGGGGCTGCCCCCGGCGTCGAGCACCAGCGCCTCCAGGTGTCCGCTGGGCAGCCTGACATCGCCCCCCAGGGTTTCGAGCAGCTGCGTAGACTCCTCGCGGGACAGCTCTTCGACTTCCACGTCCCGGACTTCGATGCCGCGCCACCGCAGGGCCTCCCGCTGGGCCGCGAGGCCGCGGAGGAAGGGGCTGGAGGCCTCGTCCTCCTTGCGAAAGCAGGTGATGAGCAGCAGGGGCGGGGGCTCGGCGCCGCCGAGGAGGTCGTCGAGGAGCAGGAAGCTGTCGAGGTCCCCCCACTGCAGATCGTCGATCATCAGCACCAGGTGGCTCTCGGCGGCGAGGAGGGCGAAGAGGTCCCGCAGGGCCCCCACCGCCCGCCGTCGGCGGGTTTGGGGCTCGGCATCCTCGGGCTCCTCCGGCCGCTTGGACGCCTCGGCGATGGCGGGCACCCGTCGCAGGGCGGGGAAAAGCCGGGCGAGGGCGCCGACGTGGTCCGGCATGAGGCATCGGACCCGTTCCCCGTCGAGGCCCATCAGGTGGCGGGAGAGGGCGTCCAGCACGCTGTCCCAGGCTTTGTAGGGTACCGACTCCTGGACGTAGCAGCGGCCCCGCAGCACCACCGCGTCGGCGAAGTCGGCCTCCACCTGGGAGGCGAAATGCTCTACCAAAGCGGTCTTGCCGATGCCGGAGGAACCCCTCACCCCGAGCAGGACGGTGGCGTTTCGGCTGGCTTCGAAGGCGTCGCGGAGCTCCGCCAGCAGGTCGCCCCGGCCGACGAAGGACCCGGGCGTCGGCGCGGCGGCGGCGTCGGCGCCTAGGAGGTTCAGAGCCGCCCCGCCGCTGACCCGCTCCTCGGGGTCCGGTGCGAGCAGCGACCCGCACAGCGCTTCAAGATCCTCCGGCAGCTCGGGGGCTCGCCGACGCAGCTGGCCCTCTGGGAGTCCCCGCTGCTTGGCGTTCAGGATCTCCATCAGCGAGCCGTCGAAGGGTAGGTCGCCGGTGACCACCTGGTAGAGCATCACCCCGACGCTGTACCAGTCGCCGGCGGTCCGGTCGCTTCCCCCCATCGCCTGCTCCGGGGACATGTAGGCCGGCGTCCCCACCATCTGGCCGGCGGTGGCCGAGGCGCGGGGGCCCTGCTCGAGCTCGGTCACCAAGCCGAAGTCCAGAAGCTTGACGTGGTCGTCGTCGGTCACCAGGACGTTCGGGGGCTTGATGTCGCGGTGGACCTTGCCGTGACGATGGACCGTATCGAGCCCGAGGGCGAGCTGTCGAAAGACGTGCCGCACCCGGCGGTAGTCGCGGCAGGGGGCGCCGTCGGGGCAAAGGGCGTCGGTTAGCTCCCGCCCTTTGATGAGCTCCATGGAGAAGAACCAGGTGCCTCCATGGGTTGTCAGCTCGTAGAAGGACACCAGGTTCGGGTGGCGGATGTCGGCGAGGGAGCGAAAACCTTTCTTGAATCGATACAGGGCGTCCGCGTCCGCCACCCGCAGGACCTTGAGGGCGACGAGCCCCCTTTGTTGCCGGTCGTAGGCTTCGTAGACAACCCCGAAGGCTCCGGCCCCGAGCCGCCGCTGGACCAGAAAGCGATCGTTGCCGACAAAGGTCTCCGCCGCCCTGGGATCACTGGGCGGGTCGCCGAAGGTGGGGGTCCGCGAGGTGCTGATGATCGGGGCTCCCGGAAACCGAACCGCCGAAGCGGCGGTCCAAGGCCGGGTGGGCGGTGCGAGGAAAGTTTGCCGAGCCGATGCGGCCGGTCGGAAAACACGGACTCAGAGATAAAATATTAGTACGAATGGCCTGGGCATGGGTTCTGACACCTGGACCTGAACCGACGTTTCCGCAGCCGCCGTATCCACGGCACCCGCGGCGGAGCTTCGGTTCCAAGGGCCGCTCTCCCCCTCAACCGATGGAACGAAAGGACCCCCAAGACATGAACAAAGCTCTTCTCGGTGCCCGGCTGCTGCTCGGACTGATCTTCACCGCCTTCGGCATCAACTACTTCGTTCCGTTCCTACCCGTGCCCGAGCTGCCGCCGGCGGCGGGGGCATTTTTCGGCGCCCTGGCGGAGTCGGGTTACATGCTGCCGCTGGTCAAGATCACGGAGGTTGTGGGGGGACTGATGCTCCTCGCGGGGCTCTTCGTCCCCCTGGCGCTGACGATCCTGGCGCCGGTGGTGGTGAACATCGTCCTCTTCCACGTTTTCCTCGAGCCCTCGGGGCTGCCGATGGGCATCGCCCTGGTGGCCCTTCAGGTTTTCCTGGCGTGGGGCTACCGCGACGCCTTCGCAGGGGTTCTGGAGGCCCGGTCTCAGCCCTCGGCCTGACCCCCGAGGGGTGGATCCCCAACGTAGCGGGCCCGGGGGCGGATCAGCTGGCCGCGGGCATATTGCTCCAGTGCATGGCCGATCCAGCCGGCGGTGCGGCCGAGGGCGAACAGCGTCATGGCCGCATGCCGGGGAAGGCCGAGGACCCGCGCCGTGAGCGCCAGGGCCAAATCCACGGTGGGATGTTCCCCCAAGAGCTCCTGTCCGGCGGCCCGCAGGTCGAGGGCGAGGTTGACGTGGGGATCCCCGGGCCAGCCCTCGGTGACGAGGTCCAGGAGGGTCCTGCAGCGGGGATCCCCTCCGGGGTAGACCGGGTGGCCGAAGCCCGGGACCGCCTCGCCGCGGCGCAGGCGGTCCGCGAGGACCCGCCGGGGGGAGCCGACGTCGTCGATCTCCCTCAGCAGGGCCTCCACCCGGCGGATGTGGCCGCCGTGCTCGGGCCCTTGCAGGGCCGACAACGCCGCCGCCACCACCATGTGGATCGGGGAACCGGCGGAAGCGACGCAGCGGGCGGTGAAGGCCGAGACGTTCAACTCGTGGTCGACACAGCAGACGAGGGCCGCTGTCAGCAGGCGTGGCTCGCGGGCTTCCTCGGCATCAGGGAGGCCCCAGCCGTGGGCGAGGGTCTGCACCGCCCCACCCCGCCAGGGGACACCGGCGACGAGGCTCGTCAGCTGGGACAGGAGGCGGGCGCCGGATCGAGCCACCGCCTCGGGCCGCAGGTCCCAGGATCCGGGATCGCCCGCGGCGAGGGACGGGAGCAGGGCTTGGAGACGCTCCGGGTGATCCAGGGTCCTCCCCAGAGCCTGCTCGACGGCCCGCACCCCCTCCGGCAGCTCCGTCGGCAGGCCTCTGAAGGGGTCGCCGCCGCCCACCCCCCAGACCAGCGTCGCCACCGCTTCGAAGGTCGACGTGCGTGCTAGGGCGAAGGCATCTTGGCCGCGGTAGAAGATCCGTCCGGCGTCGATCCAGGTAATCGCCGACTCGAGGACCGGGCCGCCGAAGTGGAGGGCCGTCTCCAGCATCCGCTCCGGTCGTCGCTTCTCTTCACCGCGGCGCTTTAGGCGCTCGACGTCTTCCCGGCGGTACCAGCGGCTGCGGCGGCCCTCCCGCTTTTCCGAACGCAGCAGGCCGCGGCTGACGTAGGCGTAGAGGGTTTCCCGGCGCACGCCGAGCTCGGCGGCGGCGGCTTCGGACGAAAGGTAGGGGGAGCGAGTCTTGGACATGGGGGAAGGTCCCGGCGTTCTTCCTAGGTGCAAGCATTGATTATTGAATCAATATTGACAATATATTGAGCAAGGCGCAAGATGAATCTGCCGCCCCTCCGCGGCCCCATTCCCCTCGAACTCTCCAAAGGAGTCTTCCCATGACGACCGCTAGATTCGATACGCCGCCGCCGATCCACTCCGGGCTCGAAGGGGTGACCTTTGCCGAGACTCGCCTCAGCCGCGTCGACGGTGAGGCTGGAAGTCTGGTGCTGGCGGGATTTCCGGTGGAGGAGATCGCCCCCCGGGTCAGCTTTGAGGCGATGACCCTTCTTCTCGTGGATGGACGGTCGCCGACGGAAGGAGCGGTGGCGGATCTCCGGCGCGACCTGGAGTCTCGCCGCCGTCTCCCCGAGGCGACCCTCGACCTGCTGCGGCAAGCCGCCTCGTCGGGGGCGCCCCCCATGGATGCCCTGCGGGCCGCCGCCGGCACCCTCGGCCTCGGCGGCCCGGCGGAGTCCGGGCGATCCCGGCTGAGCGCCGAGGAACTGGCGGTTTTGGCGGGCCTGCCGGCCATCGTCGCGGCCTACTCCCGTCTCCTCCGTGGCCTCGAACCGGTGGACCCCGGTGAGGGAAGATCCACCGCCGCGGCGTTCCTCCACGGGGTTGACGGCGAGGAGCCGAGTCCGGCGCGGGTAAGGGCCCTGGACACCTACCTCAACACCGTCTGCGACCACGGCGCCAACGCCTCCACCTTCACCGCCCGGGTGATCACCTCCACCGGGTCCGACCTGGTGTCGGCGGTGGTGGGGGCCCTGGGCGCTTTGAAAGGTCCTTTGCACGGCGGCGCCCCGGGGCCGGCCCTCGACATGGTCCTGGAGATCGGTAGCGCCGCTGCCGCAGAGCCTTGGCTGCGGGGGCGGCTGGAGGCGGGGGAGCGGCTGATGGGCTTCGGGCACCGCGTCTACAAGGTTCGGGATCCCCGGGCAGCGGTGCTCGCCGGGGCCGCGGAGGCCCTCTACGGCGAGGACGGCGATGCCGATCTCTACACCCTGTTCCGCCACGTCGAGGCGGAAGCGGTGCGGCTCTTGGGGATCTACAAACCCGGCCGTCGCCTGCAAGCCAACGTAGAGCTCTACACCGCCCTCCTGCTGCACGGCCTGGGGCTCGGCAGCGAGTGGTTCACCCCGGTCTTCGCCGTCGCCCGCGCCGCCGGCTGGATCGCCCACGCCCGCGAGCAAAGGGCCGAAGGGCGCCTGATTCGGCCCCGGCTGGCCTACCGGGGTGCCGTCGATCGGCGTCTTGAAGGTGCGGTCGGCGCCCCGTCGTGAGCCAGGTGGCCACGGCCCGGGGGCGACCAAGGCCGGTCGAAGCCGGGGGCTCCGGCCGGCCTCGGAGGGCTTGGGGTCAGCCGCCGATGGCGATCTCGGCCACCTGGCCGGCCCGGAGATTTGTCTCGATCTTCATGGGATTCACCTCCTTTCGCGCAGGGTCGAGGGTCTGAAAAGGCGGGGGGGAGGGTCGAACCGGCGGTTCCGCCACCCGGCCGCCCCTGTCCCCCCCGGTATTGCAGCTGAGGGTGACGCGCAGCCGGCCGCCAGGGTCCCGCATCGCGGGTCCCTCGGCGTCCCTTCATTTGGGACGGGGGATCAGTCCAGGGGCTCGACGCGGACCGGTGGGCCCTTGGCGGCGTAGGTCATGCGGTAGAGCCGGCGGTCGGGAAAGCGGCGGCGCAGCAGGTCGAGGTCGGCCTCCGGGTAGGCGAAGAGCACCGGATCCCGAAGGAACGGGTCGGGGTGGGGGAGCTCCGCCACCCAGCTGGATACGGCGCCGATCTCCGGCCTCAGGAACCACAGCCGGTGGGGACGGTCCGCCACCACGACGGCGGCGTCGAGGTCGGCGACGGCGTCGAGGTGGGCTCTTTGCACCAGGGCCTGATCCACCAGGGTTCCGGCGTGGACGGCGTGCCACACCCCGAGACTCAAAAGGTAGGCGGCGGTGAGGGTGGCCGCCGCGTGCCTCGGCGGCCGGAGGCGGGTGAACAGCTCCACGAACCGGCCCCAGCCGAGTACCGTCAAGATCAGCAGGGGCACCGCCGCCTCGGAGTAGTGGATGGGCCCTACGAGGTGGATGCCGGTGTCGCTGTGGGCGAAGCCCAGGGCCAGCAGGAGACCCACCGCGGCGGCGCAGGTGCGGGCCCCGGGGCGCCCAGAGGTGGCCCCCAAGAGCGCCAGGACCGCCCCCAGGGGACCGAGGAACCAGAGGATCAGCATCATGATGTTGAAGCCGATGTTCTCCCCCAGTCGCTCCCACACCGCGGGCCACCACGGGTCCCCCATCGTGCGGTTGGCGAGGACCCGCGCCGACGTGCGCCAAGAGCCGGTGAGCTGGTGGTTGTAGTAGGCCGTGAACAGCGGACCCGAGGCGGCCCCCGCCGCCGCGGCCCAAACGAGGGGCCGCAGGGGGCGTCGGTCCAGGGCGAGTCGGGCGAGGTGGATCCCCACCGGCGCCAGGACCGCCACCGCCTCCGCCGGTCGACTGAGGAAGGCGCAGGCCGTCGCGAGGCCCAGGAGCAGACCCCAGACCGCGGCTCGTGGGGCCCCGGCGTCGAGATCTCCTCCGTCGCGGTTTCGGTAGAGCCAGCGCAGGTAGACGACGTAGGCGAAGGCCACGAAGGCACGGGACACGAGGTGGGAATGCTGGGTGAGGGAGAGGGTCGCCACCATCGGTGAGATCCCCCAGGCCACCGCCGCCACCGCCAAGCCCCGTCGACCGTCGAGGGGGCCGCAGGCCGCCACCAGGGCGAGCCCGGAGAGGGCCACCGCCAGGGCGAAGAGCCCCTGCCCGAGGCCGGTGGTCAGCGACAGGGCCTTGAACAGCAGCGTGCCGGGAAAGTCCATCGACGTGATGCCCCCGTCCCGGCGGTACACGTAGGGCATCGTGAGGGCCAGCTCCGGGTCGATGTCCGGGGCCATCCACAGGCCCTCCGCCAGGATCTGGGCGCCGAAACGCATGGTGTGCTCGTCGTTGGTGATGGGCAGGTCGAGGAGCAGCAGCGATCGACCGACGACGGCGAGGACGAAGAGGAGCAGGCCGTAGAGGAGGAGGCGGAGTCGGTCACGTTTCGGCGGGGCTGAACCGAAGCGTTGCCCCAGTCGACCGAGCCACGGGCCCACCAGCGGCGAGATTCCCCAGGCCAGGGCCAGCAGGCCCGGCAACAGCAGAAGGTAGTGGGAGAGCCAGAAGAGGGACTCCCGCCAGCTCAGGTAGAGGAACGATTTCCCCAGCTCGGAGCGAAAGACCACCGCCTCCGAGAGGCGGGCGTAGGCCGCCACCAGAAACAGACCCCCCAGGCAAGGCCAGGGGCGCAGTCGGGGGCGCTCCATGGATCAGCGATCCGCCGGAGCGTCGAGGGAGGCCAGGGTCTCTTCGAAGGCGTTCAGCAAGGCCTCCTCGCGGTAGGCCATCATCCCCACAAGGGTCAGCAGGCGACGGGGATGCTGCAGCATCGCTCCCCGGCCATCCTCCAGGATTGTCCTGTAGATCATCGGCGCCAGGTGGTCGGACTGTTTCTCGTAGCGGGCCTGCTCGGCGTAGAGGCGGGAGATTTCGAGCACCTGGGCGTAGTCGAAATGGGAAATGGCGTCGGTGTTGACGGCGGCGTGCCAGGCATCGGAGCGGAGGGTGGAGGCGTAGATGTATCCCCGGTCGAAGACCTGCTCGGGCAGGGGCTCATCGGACCCTGACTGGAGGTGACGGCCGACCGTTGCCATGCGTTCCCGGTGGTACTGGAAGGTGGTCTCGATTTCGGCGCGATTGGCGTCGATCTCCGCCCGGATGCCGGCGAGGGCGGTGCTGGCCTTGGCTTCGAGCTCCCGTTCCTGGCGCCACTCGTTGGCCAGAAGGGCGAGCACGACGCCGAAAACGACGAATAACGCTTCGAGCAGGATGGGCAGCAGCCGCAGGGATCGATCATCTCGGGACATGGCCCAGGATCGTCCGCCGGGGCCGGGCTTGTCAACCACCGGAGCCTGTGCTCAACTGCGCCGCATCCATGTGGAGAGCGCTTTGACCCGTTCGCGGATCCTGTTCTTGGCGGAAGACCGGCACGGGGCCACCGGCGCCGGACTGCGGAATCGGGTTCTGCTGGAGGCCCTGGGGCGTCGCTACGACCTGACCGCGATCTCGATGGCGGAGGTGGCCGGTGACATGGCTCCGCGGCCCCGCGCGGGCTCGGGGCGTTTTCGGTTCCTCGACCCTAAGCCGGTTTGGGCGCGACGCTTCGACGCCGCCGACCGCCGGCGCTGGAGGGCCGCCCTGGAGCGGCGGATCGACGATCTGGCTCCGCACCTGGCCATCGTGTCCCACGCCACCGCCCTGTCGTGGCTCGACGCCCCCCTTTCGGTGCCCACCATCCTCGACGCCTATGATTTGCTGTGGGTGGCCCGTCGCCGTCAACTGGAGACGGGGGCCTCCGGGGGCGGCGGTCTTCGCTCGGTGGCGCGTCGGTGGCGCGTAGGGGTGGAGGTGACCCTGGCCAGGCGCTACGAGCTCGCCGCGATGCACCGGGTCGACCGCGCCTGGGTGTGCTCCGACCTCGACCGCCGCCTCCTGCTGGACCGGGGCTACCGCCGGCCCGTGGCGGTGGTGCCCAACACGGTGGCCGCCGCCGGCGACCCGCGGGGGGACTTCGGGGACCGGGGCGGAGTGGTGCTCTTCGTCGGCACCCTCGGCTACCACGCCAACCGGGACGGAGTCTCGTGGTTCCTTCGCCGGGTGTGGCCCGGGGTTCTGCGCCGTCGGCCGTCGGCCCGCTTCGTGGTGGTGGGGAAGCGTCCGGAGTGGTGGACCCCCGGCGGGGAGTTCCGGCAGGACGGCGTCGAGCTTCGGGGCTTCGTCGATGATCTCGAACCGATCTGGGTGGAGGCGGATCTGCTCGTGTGCCCCCTGAGGGTGGGCTCCGGAACCCGTCTCAAGATCCTCGAAGCGTGGTCCCGGGGGGTGCCGGTGGTGTCGACCCCGGTGGGTATCGAGGGCCTCGGGCACGCCGACGGCCGGGAGGCTTCGGTGGCGGCTTCGCCCGCCGTTTTGACGGATCGGTTGGTGGAGGTTCTGGGCTCGGAGGAGCAACGGGAACGGCTCGGCCGCGGGGGCCACGAACGGTGGCGGGGGTGCTACGCTCCGCAGCACGCGGAAACGGTGATTCAGCAGGATTGCGAGCGGGCCCTCGGGGCCGCCAACGAGAGGGCTCGGGACCCGAAGGGACGGACGGACGATGGCGGGACTGCGGACAAGGTTGGGTAGGCTCAAGCGGGGCGTCGCCTCGGCGCTGGTGGCGGACTCTCGGGAGGAGAAGCTGGTGGCCCAGGTCCGGCCCTACACGATGTCGGACCCGACCCGGCTCGCCAACCTGCACCGCCTGGTGGAGGACCTCGAAGCCGCCCAGATCCCCGGCGACCTGGTGGAGTGCGGAGTGTGCAACGGCGGCTCCGCGGCGCTGATGGCGGCGACGGTCACCGACTCGAAGCGCCGGCTGTGGCTGTACGACACCTTCGAAGGCATTCCCGAAGCGGGGCCGGAGGACGGTGAAGAGGCCCTGCGACACACCGGCGACTTCGTCGGCAATACCCACAGGGTCCACGAGGTCCTGGGTGCGGTGGGCTGGGATCCCGAGCGCTGCGTTTGGCGCGAGGGCCTGTTCGGCGACACCCTCCTGCAGCCGCTGCCGGAGCAGATCGCCCTGCTGCACATCGACGCCGACTGGTACGACAGCGTCATGGAGACCCTCGAAGCCCTCTACCCGAGGGTTTCCATGGGGGGCGCCGTGGTCCTCGACGACTTCGGTCACTGGGAAGGGGCGCGGCGCGCCTTCTACGATTTCTGCTCCCGACACGGGCTCCAACCCATGCTGGAGCGGCGGGGCTACACCCAGGCCCATTGGTGGAAGGGTGACGAGCACACCCGCCACGTGCTGAATCGGCCCCGCAGGAGCGACCATGTTCCTTGAGGAGGCGGAGTGGATCCGCCGGCACCTCGGCGGCCTGGCCCTCGGCCCGGATCACCGCGTGCTCGATATCGGCAGCTCCACCGAAACCTTCCGCCGCCTGCATCAGCCGTTCATCGATTTCCACATCTTCCTGCCCCTGCGGCGGGCCGGGGTTCGGGTGGTCCACGTCGACCAGCGGTTGGGGGACGGCGTCGACGTCCGCTGCGACCTGGCGGACCCCGCCCAGGAGCGGGAGGTGGCGCAGCTGGAACCGGCGGACGCGGTGCTGTGCTGCAACCTCCTGGAGCACGTCCTCGACCGCGAGCTGGTGCTGCGGCGGGCCCGTAGCCTGGTTCGCCCCGGCGGTGTCTTGGTGCTCACCGTCCCGTTCCGATACCGGTACCACGAGGATCCGATCGACACGATGTACCGCCCCTCGCCGGACGAGCTGGTGGGCCTGTTCCAGCCTCCGTGGCGGCCCCAGGCGGCGGACGTGGTGGAGGTCGAGGCGGAGGCGGTCTACGGGCGCCGCCTGACGGTGCCGGAGCGGGCCGTCAACAAGCTGTTGCGATCCGCCGGGAGATCCCCCCGGTTCAGGCGTCGCAAGACCCGAAACCAGGTTTCCTGCGTGGTGATGGTCCGCGGCGAGACCGGCGCAGAGGGCGGCGCTTGACCGACCGCCTGGTCTGTACCGTCGCCACCAAGGCCTACCTGGCGGACGTGCGGGTTCTGGCCGCGTCCCTGGCGGAGCACGCCCCCGGGGTGCCCCTCGTCTTGCTGCTGGCGGATCGGATCGACGGCTACTTCGACCCGGAGTCGGAGCCTTTCCGGGTGGTCCTGCTCGAAGATCTGGTGGACCCGGACGTGGTCGCGCAGATGACCTTCTACTACCGCCCGTTCGAGCTCTGCTGCGCCCTCCGCGGCTGGCTGCACACCTGGATCCTCGATCACACCTCCGCCGACCGCTGGCTGTTTCTCGACGGCGACGTGCTGGTGCTCGACTCCCTCGAACCCCTTTGGGATCGACTCGACCGGGCGCCGATTCTCCTGTCCCCCCATTTGCTGAAGCCGGTGGAGGAGTCGAAGGTCCGCAGCCACGAGCTGCTCCACCTGCGTCTCGGGATGTGGAACGGCGGATTTTTGGGTCTGCGGCGAGGGGAGACCGCCGCATCGGTGGCGAGTTGGCTCCGTTCGCGGCTGGCGCGCTACGGCTGCGACGATCCGGCCGCCGGTCAATTCGTCGACCAGCGGTGGCTGGACTGGTTGCCGATCTTCTTCCCGGACGCCGCCGCGGTGGACGATCCGGGGGTGAACGTCGCCTATTGGAATCTCCACGAGCGGGCCCTGGCCCGGACGGAAGGGAGCTGGACCGCCGGCGGCTCCCCGCTGCGTTTCGTCCACTGGAGTGGCTGGAGCCACCTTCAGCCGCATCGACTGACCGGCCGAAACGCCGACTTTCAGAGCGCCGCGGGTCCCATTTGGCGCGAGCTGGCGGAGCAGTACCGAGGCCGTCTCTTGGACGCCGGCGTCCAGGGAACCCGCACCTGGCCCTACGCCTTCGCCGACTTTCACGACGGCGCTCCGATTCTGGACACCATGCGCCGGGACCACCTACGGGACCTCGAAGCCGGAGTCGGCTCCGCGGTCTCCCCCTTTGACCGCTCCCGGGAGTTCTACCGCCGCCATCGAGCGCCGCGCCGATGGCTGCGCCGCACCGGCAAGCGCGTGCTCCGCGCCGCCGGCCTACGCTAGTTCCCACTGGTCACCACCCGTTTCGAGGCAGATATCCAATGAAGCTACTGCGTCGCCTGCTCTACCGCGTCTACATCGCGACCCTCGCACCTTGGGTCCACCGGCTGTTCTTCACCCAGCTGATCCGCGAGACCAACAACTTCGGCGGGCTCACCTGGCTCGGCCAGCCCATCTGGCAGAACGTCCTCGACCTGTGGACGATTCAAGAGGCGCTGTCGGAGGTACGGCCGGCGCTGCTGGTGGAGTGCGGCACCCACCAGGGGGGCTCGGCGCTTTTCTACGCCCACCTTTTCGACCTGATGGGCACCAAGACCAAGATCGTTTCGGTGGACATCACCCGCCGTACCGAGGTCGAGCACCCGCGCATCGAGTTCCTCACCGGAAGCTCGACGGCGGACGACATGGTGGCCCAGGTGGCGGAGCGGGTGGCGGCCGCCGACGGCCCGGTCATGGTGATCCTCGACAGCGACCACTCCGAGGGCCACGTCAGGGCCGAGCTGGAACGCTACGCCGGTTTCGTGACCCCCGGCAGCTTCCTGCTGGTGCAGGACGGGGTCATCGATACCCTCGGTGTCTTTCGAGCCGGTCGACCCGGGCCCCTGCCGGCGATCCGCAGCTTCTTGGCGTCCCACCCGGAGTTCGCCCTCGACCGGGAGCGGTGCGATCGATTCCTGATCACCCACCACCCGCTGGGGTGGATGCGGCGCCTGCCGGATCCCTGAGGAAAGATCGGGCAGCGTCCACCAGCTCCCTCCGCTGCCGGCGGCGGTCGTCGAGCCGCTGATTGAGAAAGCAGGCGAAGACCACCGGACCGTCTGCGGCGCGGCCCGCGGGGAGGTAGCCCGCCAGCCCCAGGGCGCTGCGCAGGGTGCCGGTCTTGACGGCGGACCCCGGCGGCAGGGCCGGCCACGCCCGGAGGGTGCCCTCGCCGGGCCCGGCGAGGGCTTCGGCGAAGCGCCCGTGCCACGGCTGGCGGGCCGCCCAGTGGAGCAGGTCCACCACGGTGCGCGGGGTCAGCAGGCCGAAGGGGGATAGGCCGGATGCGTCGTCCAGCCGGTGGGAGCCGGAGTCGACGCCCACTTCGTCCTCCAGGAAACGGCCGAGGAGCTCCGCCCCGTCGTCCCCCCGTCCGGCGCCGAGCTGGCGCTCCGCCAGCTGGCGGAGCAGCATTTCGGCGAGCCAGTTGTGGCTGTCGGTGAGGATCGGTTCCAGCCAGTCCGCCACCGGCGGCGACGCGATACGGGCCAGCGGACTCCCCGTCGTCCCCCCGGCCGTAGCCCCCCCGCGGCGGACGACGACCCCTCCGTCGACGGTGACTCCGGCGGCCCGTAGGGCCTGGAGGATCCTCCGTCCGGCGTGGAGGTCCCCGTCGGCCACCGCCACGTCCATGCGGTACGGGGGCTCGCTGATCGGATACTCCCCCCGCAGCACCAGCGTCGTGGAGCGCCACACCGCTTGGAAGCCGACGCTGCCCTTGCCGTCGCGGTGCCGCGGCACCGTGATCATGTGGTTGTCGAGGGTTAGGGTGTCTTCAGGAACGCCTTTCCCCAGCCGGGCTTTGGCGGCGGCACCGACCCGCGGGCCCGGCGCGATCTCGACTGCGACGGCGTTCTCATCCACCGCCAGGGCAGAGGTCGGCGCGGCGAAGCCGAGGGCCACGTCCGAAACCGACCGGCTCGGAGGATGGGGCGGACCCGGAAAGCGGCGGACGTCGACGACGAGGTCCCCCCGAACCCGTAGCACCGTGCGGCGGACCGGGCGCGCCCGGGCGGCCACGGGAGTTTGGTCGGGGTCGAAGAAACGGCTGCTCCAGGTCGGGTCGCCCCCCGCCACGACGGTTAGGTCGCCGTCGAGTGTGCCCCCCGTCAGTGGGCCACCGGCCCGCACCTCGGTGACGGCGCGGTGGTCTGGGCCGAGGTGGTGGAGGGCCGCGGCCGCCACCACCAGCTTGGTGACGGAGGCCGGCACGAAGAGTCGATCGGCGTTGTGGGACGCCACCTGGCGCCCCCCTTGGGTCGCCAGGCAGCCGAGCCATCCCCGCTCCGCCGCCCCCCGCGGGGCTTCCTGGGCGACGGCCGGAGGGGGGAGCAGGTGGGCGGCGCCGAGGGAGACCGCGAGGGCGACGCCGAGGACCCGTGTCGCTGGGCCGAGGGTTGGGCGCACGGCGGGGCCGATCAAAGCTTGAGGCGGTCCAGCAGGGCGTTGATCGCCTTGGAGCTTTGCATGATGTAGAAGTGGACCGAAGGTACCCCTTGGTCAAGGAGCTCTTGGGTCTGGCGCTGCGCCCACTCCAAGCCGACGTCGACAACCCGCTTGGGGGGCGCCCCTTCCACAGCGTCCGCCAGCTCGGCGGGAATCTCGCAGTGGAAGACCCGGGGGATGGTTCGGAGGTGGGACTTCTTGGTCAGGATCTTGAGGCCCGGGATGATCGGCACCTCGACCCCTTCCTGTCGGCACAGGTCCACGAAGCGGAAGAAGTGTTGGTTGTCGAAGAACATTTGGGTGACGACGTAGTCGGCCCCTGCGTCGACCTTTTTCTTCACCCAGCGGACGTCCGAGATCAGGTTCGGAGAGGCGAAGTGCTTCTCCGGATAGCCCGCGGCCCCGACGCAGAAATCGGTGGGGTCGGCGTCCAGCAAATCTTCCAGGTACTTGCCGCGGTTCATCTTCTTGACCTGGCGAACCAGGTCGATGGCGTCGCGGTTCACGGTCCGGCCCGGCGCCAGGGGCTTTTCGTAGCCGCTGTCGTCACCGCGGATGGCGAGGATGTTGTCAATCCCCAGGTATCTGAGCTCGATCAGGAAGTCCTCGGTCTCCTGGGTGGAGAACCCCTGGCAGAGCACGTGGGGGACGGCGTCGATGTTGTATTTGTTCTGCAGCAGGGCGCAGACGCCGAGGGTGCCGGGGCGCTTGCGCTTGATCCGGCGCTGGATGCCCGTGGCGGTCTCTTCGTAGATCACCTCCGCCGCGTGGCTGGTGATGTCGATGAAGGGGGGTTTGTGCTGGACGAGATCGTCGATCAGGTGCAGCAGATCCTTGAGGTTGCCGCCGCGCAGGGGCGGGATGATTTCGAAGCTGATCAGCGGGCCGTCGGCCCGGGCGAGATGCTCGGTCACTTTCATGTCGATGATTTCCTCCGCCGGCGGTGGGCGGGTTGCGCAACGGCCCCCCCAGCGTTGGGCTACTATACCGGCCAACCGCTTAGAATCTGTACCTCCGGGGCTCCGCCGTGACCCCGGAAACCGGCCCTCCCCCCTCGGATTCCAGCCCCCCGCCGAAAGGGGCCCTTGCCCAGAGGTTTTCCCCATGCCTGCCACATCGAGTGAGCGTCGACGCCGGCCCGAGGGAGCGGCCCCGGACTCGACCCAAGATCCTGACTCGCACGGGGGCGCGCCGCCGGAATCCACCGCCCGGAGGCGGCGGATGCGTTCGGTTGCGGCGGCCGCTTGTCTGGTGCTGGCGGTTGCGGCCCTGGCGGACGCCGCCTCCTGGCACCGCAATCGAGACAAGATGGTGGACCTGCTTCGCACGTCGGGTTTGGTGGAGGAGGGGCAGGACGGCCTGCTGGAGCGGGTCCAGCGGGAAGGCGTTCCCCACCATGCTCGCCTGGCGGCGGCCCGGTCACTGGTCTACCTTTCGATCGCGCGGCTGACCCAGGCCCGGGCCGGGGAATCGGCGGAGGAGCTGGAGCGGCTGGAGACGGCGGTGTCGGCGGCCCTGCCGGAGGCCCGTCGCCTCGCCCACCGGGGGCTGCGGGAACAGCCCAACAGCTGGCAGGGGGCGATGCTGGCGGGCACCGCCACCTACCTGGAGTGGTCCCTCGCCCGGGACCGCAGGCTCTACACCGAGGCCGATGCCTGGGAAGCCCCCCTGCTCCAGGCGGTGCGGGACGTCGGCAGCCATCCCGAGCCCAGGCGACTCCTGGCCACCGCCTACCTCGAAGTGTGGAACGCCCTATCTCCGGCGAAGAAAGAACAGGCCCGGGGGATTCTGAAAGAGGTGTTCGAGGGGGATTTCCGAGCCTTCCAGGCCCTGGCCCCAGCTTGGCTGGACGTGGGGAGCGAGGTCGAGGAAGTGTTCTCGGTGGTTCCCGACCGGCCCGACGCCTGGTCGGTGATTGAAGAGGCGTTCGTCGCCCGGCGCCAGTGGCGCACGGTGGCCGAGGCCCATCGCCGCCGGCTGGACTCCCTGGAGCGGTTCCTCGAAGCGTCTCTGCAAGACGCCGAGGCTCGCCTACAGCTCGGGGACCTCACCCGCGGCCGTTCGATGATCGTTCGCCTGCTGATCGCGGCGCCGCCGTCCCGCCGATTCGCGCCCCTGGTGGAGCGGGCCCTGGAGGTCTACCCGCCGGGGCTCCACGGTTTGAGCTCGAGCTCCGCCCTCCGTGGCTGGTTGGACTGGTCCCTCGACCTGGAGCGGGTGCGCCGTTCGTCCCTCTCGCCCCCTGCCGTCTTCAGGCTGCGGGATTCCCTCGGCAAGATCGAAACCGCCGTCGCCGCCCACGCCGCCCTGGTGATGCGGGACACGGAGCAGATCGTGCGATTCGAGCGGATGGCGGGCACCCCGGAGTTCCCCCAATGGGCACCGTTCCAGATCGGCAAGAGTCGCTGGTATCTGGAGCAGGGGAACGTGGCCCGGGCGAGTGAGGATCTTTCCAGGGTCGGCCTGGCGGGGCGCCGGACCCTCGACTACGCGCAGACCCGCTTCGAGATTGCCCAGGCGTTGGGGGATCCGGTGGAATTGGAGCTGGCCCGCAGGCTCTGGCAAGGCCACCGGAAACGGCGTTGGGGTGCCGCGGAGTGGCGCACCGTCGGTGACACGTCGAAGGTGGAAATTCTGCCGGCGATGCCCTCCGAGGGTTTGGTCTTGGAAATGGAGCGGGTGCCGGAGGGCGGCGCGGTGGTCGAGATCTACATCGACGGCGGCGAGCACACCTTGTTGGCGCCGGTCTACCGCTCCGGCGACCGGATCCGCTTCCGGGCGTCGATCGAGGACCGACCTCACCTGGTGTCGGTGTCGACGCTGACGGGGGATCGGGTCGTCCCCGGGCGGATCTTCCTAGCGGAGTGATTCCCGGCGGAGCGAGTCCCGGCTGAGTGCGTCGCCGCCTCAGGGGGCGGTCTCCGGTGTCGCCAGCACCTCGCTGAGCTTCGGCGTGGTGCGGACCCGGCGCTGTTTCGGCTCGACGAGGCCGCAGCCGCCGGCCAACCCGCAGACGATCAGCAGCGCGAAGGCGTTGGCCGGCATGGCGATGGGGAAGTCCACCAGCGAGTGGAGCAGCCCGGCGCTCAGGGCCCCCAGGCCCGCCAGGCCCGCAGCTCGGTCTTCGGAGCGGCGTCCGCGCCGGAGGACCCGCCACAGGCAGCGGTAGAGGGCCACCAGCCCGGCCACCGCCAGCGCCGCCGCGATCAGGCCGGCGGTGGCCAGCAGCTCCAGGACGTCGCTATGGGCGTGGTGCCAGACGCCGTCCATCGTGACCGGCTGGACCAGCGGCAAGGACTGGCGGAACGTTCCGAGGCCGAAGCCGGTGAGGGGGGCGTGGAGCCAGAGGTCGAAGGTGGCGGCCCAGGCGTCCAGGCGCGCATTCGTGGCGACCTCGTAGGCCGAGGTTTCGAGCCACCGTTCGAGGCCCCGACGCCAACCGAAGAAGGCGATGCCCCCGAAGCCCAGGAGCACGAGGCCGAAGGTCGAGGCCCCCAGCTGCCATCGCCGGTAGTGGATCGACAGCAGGGTCCCTTGGACGAGCACCGAAGCCACCGCCACCAGGATGCCCGCCCGCGAGCCGCTCCAGGCGATGCCGGCGAAAAGGACGACGAAGAGCGTCAGGGGGATCACCGGCAACACCAGGCGTCGATCCAGTGAGCTCTTGGTCTGGTTGAGGGCCTTGCGCACCGACCACCAGAGCCAGGCGCTGACGCAGGTGAGGACAATGACGAGGAAGAACACGAAGTGGTCCGGGTTGACGAACGTGCCCCGGAGTCGACCGGGGGTCCCCGGGACTTCCACCCCGAGGATCGCGGCGTTCGCCGTGCCGAGGGTTTGGGTGCCGTACAGAATCTGGCCCACGGCGGCCACCAGAAGCCCGAGGAACACCACACGCCTCGACGCCCGCTCCTTGCCCTGGGAGCAGGCCGCCGCCAGGGCCGCCGCCGCCGCCCGCCAGTGGCGGGCGTATTGACGGGAAACCGCGGGGGCCACCGATACGGACGCCGGCGGCGCCGCCTCCGCCAGCAGGGCCGCCGCTTCATTCCAAGCGGTCGCCAGCCTGGGGGCCAAACCCCGGATTACCGCCTCCGGCCACGGCAGGCTCTGCAGGAAACCCCAGAGGCCGATGGCGCCGAGGGCCGCCACCGGCCATCGGACGTCGGCGATGTCCCCCGGCTGTCGGTTGCGGTCCATCAGCACGATCGCCAGGGCGACGAAGGCGATGGCCTGGAGCAGCGCCCGGGGCGTCGGCTGCACCGCGCCGAAGGGGACCGGGCCGAGGACGACGGCGGCCACCATCAGGGCTGTGACCGTAGCCGAACCGACTCCGGAATGTCGTATCATCCGAGCTGGACTCGCCAGCCAACTGAAGTATCGCCTCGGCACTCGAGATTTTCCGGGAGTCGGGCACCCACTACGAAGGGAAATCGATGATCGAGCGGATGCTGGACCCGTCGCGCTTCGGCAAAGTCTGTCCCAAAGTTCGTCGTCCGTCGAGCGTCGCCGTCGGCCGGACCCTCTCGCTAGCGGCCGGACTCGCCGCGGTCGGCGTCTTCGTCGTGTTGCCGGTGTCGGCCCAGTATACCTCGTCCGGAACCATCAGCCGCGCGCGGCAGGTGGACATCCCGTCCAGGGAAAGCCTGGAAAAGAGCCTTGAAGAGGCGCGCTGGAATCTGGGGCCGCTGCGGGTCCAGCCGTGGATAGGCCTACGCAACGCGGCCTACGTCGATTCCCAGTCCCAGGGTGGTCTGCCGGGGGAGGTGCGCCCCGAGGAGAACGACTTCACAGTCACCGCCGGCGCCGGCATCCGCGCCTACCTGCGGACCGGCTCCAAGGTCACGTGGGCGGCCCAGGCCCTGCCGGAGTACACCTGGTGGCAGGACACGGAGGAGAAGCGGGGCTTGAACGGTCGCTACGGGCTGGGGGTCTTCGGGCACTTCAACCGCGTCACGTTGGAGCTGTCCCACCGGCTCGAGGAACGTCAGGACTTCTTCTCCAGCGAGGTCCAGGAGCTCACCACCCTGGAACGGCAGACGAGCCGCCTCCAGGCCGAGGTGGAGATCCGGGACGGCTTTTTCGCCTACGGCAAAGGGGAGCAGACCACCCTTAGGGGCGACGGAGACGATCGGGAGCTGTTCACCCAGCTCGACCGCGACACCGACACCTATGCCGCCGGTCTCCGCTTCGAAGCTGCCCGGGGCTGGTCCGTGTCCCTGGGTTTCGAGGAGACGGAGACAGAGTTCGAGGTGGACGCCCGCTCCCTGTCGAACGAAGGGTCCGCCATCGTCGGCGAGATCTTCTTCGATGGCCCCCGCCTCGACGCCCTGGTGGAGGTGGCCCAGCGCGACCTCGAAGCGGTGGAGGGGTCGACCTTCGGCGATTTCGACGACACCACCGGCCGGCTGGACGTGGTGTGGGACTCCGGGCGTCGGACGGCCCTGCTGGGATTCGCCCGCCGTGAGCTCGGCTATTCGGTTCAGCCGGGGTTCGCCTACTTCCTCCGTGGGCGCCAGGGTATCGGCGTCCGCTTCGGGCGCGCCGGCGGTAGCAGCCTGCTCCTCACCGCCGCGACGGGGGAGGACGATTTCGAAGGGGTCATCGGCGACCAGCAGATCCGTACCGACGACGTCGAGGAGCTGACGGCGTCCCTGGGACTCGAGCTCCGACAGCTCCTGCAACTCTCGGTCAATCTGATCTACACCGAGTACGATTCCAACTTCGATGCCTTCGATCGCGACGTCACCAGCGTCGGTCTGTCGGTGCAGTTGGGTGAGGTGGCGAATCGGCTGCGGCTAGGCCAAAGTGACTCGATCTGGTAGCCTTCTAAGGCTGCTCGGGCGGAGCCTACGGCCGAGGACAGCGGCCCCGCCCCCCTGAGATCTCCGTTTTCGAGCGCCGCTCCACGCGTCGTCCGCTCTCTACGACCCGGACCGAACATGAGACTTCCATCGACGACATGGACGCCGCGGGGGCTACCCTCGCGGTTTTGGATCGCCCTCGCGATCGCTTTTGTTCTCGGCGGCCATGGTTTGGCCCCGGCGATGGCCCAGGGGGCCCCGGGGGGTAACTATCGGATCGGGCCGCGGGATCAGATCCAGGTGCGGGTCAGGGAGCTTCCGGACCTCGACTCGGAGCAGGTGGTGGCCGAGGACGGCTCCATCAGCTTGGGGGTGGTCGGCCGCCTGCAGGCGGCGGGGTTGACCGAAGCCGAGCTCGAAGACGAAATCGGCGAGCGCCTGCTCCAGGAAGGTCTGCGTAAGGCGTCCGTGGCGGTGACCATCGCCGCCTACCGGTCCCGGCCGGTGTCGGTCATGGGTGCGGTGAGGGAGCCCGGCAACCACTTCGTCCCCGGCCGTGCGACCCTGATGGAGGTGCTGCTGAACGCCGGCGGGCTCGACTCCGAGCACGGGCCGGTCATTTACGTGCGTCGCCGGGCTGAGAACGGCCTGACGGATCAGGTGGCCATCGACGTCCGCCAGCTCGTGGGGCAAGGGGATCCGCAGCTCAATATTCCGATCTTCGCCGGCGACCTGATCAACGTCCCCGCCAAGCAGCCGATCACCATCAACGTGCTGGGGGAAGTCTCCAATGTGGGTAGCCTGGTTTTCCCGGGCGACCGCAAGGTCACGCTGCTCATGGCGATCGCCAGCGCCGGCGGACTGTCGGAGACCGCCTCCAAAAAACTGTCCATCCAGCGCGGCACCACCTCGGGGAACCGGGAGGAAATCGTCGCGGACTACCGCCGTATCCTCGCCGGCAAAGACCCCGACATCGAGCTTCAGGACGGTGACCTGATCGTCGTCAAGGAGTCGTTCTTCTAATGCAGAATCAGCTTCCAGGGCTCCACGACGGATTTCAGGGGTACGCCGGCCGCAACGCTCAGCCGAGCCAAGACGGCGGCGACGACCTCTT
>JBCDIS010000106.1:0-25656 GCA_038748685.1 Acidobacteriota bacterium | reverse complement strand
GGGCCGGGGTCCGCCGGTGGGGTCAGGGCGTGGCCACGGTCAGGGTTTCGTAGGCGATCTCGACCGACTCCACCGCCACCTCGTTGCCCTCGGACTTGAGGTCGGTGCCGGTGATCTTGGTCGGGAAAGCATTGTTGAGGGTCCAGGTCATCTTCGGATCCCCTTCTTCGTCCAGCAGGCTGACCACCACCGTCCGTCGCTCGATGGTGTTCATCCGGATCTCGTTGTACCAATCCCAGAATTTGTTGTCGTTGACGAAAATACCCTTGCGCATGGTGACGTTGCCGACCCTGCCGATCCCGGTCATCTTGATCGGGTAGAACGTCGGGCTGTCGCCGTGTCGGTATTCGATGATCTGGGTTTCGCTCTCGAGCCCGTCCACTTCCTGGAAGCTCACGGTGTCGTCGTCGCCGAGCTGCACCGTGAAGTAAAACTTTGGTAGGGGCCAGACGTTGTTCTGCACTTCACCTGCCATGGGGTGTCTCCTGGGCTGGGGATGGTTTTGTCGTGTTCATGAATCCGTTTCGATAGGGTTTATGTCTCATTCAGTGGCGGGGGGCCGGCTCAGGCGCCTTCCATCTTCTGCTTGAAGGTGAGCTCGATGAACTCGGCGGGCCGGATCATCTGAAGGGTGATCTGGACGACCATGTAGCCGTCCAGCACGTCCTGGGCGGTCATGGTGCTGCCGAGGCCGCACTCCACCGAGAAGGCCTCCGAGGCCGTGGCGCCGAACAGGCCACCCTGGGACCAGAGGTTCTGGAGGAAGTTGGAGGCCATGGAGACCACCGTCGACCAGGTGTTGCCGTCGTTGGCGGCGAACACGAACGGGTCCAGGGCGTTCTTGATGCTCTGCTCGATGTACATGATGGTGCGGCGGACCTGGATGTAGCGCCAGTCCTGGCTGTTGCCGTCGAGGGTGCGGGCGCCCCAGACCACCGTTCCCCGACCGGGGAACTGGCGGATGGCGTCGACCGCCTTGCCGTCCAGGGGTACGTTCAGGTTGCCCTGCTGCGGGTCGGTCAGGTTGACGATCGGCGAGACCACGGAGGTCAGGCTGGTGTTCGCCGGGGCGTTCCACACCCCCCGGGTCTGGTCGATGCGGGTGAAGACGCCGGCCATGGCGCCGCTCGGCGGCAGGACGTTGACCTTGGACGAGATCAGGATCTCGATCTGACGCAGCAGGGGCAGGGCGTTGGTCAGGTTGTTGTCGAGGATGGCCACCGCCTGGGGGTCGTCGGGATCGACGCCGTCCTCCGGGTTCATCTGGTTGATGTAACCCTCCACCTGGGCGAGCTGGGGGCCGACGTAGAGCTGCGCGGCGACGGTCGTGAGGATCCCCTGGATGAGCTGAAGCTGGGTCGCGTCCTCGATGTGGAGGAAGGTGTAGTCGATGTCGCCGAGCTCCACCACCGAGGTGTTGAGGGGCGGGAAGTAGGCCATGCCGTAGTCCAGCCCCTCGCTGCCCACGTCCTCCCGGAATTTCGTGAGGAGGGGGTCCAGCAGGGTGCTGAGGTTGTCCTGCTTGAGCACCTGCGCGCCGTAGGGGTCGAAGATGCCGACCCGGTCCTGCAGATCGACGCACTGGCGCAGAACGGTCTGGACCAGGGTGGCGTAGTCGGCGGAGATGGGGAAGCCTGGGTTGGGCTCGGGGACCTCGTCCTCCGGCAGCAGCACCGCGTCCGGAATGACGGTCATGGTGGGGCCGCTCTGCTCCCCCATGGCCGTCAGCCCGTCCTGCAGCTGGCTCAGGCTGACCTCCACCGTATCCCCGTCGCCGCCGTCCTGGGGATAGTAGGAGCCCACCGAGACGACGAAGCAATTACCGCCGCCGTTGGCGAAGAAGAGCTTCAGGCTGTCGTAGAGGTTGAACTCGGAGTTGGTGAGCACCAGGTTGTAATAGGAGGTCTCCGCCGGATCTTCGGATTCCACGAGGAAGTCGTAGAAGTCGGGGTCTTCGGCGAGGTTTGCCGGCGGCTCGACCTCGACGACGTCGTAGGCCTGGTTGACGCCTTGTCCGAAGATGGCCTCGTAGTCCGCCAGGGAGGCGATGGGGAGGGGCTTGAAGTAGACGGGTTTGCCGTCGACCTCCGCCTTCTCGGTGTATCCGATGAAGCCGGGGATCGCGGTTTCCACGCCGACCACGGACGGCGGGAATGCGTTGAGCTCGGTGATGTAGGTTCCCGGTGTCTTTCGTTGTCTGAAGGTCGTGGCCATGGATCGCACCTTTCGTTGGGTTGGTCAGTGGTCGGGTTGCTCAAACGTGGACGTAGATGTCCGAAAAGACCTGGGGGTCGTCGCGGCGGGAGGCGAGGTCCCGAAGCGGCTCGGCGTCGGGGTGGACGGCGGCGGTTCCCGAGGGGGGGCAGAGGAGCTCCACGAGGTCCAGGCAGGGGGCGTCGTCCCCCTGGTCCGGGAGCAGGCTCTCCAGCAGCTCCAGACACGCCCTTGCTTCGGTCTTGGGAAGCACCTGCTCGATCGAAGCCACCGGTAGGCGGGCCATCAGCACCGCGTCGGCGTCGAGCAGCCGAAAGTCGTAGACAGACTGCTCTTGCAGCGGGACGGCCCCGTCGGAGAGGAAGCGGTAGGCCGTGGAGCCGTCCGCCAGACGCACGCGGCACGGGCCCGAGAAGGTGATTCGGCGAGCCCCGGGGTCCGCGGCCGCATGCGGCAGCTGTTCGATCCGCAGCTGTTCGAAGATTTCGTTCTGCTGTCCGGGCACGATGTAGTAGCCCCAAGTCGTGGCGCGGGTGCCGAACCTCAGCCGGTAGTGCACCGGCTCGATGCGTGTCTCTTCGGGGGGGCACAGATCTCTTACGGGATAGACGCCCGCCGGCCCCCCGTCTTCGGTCGGCTGGCTGAACAGCAGGTCGACGAAAGCCAGCGGCGCGGGGGCTGCCGAGGTGTACAGCACGGCGTCGGACTCGGACGGGCCGACGGCGCGCACCCTTTCGACGGAGTAGCGGCCCTCGGGCAGGGTCGTCATGTCGACGAAGATGCGCTCCCGGCAGTCCACGATCTCCTCGGCCGCCGCGGGGTGGTGGCGAAGGTATTCGTCGACGTCGACACAGGTGGCGACCCCGGAGCCCAGGAACTGCAGCAGACCCCGCGGCGCGCACCGGGGCAGGCAGAGCACCGCTTCGCCGGAGAGGTCGAGGATGCGGACCTCCTCGACGTCGTCCGTCACCCGCACGGGAAAGGAGACCGGCACCAGGCTCAGAACCTCTTGCTCGGGGTCGTCCACCGAGACGAGGGGGCCGGGGTTTAGCAGGACCGGTCCGTCCGGCGTCTCCCTGTGGGCCTGCCGGTTGCTGAAGTAGAGATTTTCCGTGTCCGGAGCCAGATCGATGGGCAGGTCGGTGAAGTTGAGGAAGTACGGGGTGTCCAGGGTCAGTGTGAACGACAGCCGGGTCCAATGCTGGGCCGGCGGGACCGACGTGCAGGGCCGCTGAGGTTCCGCCTGCCGGCGAAGGTAGCTCTCCAGAGCCCCTCGGCGACGGGTGTCGTAGAGGATGGAGAAACCGGTACCCTCATCGCGGAAGAGCAGGCCCAGGCTCTGCATGAGACTTGCCGAGGCGGGGGTCGGCGTGACTATGAAGTCGGGGCACGCCCCATCCGAGGCGTTGTAGAACGTGTTCTCGATCGACACCTGCATCAGCCGCTCGTAGCGGAAGGAACGGCTCGGACTTTCTGAGGAGTCGAAGCCATCGAAGGGACTGCGCAGGGTGTGCTCGAAGGCCCGGCCCATGTTGAGTTTTCTGGCCATCGTCTTCAGCCCGCCTTCGGGTCCGAGTCCCCGTCCGTCGCCGGCCCGGAGAGCGCTCTGGGTGATCCCGGCGCCCGTAGACCCTGGACGGCCGGAACCTCGGCCTCCATGGCGTCGGTCTGGAACGGGATCATGCGGAGCTTGTAGTAGGTCGTCGGCAGGTATTTGCAACCCACCAGCCCCAGCAGATAGTTGAGGCCCACCTCGTCGAGGTTGACCATCTCGAAGGTCAGCTTGTCAATGGACGGGTCCAACGAGGGGAGGCTCTGGTGGGTGAAGACCGGGTTCTGCTGGAAGAAACTGATGACGCGGGAGATCAGGGACAATCCCTCGGCGTAGTTCCGATTGAAGAAGTTGGCCATGAACAGCACATAAAGATTGATGTAAAGCGGTGCCGGGACCGAGGCGTAGGTCTCGTTGCCGACCGGCTTGTTGCGCTGGTAGGTGCTGATCGAGGTCTCGTGCTGGATGTTGGCGAGAAACATCACGACCTTGTCCTTGGCCTCGTCGTAGGGGGCTCCCCCCGGCTCGACGATGTTGGACAGGATGACCCAGTCATCGGCTCCGTCGGCCACATCCCGGATGGACTCGTTGAGCCGAGATCTCACCAGCTCGAGTACCGTGAAGATGTTTCCCATGATTCGTTCCTCGCATCGCCGATAGGGTTTCTAGCGTCCCCTGGGTAGCAAGTGCATTGTTTTGCCCGGACCATCCCCGTTCAAGGTCCATGGAGTGAAACCTGGAATCGGCGTTGTCAGCTCGCGGAAGACTGTTGTCGAAGCTTTCGGGGGCCGCGGGACGTTACCAACTGGTCTGCCCGAACCCCTGAAAGCTCCGAAAATGGATTCACGACGGGAATCGAAGTGTTCACACCTCGTCCTGAAGCGTTCACTCCAAGCGGGTTGAACCGGGAAGCTTCGGGATCGAGAATAAAAAGTTTTATGCCCGAGGTGGCTGGGGTCCGAACCCGAATCCCAGCCGGTGGGAAGCCCTGTCGGAGGAGGGGTCTCCGAACAAGTGACACCGGTCGCCTGGTAGGCCGGCTCCACTGACGGGTTTGCCTAGGAGTGGAGTCTTTGCGAACCCGTAGCCGCAGCGGTAGGGCACCACCAGCGACCTACCGACGCAGGAAGACTAGAAGTCTTTCGAGGAGGCCCAACCTCGCGAGGGGGGAGAAGAGCTGCGGAAAGTCCGCAGAACTTTCCGCAGGGGGCTCTAGGCAGGGCAGGTCTGGAGCCGGAGCTTCGTACGCGCCGGATCGGTTTCGTTCAGGTCAGACCCTGCATCTTGTTCTGCAGTTTGTTCCAGTACCCCTGGCTCACCCGCAGTCGGATCCCGTTGTCGAGCACGGCCCAGCGGAAGTTGGACGACTCCATGTGCAACTCCCGAACCCGCTCGAGGTTGACGATGGACGAACGGTGGATCCGCTGGAAGCGTCGGGGCTCGAGTCTCTTCTCCAGGTGGGTCAGGGAGTCCCGAATGAGGTACTTTTCCTTCTCCACATAGAGTCGGACGTACTGATTGACGGCCTCCACCCAGCGGATACGTCGGGTTTCGATGTAGAGCACTACGCCACCGGATCGCTTGACCGGCAGCCGATGGGCATAGCGTTTGCGTTTTGCGGCGCGGGAGGTCCCAACCTCCAGCAGAGGTACGGCGTGTTCAGAGTTTCGACGTTCGACCTCGAATTCCACGGGTACCTTGTAGTTGGGCAAGTCCTTGTCTTGGTCCCAAGGGTCATCCGCGACAATGACCATGCGAATCCGGTGGATCTTCCCCGTTTGCTTCGCGAAGCTCAACATGGAACCTGAATCCTCATTCATCAATGTAACTCCTATTCGAGTCCTGCACTTCCCCATCCTCGGAGGCGACGGTCTTCGGCGCTTGGCCCGACCTTAGGGTGGCCTTCGGGGAGTAGGGTTCCTGCCGAAGGCTCACCGACGGGATCCGCGATCGGCCCAGAACGCAATAGTGTTAAGGGCCTATGTCTATACATGCGTACGTTTTAGGCCAAAGGGTCAGTCTAAATGGAATTTGGCCGAAAAATTTAGGCTAGACCTTTGATTGCTGCGCGAGCTGACGAGGGCGGTTCGGCCTTCGCGGGAGCCCGACAGCCCGACGAACAGGTCTGTTCAGTTGGGGCGGGAGCGGAGGCGGATAGGCAGGCCTGGGGGCAACACGCTGTGGCTGAATCCCTCGACGGGTCCGAGAATCCAGGGGTCAACGCACAGCCGGGCGGGGCCAAGCCCCGCCCCCATGCTGGAATCCACCGGATTTCACCTACGTTTGAGGGTGGCCCCGGGGCTCGGCGCTTCTGGCCGGTTTTCCGTCGACCGAGGAACCTGGGAGCCTACGGCTTCGACTTCGGTCGCGGCAGGGGAATGCTCATTCCAAAGCGGAAGAAGTCCGAAGGGTCCCAAGCCGCCTTCGCCTCCATGAGCCTGTCCAAGTTCTCGCCGTAGTAGTGATGGAGGAGCTTCCTGCGGTCCTCAGGGGTCTTGTTCCGCTCTTCGAGATCCCTGTCGACGAAATTGATGAACGCCCCTTCGACTAGTCCCGCGTCCCGCAAGGTGCCGCGGAACCTTCGGACCCAATCGATGTAGGGGCGCTGCCAGTCTTCCCGGTACCGGCAGCCGCAGGGTTCGGGGTCGGGGTGCGGATAGCTCCACCAAGCCTCGATCTGCAGGATGAAAGATTTCTTTCGGAACCAGAAAGGAGTGGCGTTGGGTTCTACCCCTGCGACGGCTCCCCCCAGGGAGTAGAGGGAAACGTAGGCCTTCACGTAGGGGCTGACCGGGTTGTGTTCTAGAAACTCGGCCAGGGCCTCCGCTAGGTGCGACTCATAGGCTTCGACCTTGGTGGACCCGACGTCCTTGGGGAACGCTGAGGTCACCTTGTGTGGGAAGGATCCGACGCAGTTGTCAATGGGAACCTCGGCCTGACACGGATGGGCAGGCTGCGTCGAGTTAGCGTCAGTCCACCTGTCCGTGGGAGGGAGGTCCAACAGGCCCGGCGGGGGGGAGGCGTAGTCCTTGAAGTCCCCCACCGAAGCCGTTGTCGCCTGGAGGGGCAGCTCGCCGTCTGACTCGGCGTGAGGGTAGAGCTCTCCGAAGCTTTGGGACGCGGGGTCCGGCAGTCCTGACGTCAGATGCCCGATCTCCTCTTTGAGATCTCGAAGGTGTCGGTACGACATGCCGCCGGCGTAAATGGAAAGGGGCGCATCGTCGTTGTCGTTATCCTTGCCTGGTATGTCCTTCTCCTGATCGGCGTAGAGAACCAGGTAGGACGTCGTGTCCTCCGTCTGCTTCTCCCGCTGAAAACGCAGCCATGCTTGGATGACGTCTCTCCTCAGCGTCCCCTCCGGCCGCCAATAGAGCTTGTACTTCGAGAGGTTGGGCTCGATCCTTCGTAGGCGGAAGAGGAAGCTGGTGACGATGCCGAAGTTGCCGCCGCCGCCGCCGAGCAGCGCCCAGAAGAGTTCCTTGAATTTGTTGTCCCGCGTCGCTTCGACGATACGGCCATCGGCTAGGACCACCTTGACCGCTAGAACACTGTCGCAGGCGAGGCCGTATCGGCGAGCCGAGAGGCCCCAGCCCCCACCTAAGGTCAGGCCGCCCACCGCGACGTGCTTACAGCCGCCCCCCGGAAGGATCCGGTGACGTTTCTGTAGCTTCGCATAGACGTCGTGGAGCCGGGCCCCCGCCCCGATCCAGGCCTGGTCGTCCGTTCCATCGACGTAGTCTAGGAAGTCCATCTCGGAAAGCCGGACCATGAGGACGTCGTCGGCGCTGCACATCCCTTCGTGCTGGTGGCCGCCGGAGCTGATCCGTAGCTGGAGGTTATGCTCGATGCAGTAGCGGACGCAGTGGGCCACGTGCTCGGCGGTCCGGGGGAAAGCGATGGCCAGGGGACGAAAATCGAAGCGGGCGTTGGCGATGCTCCGGGCCTCGTCGTACCTCGAATGCCCCCGGGTCACGATCCGAAAGCCGGACGGCGAAAGGCTTCGAATGGCGTCTTGTTCCAGGGGAAGCTCGTTCGGTGGAATGCTCATTGGGAAATGAAAAACGTTGTCGCGGTCGTAGCGCTGCTTGATCTCCCGCAGCCGAGCGAAATTGGCGCCGTAGTAGGCCTCGAGGGGGAGGTCTCGGTCGACGAAGTTGATGAACGCCCCGTCGAGCTCGGCGTCCAGCGCCTTCCGGGAGCTGCGGATCCAGCAGAGGTAGGTCTCCACGTCCTTCTGGTAGGCCTTCCTCCCAGCGGAATCCCCTTTTTCCAAACAGGGTTCAGCCCACCAGGCTTGGAATTGGACGAGGAAGTCCCTCTCACGCCAGTAGAACGCGGACTCCCAAGGGTGGATGGGGCGCGGCTTCCCCTCGTGTTCAGGCCCCTTCTTGCCGGGCATGCTGTGTAGCACGATGAACAGCCGCGCCGCGTTCGCAGGTCTTTCTTCGTTGGTGCTTCGAAGGACGCGGACGGCATTCCGGGCGAGATCCGAATAGATCCCGGGTCCTTTGGGAAAGCCCGAGGAAACCTTGTGGGGCCAAGGTGCGAGGCAGGTGGTTCGCGGGGGAGCCTTCTGCACGTAGGCGGCCCCGTCGGGGGGGTGCGCTTCGTCTTCGACCTCGTGGGACGCGGAACCCGACTGAACGAAGTCGGCGACGTCGTCGATCAGCTGAGCCAGCGGGAGGTTGCCTTCGCTGGTTTGGACCTCGACGCCTAGATCGGGTTCCGAAGCCTTGGCTGGAGTTCCTCCGGAACGAGCCCGTCTCGATTCGGAAAGTTGCACAGGCTCGGACGGCGGATGCCTGTCTAGAAACTTTTTCAGGGCTCTTTCAAGCTCCTTGCTGGTTCCGTAGTATTTTCCGCTCAAGCCAAGTGGAAAATACTTATTATTCGCCATGAACCTATGCCGCACCCGCAGCCCCATCGAGGTCGTAAGCCCGATCGGAAAGTCCGCCTGCATCTTGAGGTAGTCTTCGACGATCCTGGTGAGGTACTCCTCTTTTTCCTGATCGGTTTTGTTTTCCGGCTCTTTCCATTGCGCCCGAATGGTGGACACGACGGGGCCGATGTCCCAAAGCCGGAATAGAAAGCGGGTCACGATCCCGAAATTGCCGCCTCCCCCTCCCCGTAGGGCCCAGAAGAGGTCGCCATGCTCGTTGTCAGCCCGGGCGCGAATCACGTCGCCCTCGGCGGTAACCACTTCCACCTCTTCGAAGTTGTCGCAGGTGAGCCCCATCTTTCGGACCGAGGTTCCCCAGCCGCCCCCCAGCGCCAACCCGCCGACGTTCACCGACCAGCAGCCGCCTCCGGGGATGGTCTTACCCCGCAGCTCGAGCTCGTCGTAGATCTCCTTGAGGGGTTTGCCTACGCCGATCCAAGCCCGGTCTTCCCCTCTGTACGCTATGGAGCCCAGCTCCGAGAGGCGAAGGACGACGCCGTCTTCGATGGAGCTCATCCCCTCGTGCTGGTGGCCGCCGGAGCGGACCCGGAAGGGGGCCCGATGCCGCCGACAGAGCTTCACGCACTCCGCCACGTCCTCGGCGGTCCTGGGGAGGGCGACGGCGAACGGGTTGAGGTCGAACCTGCTGTTGGCGATTTCGCGGGCCCACTGGTAGTCGACGTTTCCATCTTTCTTCCACCGAATGACCCGAAATCCTCTCTCGACCCCGAGTTTCCATAGTTCAGTGGCTAGCTTCATGGGGTCGAAGACGGGGCTCATCTTGGTACCTCGCTGTGATGTCGAAAGTCTGTCCGAAGGGACGGGACGCCGATTCCACAAAGGTCCAGAGCAATGCCGATGCCATGGGGGGACGGCGACGGGCAGAATCATTCCATGGGCCCCGCTGGGAAGCTCGAACCTCTTCGTCGGGTTCGAACCTTGAATCTGGGAATGGATGGGGTTCGAACCTCCCGTGGTTCCCCTATCGAGGGGTGACTCCGAGGGGTTGAGCTGTGCCGTCCACGGTAGGTTCTCCCCGGGGCGCCGGGCTGGTCGGTCGCCCTGCCGGCCCGGGGCCCCTCAAGGTACGACGCTGGACCAGGCGCTCAGGTTGCCCCCTTCGAATCCGTCCGAGAAGATCCTGGCGGGGGGAAGCACCCAGACCTTCCCGGCACGGTCGACGCCGCCGACGTCCAGCCCGGGTGTTCCAGCCGCGACCCAGACCCGGTCGCCGTCGAATTGGCCGGAGGACAGGGAATAGCCGAGGTTGATGTTGTCTTCGTTGACCGGCGCGCGGTGCCGGGTCGACATGGATGGGTCGAGCCCGCCGAAGGAGCCGGGCAGGAAGTAGAGACGGTTGAAGTCGCCGAATCCCGCATCTAGGCCGGGGCTGGCCACCAGGAGATCGTCGCAGGGCCCCGCCAGGTCGAGGGAAGCCATGGAGCGGCCGAAGTTCTCGCCGGTCCTTTCTCCGCTACCTACCTCCGCTGCGGTCAGGACGGTCAGCCGGGGGTTGTTCCTCTGGTCGCCGTAGATCAACCGGATCTCGCCGGTGGACTCGAGGGCGCCGTCCCTCCTGGGGACGCCGATGGCCAAATCCTCGGCCGAGTCACAGTCGAAGTTCCCCACCGCCAGTTCTTGACCCATCTGTTCGCCGAATTGAGGCACGCGGCCGAAGCTCTGGCCGTTGTACAGGACGCTGTCCTCGGCCGACAGTCCGGTCTGGGTGCAGCCGAAAAGGACCAGCACCGCCCCTTCGCTGATCTCCTGGAACGTCTTCCCTGGAGCCCCGACGACGAGATCACAGGCCGCTTCGAGGCCGAGGACCAGGTCCCCCGTGGCCAAGGAAGCCCCGAGAAGGTCACCGCCGTCGGAGTCGCCGGGGACGCCGAAGGAATCCAGGTGCCAGAGCTGGGCCGACGCTAAATCGAGGGGCACGCCGCCCGGACTGTAGATGACCGTCACCGTGCCCGCCGCCTCCTGGCCCTCCAGCGAGACGCCGGGGGCTCCGATGGCCAGGTCAGGAGCGCCGTCGCCGTCGAAGTCCCCCACCGCGAGTGCACTCCCGAACCCGGCGAACTCTACGGTGCTCCCCGGAAGGCCGTCCGCCCCGTAGATCAGGCAGGGGCCGGCATCGAAAGCACGGTCGGCGCGGCCCCAGAACACCGCGACGGCCCCGGCGTCGTTGTAGAACTCGCCATCGACGACGACGTCCTCATTCCTCAGCCCGACAATGAGATCGTCCCGGAAGTCGCCGTTGAAGTCGCCCACGGCCA
This sequence comes from Acidobacteriota bacterium, assembly GCA_038748685.1. Taxonomy (GTDB): domain Bacteria; phylum Acidobacteriota; class Thermoanaerobaculia; order Multivoradales; family J023; genus JAUIJL01. Next base: position 14,675 of record JBCDIS010000106.1, on the reverse strand, counting down.
GGGCGCCGCCGAAGTTGTCCAGATCTTCGGTGATCCGGCATTCGGTCCCGGAGGATGCCTGGTTCTGGGAGAGCACCAGGGGAGGGGCAGCCCCCAAGCCCCCCGGTCCGCCGAAGCGCACCTCCAACAGGCCCGCTCGGAAGAGCCCGCCCACATCGGCGCGGGGTACGCCGACGGCCAGGTCGTCGAAGCCGTCGCCGTCGAAGTCCCCCCGAGGCGGACACTTCTCCGAACCGCTCCAGGTTGCCGGCCTGGGGCCCCCGGTCCAAGAAGTACGGGTCGAGCTGGCCGAGGATCGGGGGAGCAAGCAGGGCCAGGGGCAAAGCCATGGAGACGATCAGGGGACGCAGGGCGGGCGGGCGGGGCGACGGTTCGATACGCATGGAACACCTCTCGATGGGGAACGAGCGGCCCTCCACCGGGCCGGTCGTCCACCCACGCGAGAAGCCTTCGCGGGATCGGTCAACGCGGGTTGGGAATCTTCACCGAGCCGCGGCGGGCCCGTCATCGGAGGGGGTGACCGAGGACGGGTGCAATCAAGTCGCTCCGCCAATCGTCCTTGAGGTCGACAGCCCGCCGTTCCCCTTCCTGAGCTGTCGATCACTACGGACCAAAGGAGACCGAGTCCATGAAGCTTCTTGCCACCGCCACCCTCGTCCTCGCCCTGCTGCTGCCGGCCTCGCTGGTCACCGCCGCCACCGCTCCGGCCGCTCCGGACGTCATCGCAGTCAAGTTCCACGCCGATTGGTGCGGCAGCTGCAAGCGTATGGGAACCGTGTTCGAAGACCTGCGCAACAAGTACGACGGCAAGTCCGTGCTCTTCGTCGAGCTGGACCTCACCAACGGCACGACCCGCAACCAGGCCGAGTACCTGGCCTCCGCCCTCGGTTTCGCCGACACCTACGCTTCCAACCAGGGCACCGGGTTCATCCTCCTGCTCGACGGCAAGTCCCGCCAGCAGATCACCAAGCTGACCGCGGACCAGAACATCAAGGCCATGGGGGCCGAGATCGTCAAGCAGCTCGAGGGTCGCTGAACGCACGGGAGCGGCGAGCCCGCCCCGCCGCCCGTCGCGGTCGCCGTGCCCGGGTGGGACCGAGGGGGGCCACCCCGGCGGGGGTCCTCAGAGGCCCTCCACCACCTCTTGAAGGGCCTGGACCTGGATCTGGGCCCATTCAGGCATCTGCGCCGTAGGTGGAGCAGTGCTGATCATGGTCCAGCCGGGGCGGGCGGCATCGGGGAACTTCCCGGTCCAAACCTGGGGGGTGCTCCGCACGGCGCGATCGATCACATACTGATAGTTCAGCATGCTGTGCCGAGAAAGGTAGTGGGGGAGGTAGGAGTCCTTCACGAAGAAGCTGGCGAGGAACTGTTCGCCGACGTGGTGATAGCCCAAGAATTCCGGCGGTAGGGTGGGGATGAGGTCCCAGTAGTTGGCGATCCGAAAGGTTCTACCCTGCAGCCTGTACTGGTGGTCGTAGGTGCCTTGCCACTTGCCCAGGCCGGTCCGGGGGCTGGCGAAGGTGGTGTTGACCACTGCGATATGGGGTCGGCTCACGGCGACGTCCAGGGCGAATTGATTGGCTAGAGGCCCTCCGAGGCTGTGGCCGCAAATGGCCACGGTCACCGGTTTGTCTTGGAGACGGTCGAGGATGCTGAAGAGCTGTTTTTGCATCGAGGCCGCCATAGGGGCGCCTTGGGTCGTGTAGATGCTGTTGAAGCCGCTGGCGACGGCGACGTCGCTGGGGAAGTGCCCGTCGTCGTGGTGGGGAACGAAATCCACCGTCGTGGCCCAGATGTCCTCGTAGCCGTCGAGCAGGGAACTGGTTCCCCGGAACGCCACGACGTAGGTGCTCGGCTCGGTTACGGACTGCAGCACCAGCCCGAAACGTTCCTCCCGACCCGTGGCGAAGAAAATCTGATCCCAACCCGTGAAATGGGCGACGGCCCGGAAGCCCGGGGGAAGCCGCACCGGCTGCCCGTCGAAGTCCGCGTAGGCAGCCAGGACCCCCTGGGCACAAACAGAGGTGAGTTCCGGGTCGAGGTGGACCTGGCTGAACGTCTGAAATTGATCGTCGCGTAGCTCTGGCATGTGGGCCTCCGAGATGAGAACAGACAATGGGTTTGGACGTCTCTAGAAGACGCGGCTTCGCCGTCTTCGTGGGGACAACCTCCCCCTATCCGCAACGGACCCCTAGCGGGAGTGGGGTAGGCTTCCGGCTCACCAGATGTAGAACCATGAGCTTCGACGGGCGAAGGAGGAGAAGATGCGTCTTCGACGGCGGACGAAGGGATCGGGAATGGGGGCCGCCGCTCGCCCCGGGGTGCTCTGATGTGCCGCTTCGCCCTCTACCTCGGGGAGGAGATCACCCTCAGCTCGATGGTGACCGAGCCCGAGCACTCGATCCTGCGGCAGAGCTACCGGAGCCGTGAGCGGGAAGAGCCCTTGAACGGCGACGGCTTCGGCGTCGCCTGGTATCCGTCACACGTTGCGGAACCGGCGATCCTGAAAGAGGTCAGCCCGGCCTGGAACAGCCTCAACCTGCGCAGCGTCGCCCGGGCGACCCGTTCCCACTGCCTCCTGGCCCACATCCGCGCGGCGTCCCCGGGCCTGCCGGTGACCCAGCTCAACTGCCATCCGTTCTCCCGCGGCGCCCTGAGCTTCATGCACAACGGCACGGTGGGGGGCTTCCTGCGCATCAAGCACCGTCTGGTCGCCCAACTCCGGGAGGAGACTTACCTGGATCTGCTGGGCTCCACCGATTCCGAACACCTCTTCGCGCTGATCCACGAGGCGTGGCGGGAAGCGGGCGCCGAACCGCCCCTGGCCCGCCTCGCTTCGGCCCTGCGGCGGGGTATCGAGCGGGTGGAGGCCCTGCGAACCGCCGCCGGGGTCGACGAGCCATCCCTTCTCAACCTGGTGCTCTGCGACGGCCAGCGGGCGGTGGTGTCGCGTTATGTGAGCGATGCAGACGTTCCCTCGAACTCCCTCTATGTCCACAGCGGCCGACGCTACGTCTGTGAAGACGGGGTCTGCCGCATGGTGGACCCGGACCGCAGCCTGGGGGCGGTGATCGTCGCCTCCGAGCCCCTCAGCGCCGACCCCGGCTGGGACCGGGTGCCGGAGAACCACCTGGTGAAGATCGACGGCGATCTGGGGGTGGAAATGGAACCCCTGTCGATCGAGGCCTGACGGGAAAGGCCGACCCCCGCGGGTCGGCCCTCCGAGTCAACTCAGGGTTCGGACTAGCAGTTGTTGATGCAGGACTGGTACTCCAGATCGCACCCGGTCTGACACATGTACTGGTCGTAGTCCCAGTAGCAGAAGTCCACCTGGCACTCGCTCAGCTCGTAGGAGCACTCCGCTTCGCAGTCGTAGCAGTAGGACGACGAGGGGTAGAGGGTGCAGTAGTTGAACGAGCCGCCGACGATGCCCTCGCCCCCGTTCGAGGCGCGGGCGCTGACGCGGATCGTCCAGTCGATGTACTTGGGCTTCAGCTCGCGGCAGTACCGCGGGCTGGTGGGGGTGCGGTAGAGGATCCAGGTGCCGTTGCTCTGGCGGGTGTAGAGGTTGTAGCCGGCGGCGCCGGGCACGGCGTTCCAGTTGTAGCAGATGTCCTCGCCGTCGTAGCTGGCGGAGTAGCCCGTGGGGGCCCCGTAGGACGCGGTCAGCAGCCGCACGTCGAGGCCGTCCACGTAGTTCACCGCCATGTAGCAGGAGTCATTGCCGAGGCCGCATTTGTGGACGCCGTAGGCGGTGTTGCCGGAGTACCAGGGGCCGCCGCTGTCGCCGCCGCTCGAAAGGTCCGCCCCCGAGCGGGAGACGCGGATGTAGGTGGCGGTCGCCCCCGACATCCACGACGGGAGGTAGTCTTTGCTCGTGATGTAACCGTAGGTGTAGCCGGTGGTCTTGCCGTGCTTGGCGACGAAGTTGCCGACGGACTGGGAGCTGCGGCTGCGGGTGCCGGTGATCGAGCGGGTGCTGCTGGAGCCGGTCTTGATGAGGTTCTTCACCGAGTAGCTGGCGGGCCGATGCCACTGCACGTCGTAGGGCCCGGTGTACAGGCTCTGCTGCAGGGGCAGGTTGGTGCCGCTGTGGGACTGGCTGTTGCAATGGCCGGAGGTGACGATCCCCAGCAGGAAGCTCTGCCGATGCTGGATGCCGTATCCGGTGGTGCAGGACGACAGGGGCAGGCCGCCGTAGATGTCGGCTTCGTCGACCGCTAGGGTCTCGACTTCCCGCACGACGACGCGGCTCGACAAGGACGATTCGGCGGCGGAGAGGGCGGCGTTGAACTCAGAGCGGTTCGTGACGTAGAGCTCGACCCGGTTGTTCCGGATGTCGATGTCGAGGTCGGCGGGGACCCTCAGCTGGCGGGAGGCGGCGACGGCGCTGGCCTGCTCGTCCCGCAGGTCCTGAAGGCTTCGATCGACGATCTCGATCCGGAGCAGCCCGACGAGGCCGGTGCGCTGCTCGAGCTCGTCGAGTCGGCCGTGGAACTTGGGGTCGGTGGACCGCAAGGTGACCTGGAACTCCGGCTGGTGCTCGATGGACAGCCCGCCGAAATGGCTGATTTCTTCCTTGGTCAGCTGGGCGTCGAGGTCGCCGATGGTCTCTTGCAGATCCAGGCGCCGCAGCGCCTCTTCGAGGGTGACTCCGTGGTCAGCGGCGTAGGCCGCCGCATCCTCCCGCTCGGCGGCGGAACCCAAGCTTTGGGCTGAAACGGGCGCGGCGAGCAGCAGCAGGGCGAGCCCAAGCAAGGCGTGAAGTCGAAGGTGCATCAGGTGAACTCCTTGTGAGGGGGGTTGGTGATGCACGGGAGCTTATGGCAGGGGTTTAGGCAATATGCGCAATTTACCGAATCTTAAATACAAAATTAACTGAATGAATCGAATGCGACAGGGCAGGAAGTTACTCCTCCGGAATCGACAGCTCGACCGTCCTCACCGTCGCTGCTTCGACGTCTTTCGGTTCGAATGCGATCGGGCGTAGTCGATTGGCGGAGAAGAGTCGAACTTGGGCCTCGACGCCGGGATGCCCGGGCTGGGTGCCGTTGCCGTGGGCCAGAAGCCCCCGCGCCCCGGGGCGATCGCCGAACTCGACGACGGCGGTCCAGGAGATGCCACCCTGCATCGTCTTCGTTCCGTCGGGGTCCGGGCTGAAAAATCCAACGCGGAAGGCGCCGACCTCGCTGAGCCCGACGCTCGCCGGCAGGTCGAGGCCGGCGTGGCGAACCCGGTAGACGTCTCCCCAGGCGACGTCCTGGGAACCCCACTCCGACTCGACCCGCCCGCTGGCCTGGACCAGGGCTTCGAGGGCCGGTCCGGGCCGTAGGCCGCTCGGGGTCGTGAGGGGAGCTTCGGGGGTCCAACGGCTGGAGATGAATCGACGCGAGTCCGCGAACCATTCGGCGAACAGGACCGCTCCGCGGCTGGTGGCGGCGAATCGGCGATCCCAGGCCCCCAGGACCCCGGCGGCCCGTTGCAGGGTCGCCTTCCCGGGGCCGGGTTCGGCGTCTTGGACGAGTTTCAGCAGCTCCGGCAGCAGCCGGTCCGCCGCCAGGGAGTGGGTCGAAGCCTGGAGAGCTTCGAGATCGTCGAAGGTGAGGGAATCGTCGTCCAGCAGCAGTTGCATGGACTGCTGACCCCGTAGGTCGATCCGGTCGGGTGCCAAGTCCCCAGCCGCCGTCGCCGTCAGCGGTGGAAACGTAGCGTAGCGGGGACCGTCGTTGGAGTTGCGGAGGAAGCCGGCGGCGGGGTTGGCGACGCGGGGCAGATCGCCGTAGGGGCGGTAGGGTCCCCACACGGTCGAGGCCGGGCCACCGTCGACCACGCCGCGCCAGAACTCGGGATCTTCAGGGGTACGCCGGGGCAGCAGGCCGTTGTAGAGGTAGAGGATCTCGCCGTGGCGATCGGCGTACACCACGTTGAGCATCGGCATTTGCTGCTGCCGGAGGGCGGCCTCGAACTCACGGCGGTTGCCGGCCCGGGCCATGGCGTCGTACTGGCGTACGAGGTGTGGACGGTCGAGTCCGGCGATACGCAGGGCAAGGGCCACGGTCTGCTCGCCCTCTTGGCGTTCACCGACGACCGGTCCGTGGATCGAGGTTTCGATCTTCACCGTTCTGGATCGCAGGCGGTTTCCGGAACCGCGGAGGTACAAGGTCACCTCCTCCACCTCGAAGGCGCGGACGCCGCCCCCGAAGCGGTAGCCCGGCCGGCCGTCCTCCAGGGTCACCCGCTGGAGGGCGTAGAGGTCCATGCCGTCGACGGGGTTGAAGGTATGGGCCCAACCCAGATCGGCGTTGAATCCCATGCTGAGTATCGGCAGTCCCAGGGACGCGATGCCGTATGCGTCCACCCCGGGGGCCTTCAGGTGGGTCTCGAAGAACCGATGGCCGGGGGTCCACGGCGGATGGGGCTGGATCACCAGCATCGCCCGCCCGCTGGCGGACCGGCCGGGTCCGACGGCGACAGCGTTGCTGCCGGCCCGATGCCAATCGTCGATCCTCCGTTCGGCGGCGTAAGCGACGACCTGCCAGTGGATCGCGACCTGCAGCTGGGCGAGGGGATCGGCGGCTCGGATCGGCAGGACCGGCCGGTTGGCGGCGGCGATCCGATCTCCGTGGGTCTCGGCCCAGGCGTTCATCCCCGCGGCGAAGGCGCGGAGTCGCTTCTGCGAGGTGGGGGATTGGGCCTCGAACCATTGGCCGGCGCGCCGCGGGATGCCGAGGCGGTGTAGGCGGACATCCTGGTCGAAGTGCTCGGCGCCCCAGTACTCCGCACCGCGGCCGCGGGCGGCGCCGTAAAGCTCCAGCAGCGTGTTGGCGTGGGCCTCCATCTGCGCCCAACCCAGGGCGTAGGCGAGGGCGCGGTCGTCGGGAGCATCGATATGCGCCACTCCCCAGCGGTCCCAGCGCAGGGTGGTGGATGGGTGGGCCTCGGCCTCGGGGCTTCGGGCGGAGAGCGGGCCGGCAAACGCAAAAAGCGCTGCGGCGGTGAGCAAGAAGGTAGATAGGTATCGGTGGATCATCGCCCGGGCCTCCAAGGGTTCGGTCGCGGCGGACGCCGTCGACGGTGGGCCCATGCTGCTGGAGCGGCCGCGGGTCGTCGTCCGAAAGCACGTCCTCGGACGTCCGGACTCAGGTCTCGGCCGTTCTCCGCGCCGCCGACTGCCGTTTCCGGAATTGGGTCGGGGTTTCGCCGGCGTAGCGTTTGAATGCGTCGTTGAACGTCGACTTGGAGGCGAAGCCGGCGGCCTGGAGGATGTCGAGAACCGTCCTCTCAGGCTGAGCGGACAGTAGCCGACGGGCCTCCTCGACGCGGCGTCGGTTGATCCATTCGGAGAACGACATGCCGAAGGCGGCGTTGACGGTTCGCGACACCCGCCTGGGGGATTGGCCGTACCGTCGGGCGAGGGCCGCGAGGGTCAGGCCCGGATCCAGTTCCGGCCGCTCCGCGTCGAGAAACGCCTCCAGCGCGCAGCCGCGGCGCTGCAGCTCCCCGTCCGCCGGCTGCCGTTTCCGGCATGCGTCCGCAGCCTCCCGGGCCACGGTGAGATCCTCTTCGCCGATGCCCACGAACAGCCGTGGATGGCGGAGACCGAGGACGACGAAACGAAGCACCATCACCAGAAGGAGGCCGAAGAGCACCAGCTCGGCGAAGGGCCGCCAGGGGTCGATGCGGCCGTAGTCGATCCAGAAGTGGCTGGCGTCGGCGAGAAGAATGAGAAACGCTAGGGCGAACCATTCGAGCAGCCAAGAGAGATCCATCGGTCCGCCGGTCGAATGCACTTCCGCCAGGACCCCCCGGTAGCGACCCACGAGGCGCAGGGCCCTCCAAAGGTACAGCGCGAGACTGAGATAGATGGCCAGGGCGAAGGTCGCGATGTCGAGCCGCACCGCGAACAGCAGGACGAGGGCGATCAGAAACGGCACTCCGTGGCCGAGATCCCGCAGCTTCAGCTGGGATTTGCGATGGACCAGGGCACGGGTGTAGAGAAACTGTAGGGGTCCAAAGAGCAGCCCCAGCGCCGGATTGAGGTTCGGAAACGGCGACCCGGGCGGCAGCAGATTGTTGAGCATCTGCCAGGCGAGGGTGCAGAGGAAGGCCGCGAGGAGAGCGTTCGCCTGACGTTTGGGGCCTCGGACCGAGAGTAGAAAGACGGCGAAGAAGAGGCTCTGGAAGGCGATCAGGCCCTGAAGCCAGAAAGCCGCGGAGTTCATGGCGAGGTCCAGGGCGTTCACGGGCGGATTCTGTCACGGGCCCTGGCCGGGGACCCGCCCTCCGCGCGAGCAGAGTCGCCGTGACCCCGTCGTCGTTCGGGGCCCATGTCCGGTTCGGTGGCCCGTCGTCGCGGGGAAGGTTAGAGCGACCCCTTCGAACCTTCTCCGGAGACCGATATGCGACCCAGCCTTCCCTGCGTGTTCTGGATACTGCCCGTCTTCTGTGTCCTGGTTGCGACGCCGTCCCTCGCCACCTGCCCGCCCGACCCTCCGCCCCCGGACTGCGGTATCGACGACCAGTTTCCCGGCGGGCGGTGGGACCTTTCCCAGATCACCGGCAGCTACACCCTGAGCGGTGACGAGGTCTTTTGGCCTTTTCTCGACGACGACGAGCTTTGGGACGACTACAGCGTCGACGGCTCGCTTTCGGTGCAGATGGACGGCGGGCCGTCGGAGAACTATCTCGACGTGGAGTGCGACGGGACGGTCACCGGCCAGGGCAAGGAGCGCATCACCGGCACCCTCAGCAAGACGGCGGACATCTGGTACTACGACGAAGAGTTCTGCATCAACGACCCGGCGGACATGGAGTGGACGGTCACCATCGAGCGCACCTACTCGATCTCCGGCAACGTGGCGGGGGCGGGTCAGCTCGACCTCGACCTGTCGGTGGACGAAGCGACGATCGACATGAACGGCTCCCTCGCCGCCAGCTTCGACTGCATATTCATCTCGGGGTCCGGCAACCTTTCGAGCTTCGACCTCTCCGGCGACACGGAACAGGTGCGGCTCTCGGGGACCGTCGACGAGACGGCCTGGACCTGGGATCCCACCGTAACGCCCCGGGGCGCCAAGACGTGGGTCGACGATGTGCTCCACCGGCTGGCCCTCAACCAAACCCACCAGTACATGGACAACACCCTCTCGCTGGCGCCGAGCCTCGACGGCGCGGCGGGGGGGCAGCCCGCCAAGCAGGAGCACAACCACTACTTCATCCAGGACGCGGTGACGGTGACGGCGAACCTGTCGGCGATGGCGGAGCCGAAGACGCCGGTGGTCACCTCCCTGGAGCTTGAGGAGCCGTCCCAATACCTGCAAGACGTCGCCGTGGACACGACCGTGATGGCCGACATCGACTGGCGGGGCCAGTCTCCGGGTCAGGTGGAGTTCACCTACGGCGGCACGACAGAGACCGTTGCCGGCGCCGACACGGTCACCTGGACCTTCGATGCGGGGGAGTCGGGGACGACGATTGAGGCGAAGGCCATCGCCGGTAGCGAAGAGTCGGAGCCCTACACGATCAACACCCCCAAGGTGACCGTCCCCGGCTGGGCCGGCTCGCCGGGGGATTGGTCCGGCAGCGGCGGCGTGCGCTACGAGGGGAACTTGAATTGGCCCGTCTCCCTCGAAACCACCCAGACTCTTGAGACGATCGATCTATTCTCGGGCCTGTGGGGTATCAGCGGAGGCGCGTCGTCGGAGTTCATGGCCGTGGCGAACTCGTCTGGGGGCGCCGGCGCCGGCGACATGAGCACCGAGGCCGACATCCAGTTCGCCGGCAACTCGGCGTCCTTCCGCATGGAGGGGCCCAACAGCACCACCCTGGCCTGCGACGAGCTCACCACCACCGGCAGCGCCACCGCGCAGGTCGACGGTCCGACCTGGCAGAAGACCCTCAACCCCGTGACCCTGGTGCCGGGTATCGAGGCCTCCGCCTGCGCCCTCAACGGGATGCTTTGCAGCGCCGTGCGCAGCGTCGGCGTCAAGGCGTCGGCGAGCGTCACCCTCACCGGCTCCGCCACCTACACCGGCGAAGGGGGGGAGATCCGCTGGGACGGCGGCTCCCTCGGCGGCTCCATCACCGGCCAGATCAGCGCCGGCGCGACCCTGCCGCCGCCGATCGCCTCGGTGGCGGGGGTGAACGTCTACGGCAGCGCCACCGGCTGCATCGAGTTCCAGGTGTCCCCGTCCTTCGAGCTGTCGACCCTGGGGGGTGAGCTCGAAGCCGGGGCGAGCGCCCACTTCATGGGGCTCAGCGCCGAAGCGTCGGAGACCTGGCCCTTCGGCGCCGGCTGCGGCGGCGGGGAAGCGGGCCCGCTATCGAACGGGCCGCTGTCGAACGGTCCGATATCGACCGGCCCAACATCGACGCTTTGGGTGCCGGCGGACGGCCAGCTGGCCATGGCGGCGACCTCCGAGAACGGCGACCTGCTGGGCATCGCGGTGTGGAGCGAGCTACCGGCGGGGCAGAGCCGGCCCTCGGGGGACATCCACTACCGCTTCTACCGCGGGGGAACCTGGGGCGAGATCCGCGGGCTGACCGCCGACGGGGACTCGGACGTGGCGCCGACGGTGGGGTTCGACGCCAACGGGGACGCCGTCGTCGTCTACGCCCGCAGCACCGCCCCCCTGCCGTCGACGGTGGTGGATCTGCCGGCCTTCGGCAACGGCTACGAGCTCCACTGGGCGCGGATCTCCGCCGCCACCGAGGCGCCCTTGGCCCAGGGGATCCTGACGGCGAACGGCCTCCACGACTTCGGCCCGCGGCTGCGGCGGGATGCTTCCGATGGCCTGCACCTGTTCTGGCAGCGGGCCGACGGGGTCGACATCGCCGGCACCTCCGCGGCGCCCGCCTCGATCCACGTTTCGACCTGGGACGCCGCCGCCGGCTCCTGGGGCCCCGAGGAAACCGTCGCGGACGCCCTTGAAGACACCTTCGGCTGGTCCGCCGCAGCGTTCGACGGCGGGACCATGTTGGTGGGGCTGGTGGTGGACACCGACGGCGACTTCGCCACGGCCGAGGACCGGGAGCTGTTCGAGGTCAGCCGCCAAGGGGGGACGTGGGCCGGTCCGCGGCAGGTCACGGTCGATGCCGTCGCCGACGACTCTGTGCAGGCGGGCTACGACGGAACCGGCGCTCCGGTGCTGCTGTGGCGCCGGGGCATGGACGTCCTGGAGCTCCGCGGCGACCTCCTGGCGGCGCCGGTGACGGCGTTCACCACCGCCGACCCGACGACCGACGCCGGTGTCGGCGTGGAGTTCGCCCACGGCGCGATGGCGACGGGGGAAGCGGCGGGCGATCTGGTCCTCTGGCCCGAGGCCTCGACGCTCCTCCTCACCCAGCGCGGCGGAGACGGGGGACCGGGTTGGGCAACCCCGGAGCTGTGGCTCCCGACCGGAGGCGCGCAGTCCGTCCACGGGGTGCGGGTGGAGGGCAACGAGCTGTGGGTGGCCTACGCCGTGCGGCCCTTCGAGGGGGACGGCGTCACGCTGTCGCCGTGGCTGGAACCCAGGTTCCACCGGGGGCCGCGGGCGGAGCGGATCTTCGCCGACGACTTCGAATCGGGGAACACCACGGCGTGGACGAAGGAGGTGCAGTGATGGAGCCCTCGAAGCTCGGCCTCGGGATCGTCTCGGCGCTGGTGGCCGCATCGTTTTGGATCGTCGGCGTCTCGGCACGGGCGGAGGAGCCGCGGCTGATACTCGACATCGACGTCACCGGCGACGGCGCACAGGATCTCGATCCGAGGTCCATCTTCGCCGGGGACACCCTGACCGTCTTCGAGGGGGACGACGGACTCCACGGCGACGAGCCCTGGATCAACGACGGCACCACGGCCGGCACCCGCATGATCGTCGACCTGGTTCCCGGTCCGGACTCCAGCTCCCCGCGGAGCTGGGCGGAGATGGGGGGTGAGATCTACTTCGCGGCGGAGGTCGGAGCTGAGGGCCGGGAGCTGTGGAAGACCGACGGAACGGCGGAGGGCACCGCCCTCGTCAAAGACATCTACCCCGGCGCCTCCAGCGGGTCCCCCAGTGAGCTGGTGGTCCTCGGCTCGGAGGTCCTGTTCCGCGCCAGGGACGTGAACGGCGTCGAGCTGTGGAAAACGGACGGCACGGAGGCCGGCACGGAGCGGGTGCTCGACATCGAGTCGGGTGTGGGCTCGTCGACCCCGCTCCTCCTGACGGTGGTGGGCTCGGTCGTCTACTTCACCGCCTCGGACGCGGCGGCGGGGCGGGAGCTGTGGGTCACGGACGGCACAGCGGGGGGAACGGCGAGGGTGGCGGACCTCGAGCTGGGGCCGGTGGGCTCGGAGCCCCAGTCCCTCGCGGCGGTCGGTGCGAACCTCGTCTTCTCAGCCTGGACCACCGCGTCGGGTCGGGAGCCGTGGCGTACCAACGGCGTCTCGACCTTCCAGATCGCCGATGTGAACCTGGGGACGGGAAATTCGGATCCCCAATGGTTCGAGCCCGACGGCGCCGGCTCCGTGTACTTTGCGGCCCTCGACGGCACCGCCGGCCGAGAGCTTTGGAGGGCCACCGCGGCCGGAGCGTCGCGGGTGGAGGACATCCGTCCCGGCGCCCTGTCGTCGTCCCCCGCGCACCTGACCGAGGTCGGCGGCCGGATCTTCTTCGTAGCCGACGACGGCATCCACAACCGGGAGCTCTGGGTCTCGGACGGGACCGAGGCGGGGACCCACCTGGTGGAGGACATCGCCGTGTCGCCCGGGGTGGCGGCGTCCTCCCCCGAAGACCTGCGAGAGCTGAACGGCTTGCTCTACTTCAACGCTGACGGCCCAGGGGGCCGGGAGCTGTGGGTGTCCGACGGCACCGAAGCGGGAACCCTGGAGGTGGCGGATCTGGACCCGGGGGCCGGGAGCTCCTTTCCCAAGTACCTGACCGTCGACGGCGATTCGATCCTGTTCCATGCAGAAGGGGAGATCGACGGGGCGGTGGGGGGCGAGGAGCTGTGGGTCACCGACGGCACGGAGGTCGGCACGGAGGTCGTCACCGGGACCCTCGAATTCAGCTCGGACCTGGCGGAGCTGGCGGTTCTGGGTGGGACGGCCTTCCTGGTGGCGGACGATTCGATCCACGGTGAAGAGCTTTGGATCAGCGACGGCTCGCCGGGGGGAACCGAGCTCGTGGACCTCCGCGTCGGTGGATCGGGCTCGGAGCCCGCGGACTTGGCGGTCTTCGACGACCGGATGTTCTTTGTCGCCACCGACGAGGCCCACGGCCGGGAGCTGTGGGTGTCCGACGGCACCGCCGCTGGAACCGCCGTTTTCGCCGACCTGCTGGCGGGGGCGGAGGGCTCATCGCCGTCCGGGCTGGCGGTGGCGGGGGATCTCCTCTTCTTCGCCGCTTCGGCGGGGCCGGAGGGCATCGAGCTGTGGTCCTCCGACGGCACCGTCGCCGGGACGGCCCTGGTAAAGGATCTTTGGGACGCCCCCGGCCAGTCCTCCTCTCCCGGGCTGTTGACGGCGGTGGGGTCGAGGTTGTTCTTCGCCGCCTACGACGACGTTTTCGGGGAAGAGCTTTGGGTGTCCGACGGCACCGAGGCCGGCACGGTGCGGGTCCTGGACATCCATCCGGGGAGCTCCAGCTCTTCTCCCCAGTGGTTGACCGACGTCGACGGCACCCTCTTCCTGATGGCGGACGACGGTTCCGACGGCCAGGAGCTGTGGACCAGCGACGGCACGGCTCCCGGCACCGTCCAGGTCGCGGACCTTTGGGCCGGGCCGTCCGGCAGCTCGCCGAGCTGGCTCACCGCCTTCGGCTCGTTGGTGGTCTTCGACGCCGATGACGGTATCAGTGGCAGCGAGCCCTGGGTCAGCGACGGCACCGCCGCCGGCACGGAGCGGCTGGCGGACATCGACCCGTTCTTCAGCTCCGACCCGCGGGACTTCACAGTCCTCGGCGGCGTGGTGTTCTTCGTCGCTGACGATCCCGTCATCGGCGACGAGCTGTGGACGACCGACGGCACCCCGGCGGGCACCGCGCTGTTCGCCGACCTGTGGCCGGGGCCGAACCGGAGCCTTCCCCAGCATCTCGTGTCGAACGGGGAGCTGATGTTCTTCTCGGCGGACGACGGGGTGTACGGTCAGGAGCTGTGGTCGACGGACGGTACGGTGGAAGGCACGGTACGGCGAAGCGACCTCTGGTCCGGCGAGGCGGATAGCGATCCGTCGAGACTCACGCCGTCTCCAGACGGGGAGTGGCTCTTCTTTGCCGCCTGGACCGAGGCCACCTGGGAGGAGCCGTTCAGTCTCTACCTGAACGCCGAAATCTTCGCCGACGGCTTCGAGTCCGGTGACGTCCGGGCTTGGAGCTCCGGCGGTCCGTGTGGGGGTCTTCCCCGGGGGTCAGGGGCGGGGGGCGGCGCTCTCAGCCGTCGCGCCCCCGCCGCGTTCGAATCCCACCGAGCTCGCCACCGCGCGGAAGCGCGCGACGGTCGACGGATTGGCCCAGCCCCACGCCGAGAACACGCCGAGGCAGTCCCGGAATCGGGTCCTCGCCGCCTCCCCTTGCCCCTGGCCGGCGAGGGCCGAGGCGAGGCCGCAGGAGGCGTGGGCGACGAGGGGGTGGCTCCCGTCGTAGGTTCCACTGAGATGATCCAACAGGCGGCGGTAGAGGATCTCGGCGTCGTCGAACCTCCGGGCCACCAGG
>JBCDIS010000105.1:0-25778 GCA_038748685.1 Acidobacteriota bacterium | reverse complement strand
CCCTTGCTGACCGGCACGGGGCGGCGGGGGCGTTTTTCGTCGGGCCCGGTCCTCGCCCGAGGACCCCTCAAGACGGACCGGTGTGCTCCAGAGTCGATAGGAGACCCCGCACCCACTTCACCTCGTCAAGGTTGACGGTGTGGGGCATACCGGGGTAGATCCGCATCTCCACCTCCGCCCCCAGGCTTTCCATCGCCGCGGCGCTCTCCTCCACCCGCCACCTCGGGATGTGGGGGTCCCGGTCCGAGCAGCCGAGGAAGACGGGGGTCCCCCCCAGGTCCCCGGCGTGATCGACCAACCCGCCGGGCGGACCGATGAGGCCTCCGGAGAGGGCCACGACCCCGCCGTAGCGGCGGGGGTTGCGGGCGGCGAACTCCAGAGACAGGCAGGCACCTTGGGAGAAACCTAGGAGCACGGTCCGATCCGTGGGAACTCCGGCGGCTTCGATCTCCGCCATGAGCTCCCCCAGGAGGGCCAGCGCCGAGTCGAGGCCGGGCTGGTTCTGCTCCGTAGGCACCAGGAAGCTCTGGGGATACCAGGATCGGCCGGCGGCCTCCGGCGCCAGGTAGGCGAAGCCGGGGGCCGCCCAGCTCTGGGTGAGACCCAGGATGTCGGCGGCGTCGGCCCCGCGGCCGTGGACCAGGATCATCGCCCCGTCGGCGTCCCCCAGGGGACGGCCGCCGCGGACCGGCGGACGTTCACCGTGGGGATGGCGATCGCTCCGTGGGGTTCCCATCAGCCGGCCCCCCCAGGTTCGCCCGTGTGGACAGCCTCCGGGACCCGCAGGGGCGGCAGGGCCGCCTCGACTCTGCCCCGCACCGGTTCCAGCCACGACGGCAGCTTCAGCTCGGCCCCAAGGCCGTCCACCGGCTCGTCGACGGCGAAACCCGGCGGATCGGTGGCGAGCTCGAAGAGCACGCCACCCGGCTCGCGGAAGTAGATCGAGTGGAAGTAGTTCCGGTCCTTGACGTCGGTCGGAGCCTGGAGGGCCTCCGCCAGGCGGGATCTCCAGCGCTCCTGGGCGGCGTCGTCCTGCACCCTCCACGCGACGTGGTGGACGCTACCCGCCGCCACCCGGCCCGGGGCCCCGGACGGATCCGCCACGAGGTCCACGCGGGTCCCCGAGCCGCCGGCGCCGGTTTCGAAACGGGTCCGGCCATCCCCCGCGACGACGGGGCGAAATCCCATCACGTCGGTGAGCAGCGCCTCGGTGGGGGCCGGGTTCCGAAGGGTGAGGGTGACGCCGTCGATGCCCCGGATCGCCAAAGCGGGGTCCACGCCCTTCCCCCACGCCGGCCGTAGGTCGCCGTCCGCGGACGACGCCACCAGCTCGAGCCGAAGGCCGTCGGGGTCCCGGAGCGTCAGCACGGTTTCGCCGAACCGTTCGCTGCGGCTCGCGTCGACGCCGTGGCGTTCCAGGCGCTCGGCCCAGCCGTCGACGGACCCGGCGGGGATCGACAACGAGGTGACCGTGGCCTGCCCGGTGCCGGCGCGACCGCTACGGGCGCCGGGCCACGGGAAGAACGTCAGGATCGACCCCGGGCTACCCTCGGCGTCGCCGTAGTACAGGTGATAGGTCTGCGGATCGTCGAAGTTGACGGTCCGCTTGACCAGCCGCAGCCCCAGGACGCCGACGTAGAAGTCGACGTTGGCCTGGGGATCCCGGGCGATGGCGGTCACGTGGTGGATCCCCGGCAGGGATGTGATCCGGGGGGTATCGGTCTGGAGCTGAGTGTTCATCTCGGCGGTTTGGGTCATGGGTTCCTCCTGATCGGAATTCGTCGCATGTGCCCCTTGGATGCGTGAAACAAAACTTCGTTACAACAATCTTCGTTGTAACATCTAATATTGAATCTCGGCCTGAAACGTCGCAGCACCTACTCCAGTCGATTCCGGGCGACCTCCAGCAGCGTCGAGAGGGTGCGATGCTCCTCCTCGGACAGGTGACCCAACGTCGCGTCGAGCCACCCCCTGAGGGATTCGTCCACCGCCGCCAGGGCCGCCAGGCCCTCTTCGGTGATGCGGGCGCGGACGACCCGGCGGTCCTCCGGATCCCGCTCCCGAGACGTCAAGCCGCGGGCATCGAGCCGGTCCAAGAGCCGGGTGACATCGGGCCCCGGGGTGACCAGCCGCGCCCCCACTTCGCCGCAGGGCAAGGAGTCGGGGTGGGCACCCCTCAAGATGCGGAGCGCGTTGTATTGGACCGGGGACAGCCCTGCCCCGGGCCCCTCCGACCTCAGCAGCTGCGCCAGGCTTTGCAGAAGAAGCCCGGCGGACCGCTGCAGATTCAGGTAAGACTCCTCCGCCGGCGACTCAAAGGGGCGACGCTGGTGGATCTGCTCTTCGAGGCGTCTCGCCACGGGGGTCCTACTCCACCGCCGCCAGGAAGGTCCGCAGGCGGATCGCTTCGTCGTCCGTCAGGACCTCCCCAAGCCAGGTCGTGAGCTCCTTGGTCGAACGGAAAGAGCGACGCCGCAGATTCCCAGCCTCCTCGATGGCCCGCTCCGCCTGGAGACCGAGAACAGCACTGCCGCTGATCAGGATCGCCGAGCGCAGAAGACGGGGAGTGACCTGGGCCATCAAAGTGATAAACCGCTCGCTGATCTCCTGAGGGAACACGGTGGCGCGGCGCAGGTCGGTGACGATCACGTAGTCCCCCTGGATCTGACCCAAGACGGCGAGGTGGGTACGTTGGAGATCGACAATCTCCTCAGGGGTAACCGGTGACGCGATCCGCAGCTCCACCAGTCGGCCGACGTTGTTTTCGCTACTGAACATGGTTTCCTAGGCGGGATGGTGAAGGGCCAGAAGTCAGAAGAGGGACGCGTTGCCGGCCCGGTTTTTCCTTCATTGTCTCAAGATTTGCCCTCCGGCTCCAACGCAGAGGGTCGGACTCGCAACCGCCAGCGGATTCGTGTAGAATTCGTCCGACCGTTCGGTCGGTTCTCTCGTCCCCCCTCGCACCGACCCGTTCATCGGTCCGGCGACCCGCCTTTCCTCGGCGGTTTCACCGGACCGAGCCTGCCGTACCTAGCCCGCTCCCGTCGGAATGTGAAGGAGAATCCCATGCGTTCGATCCAGCCCGCCGGAATCCAGTCCCTAGCCGTCGCCGTCCCCACCGACACCCGCGAGATCACCCTCCCCTCGGGGCAGTCCGCCCTCCGCCACTCCCTACCCGATGGCACCAGCGGCCTCGACCTCGAGAAGCAGGCTGCGGTCGACGCCCTGCGGCTCGCCAACCTCGAACCCGCCGACGTCGACCTCGTCATGAGCGCCAGCTTCCCTGCCCTGCCGGAGCCCTGCATCGGCAATGCGACCCCCCTGGCCTGGGACCTCGGAATGACGAAGGCCGCCTCCTACAACGTCGAGAGCGCCTGCGCCGGAGGCCTCGTGGCGCTGCGCAACGCCTGCCACGAGGTAAAGCTCGGGGAGTATCGCAACGTCCTCGTGACCGTCGCCTGCCCCTACACCCCCACCGTCGAAGCGGGGCATCCCGCCTACGACGTCATCGGCGACGCCGCTTACGCGACGGTGGTGGGACCGACGGCCCCCGGACAGGATTTCCTCGCCAGCGTCGTCCGCAACTCAGGCCCCACCTGCCCGCTGGTCTCCTGGTCGGTGAGCGACAAGACCCCCTCCGGCATCCGTCTGGAGGTGGGGCACAAGACCGCCGGGGCCCTCGAAGCCTGGTCGATGACCGAGATCCCCGATCTGGTGGCGAACCTCCTCGGCCGCGCCGGAAAAACCGTCGACGACGTCGACCACTGGGTTTCCAACGCCCCGACCCCGTCCTTTGTCGATCGCGCCCTCAAAGTCATGGGGACCGATCCCCGAAACGGGGTCAACACCAACCGCCTCCTCGGCAACATCGGCCCGAGCCTGTTCGGCGCGTCGTTGTTCTACAACGCCCATCTTCGGGGCTTCCAGCCAGGCGACCTGGTGCTCTGCTGCAGCGTCGGGAGCGAGGCGAGCCTGGCGGTCGCGCTCTTGGAATGGCCCGACTCGGTGGCCCTGGGGGACGCCCCGGACCACGCGTCCCTCGACGCCATGCGGGCCTTCGAGACCGAGCGTATGGCGACCCTGGCGGAAACAACCGAGCACGGAACCGTCGCCCAGGCCTCCTGACCCGGGCACATCGCTGGCGCCGGCCAGCTACTTCTTTCCCTTCTTCTCGGCCTTCTTGAGCTTGTGGGCCGCGATCAGGCGGCGTCGCTCCCCTTTGTCCAAGCGCGCCATGAGCGGGCAGCTGCTGCAGGCTTTGCCTTTGCGGCGATACTTCTTGCAGCAGCGCTTCTTGAGCTTCTTCCCCATCGCCCCGTTCTTCAGTCCCCCGCGGGCTGGCCCAAATCGGCGGCGCGACGCAGCCGGAGGTCACGGCCCTTGGACTGAAGGGAATAGCCCTCCTCGTCCTCCAGGGTGAACCCCGCGTAGCGAACGAACCGCTTCGCCGCGGCTTCGTCCTCGAAGCGTAGATCCCAGACCTCCTCGTCCCCCACCCGGCGCCAGCGGTCCTGGACCAGCAGCGCCGCCATGCGGTCGGCGGCCGCCCGGGTCGTCTCGGAACGCACCAGGACCCAGCGCAGGCGGTTCTCCCCCATCCGCAGGTCCTCCTGCGCCTCGCCCTCCAGCGGCAGATCCAGCGGTCCCGTCGACGGCCGGGGGTAGAGCTCCGGATGGAGGATCTCGGCGGTACTATTTGGCGGCCGGCGGTACAGGGCCGAGACGCCGTCCCACCCGTCGGCCGTACGGCGGGCGCGGACGAAACGGAGCCCCGCGCCGTAGTGGAAGATCTTCTGGAACCGGTCCTCCTCCACCTCACCGGTGGGTTCGATCCCGGTATGGGCCTCGAAGTCGTAGCTCATCAGCTCTGAGACCGCCAGCATGGCTTCGCCTTCGATGAGGGCCGTCAGCGCGTCCTGGGCGTCGGGGTCGGTTCCGGCTTCCCGGCGCAGCCGCTCAAGGTCGAAGTGCTGATCCTGGAGGGCGTGGTAGAGCTCGTGGAGCAGCGTTCCGCGCCGGAACGTTGCACTCTTCTTCGCCACCACCACCAAGCGCTCGGTCGTCGGCTCATACCAGCCGGCGAGCTCGGGGTTGGCGCTGTCCGGAGGAAGGATCTCCAGGTTCACGGGACGCAGGAAGGGGAGATCCCGCCAGGACTCGATATCTTTTTGGAGCTCCTCCACCTGAGACCGCAGCTGGGTCTCGATATCGACCTCCTCGACCTTCTCCACCTCCGTCGCCGACGCCCCTGACGTGGAGGCGGACTCCCCTGACGTGGAGGCGACGGACGCCTCTTCGGCGGGCTCGGAATCGATCGCGGGGCCCTGCCGCCCACCCCCCGCCTGCAGCTGCTTGGCCTCCTTCAACAGGTCACGCACCGCGGGATAGTCCACCACCGCAAGGGCGTCCTCGAAGTCCTGCACCGCCTCGCCGTACTCCTGCAGCTGCATCCAAGCTTGCCCCCGGCTGGCTAGGTAAATCACCGTATTCATGCGATTCGGCTCAAAGGACAGCAGGCGGGTGTACGCCTGGATCGAACGGTTGAGGTCCCCTGACTCGGCGGCGTCGAGGGCAGCCTCCCGCAGCGCCGGCTCGTCATCCGGCAGGGGCGCCGCGGGGGCCCCTGAACCTTCGAAGATCACCTCCACCCGACGCCCCGGCGCCAGGTAGCGACGGGCCACCCTGAGCACCTCTTCCGGGGTCACCGCCGCCACGGCGGGGCCCCAGGCGGCGGCGTGGTCGCCATGGCCCAGGACGCTGAGGATGCCCACCTGTGCCGCCAGGGAAAAGTAGGGGCGGGCCCTCAGTTCGAGACCTTCATAGTTGTCCCCGAGGAGACCCCGCAGCGATTCGACATCCTCGGACGGCAGGGGACGTTTCCGCACCCGCTTGACCAGCTCGTCGAGACCCACCGACGCCTTTGGGCCGCTGGAGGCGATCCGGATGAGATCCCGATCAGCCCTCCCCCCCATGCCGGCGAACACCGGCACACCCCCGGGCAAGGTCCGCCCCGATAGCCAGCGGGCCAACAGATGGAGGGCCGGTCGGTCCGGGTCCCCCATGGCTGGCCCCAGCCACACGTGCTCCACCCGGTCCGCCGCCAGGCCCGACTCGAGCCGCACGGTCCTGCGACCCAAATCCGGCTCCGGCTCCGGCGGCATCCTGGGGGGACCGGCGTCGAGGGCGCCGAAGGCCCCCTCGACGGCGTCGAGGGCGACCGCCGGCTCCACTGCACCGACGACGACGACGACCGTGTTACGCGGACGGTAGTGGACATTGTAGAACCTCCGCACGGCGTCCACCGACAGCCCCGGCGCGCGGGTATGACCGTCGTCGTCCAGCAGGCCGACGCCGTATCCGTGCTGGGTGAAGATCGCCGCCTCCAGCTGGGCGTCCCGCGCCATCGATCGGGTGAAGGTTCGGGCCTCCTCGTCCTCCAGACGGCTGCGTTCGTGGAGCACGGCGGCTTCGTCGAAGGTCAGACCCCGCAGCCGATCCGCCTCCATCCCCAACACCTCCGCCAGGGCGGCGGCGGGAATGCGGTGATCGTAGAACAGGGTGTAGTCGTCGCGTGTGAACGCGTTCGACTCCCCCCCCAGCTCGGCGATACGGGCGTCGTGCCCCCCGGCAGGGATGGCCGCGGTGCCGGTGTAGAGGGCGTGCTCCACGAGGTGGGCGAGGCCAGAGGTCTCCGGCGTTTCGTTACGCCCCCCGGCCCCCACCACCATGAAGACCGACACCGTATCGTCGGTCCGTTCCTCGACGGCGATGGCCAGCAGGCCGTTGCCCAAGGCCCGGCGGTGGAAGACGTGGTCACCGACCTCGAGGGTCGGCGAAACGGCGGCCGCCAGGGGGCCGAAGGCGATCGGGAGCACCGTCGCCGAGACCAGGAAGCCACGGGTCAGGCGGGCGCGAAGGGTACGGTCGGGGACGGTTTGGGCTCGGGTCATGGTTTAAACCTATGGAACATCGACGCCGTCCGCAAGGGACGTGATGCCGTGGCCCCAGTACGCCGCGCTTCCGCGTTCCCGTAGGATACCCACCGCTCCCCCTATCCCACACCGCGGCGCCCGTCGGACCCGCTGCTCGATCCTGGAGACCCAATCTTGCGATCCATCCTCCGCAAACGCCCCACAGCCGTCCTAGGACTCCTATCGATCCTCTGGCTCGCCGCCGCCGTCGGCGCCCAGTCCGCCTCGATCTCGGCCCCCGCCGAAGTGAAAGTGGGCGCCCATTTCCAGATTTCCTGGACCGGCCCCAACGGCGAGCGGGATTTCATCAGCCTCGACCCCGTCGGCGCCAAAGATCGGACGTACGGCCCCTACGTCTACGTCAAAGAAGGCAACCCCTTGACGATGACGGCCCCCGGGAACCCCGGGGAGCTCGAGATCCGCTACCACACCGGCGACAGCGGCTATCCGGTGCTGGCCTTCGCCAAGCTGAAGGTGGTCGCCGACCGCGCTGAGATCGAGGCGCCGGCCACCGCCGACATCGGAGAGAAGGTCCCGGTGAAGTGGATCGGACCGGACAACCCCCGGGACTTCGTCAGCGTCGATCCCGCCGGCGCCGCCGATCGGCAGTACGGCGACTACGTGTACACCCAAGAGGGTAGCCCCGTGACCCTCACCATGCCGAGCACCCCCGGGACCTACGAGATCCGCTACCACCTCGGGGTCTCCAAATACCCCGTCATCGGCAAGGCGACGATCGAGATCGGCGACGTGATCGCAGAGCTCGAAGCCCCGCGACAGGCCCCGGCCGGGGAGATGCTCTCCATCTCCTGGACCGGCCCCGACAACGAACGGGACTTCATCAGCATCGACCCCAAGGGGGCGGAGGACTCGGTGTACGGCAAATACGCCTACACCCGCGACGGCAAGACCCTTGAGCTTCCCGCTCCGGACGAGCCCGGCGAGTACGAGATCCGCTACCACCTCGGAGGCTCCCCCTACCGGGTGATCGGCACCTCGCCGCTGCAGGTGGGTGCCGTCTCCGCCACGGTGGAGGCCACCGGCCCGGTGACGGCTGGAGAACCCTTCGAGGTGCGGTGGACCGGTCCCGACAACCCCCGGGACTTCGTCACCATCGTTCCGGCGGGCGCCGAACCGAGGAGCTGGGAAGACTACGCCTACACCCACCGCGGCAACCCCCTACGCCTCGAAGCCCCGGACAAGGCCGGCGACTACGAGCTCCGGTACCTCAGCGGACAGAAGTATCTGACCCTCGGCTCGGCGCCTGTGACGGTCAGCCCCAGCGACGCCCGGGGGGCCTTGAGGGTGGTCACGGGGGCCAACGACCAGGCCGTCACCACCAACGCCGGCGCCGTCGAGGTCATCCTCGACGCCTCCGGCAGCATGCTCCAGCGCCTGGACGGCACCCGGCGCATCGAGCTGGCGCGGGCCGCCCTCGTCGACCTCACCCGGACCCTCCCGGCTGGCACGCCCTTCGCCCTGCGGGTCTTCGGCCACCGTGAGGCGGACTCCTGCCGCACAGACCTGGAGATGCCACTCGCACCCCTCGATCCGGCCCGTGCGGCGTCCGTCCTTCAGGGGGTAAACGCCAAGAACCTCGCCAAGACCCCCATCGCCGCCTCCCTGCGCAAGGTGGCGGAGGACCTCGCCGACGCCAACGGCCCTCGCCTCGTGGTCCTGGTGACCGACGGCGAGGAGACCTGCGGCGGCGACCCGGCGGCGGCGATCCAGGCCCTTCAGTCGGCGGGAATCGACGTCCAGGTGAACATCGTGGGCTTCGCCATCGACGAGCTGATGGTGAAGGAGGAGTTCGAGCGCTGGGCCCGCCTCGGCGGCGGCCGCTATCTCGACGCCTCGGACGGCGGGGCCCTGAAGGACGCCGTTCGGGGCGCCCTCCGGCCGACCTTCGAAGTCCTGTCGGGGAACGAGGTGATCGCCACCGGCACCGTCGACGGCGAGGATGTGATCCTCCCGGTGGGGACCTACCAGGTCCGCACCCGGGACGGCCGTGACGTCGGGACCGCGGACGTCACCGCGGACGAGACCGTCCGGCTCGACCTCGACGGCTGAACGGTGAGGGGCCGTGCCGGGCGCGGCCCTTCACTCCATTCCCCAGCGGAGCTTACTTGCGGGCGCGGCGCTTGCGATCGACGGCCTTGAGGGCCTTCTTCCGCAGGCGTACCGCCAGGGGCGTGATCTCCACCGCCTCGTCCTCCTTGATGAACTCCAGGGCCTGCTCCAGGCTGAGTCGACGGTGGGGAATCAGGCGCTCGTGCTCCTCGGCGGTGGAGGAGCGGATGTTGGTGAGCTTCTTTTCCTTCGTGATGTTGACGTCGAGGTCGTTGGAGCGGGCGTGCTCCCCCACGATCATGCCCTCGTAGACCTCGGTGCCGGGGGCCACCAGCAGGGTGCCGCGGGGCTGGAGCCCTTCGATGGCGTAGGACGTGGACTTCCCTTTGCGGTCGGACACCAGGGAGCCGGTGGCGCGGTGGGGAATGTCCCCGTGCCACGGCTCCCAGCCGTCGAAGAGGTGGTGCATGATGCCGGTGCCGCGGGTGTCTGTGAGGAATTCGGTTCGGAAGCCGATGAGGCCGCGGGAGGGGACCCGGAACTCGAGGCGCACCCGCCCCGAGCTGTAGTTGATCATCTTCAGCATGCGGCCCTTGCGGGGCGCCAACTTCTGGGTCAGGACGCCGATGTGCTCCTCCGGCGAGTCGATCACTAGGTGCTCCATGGGCTCGTGGGTCTTGCCGCCCACCTCGCGGGTGACCACGTCCGGCTTGCCCACGGTGAGCTCGTAGCCCTCCCGCCGCATCATCTCGATGAGGATCGCCAGCTGTAGCTCGCCCCGCCCCGAGACCTGGAAGACTTCCGGGCTGGCGGTGTCTTCCACCCGGATCGACACGTTGCCAAGGGTCTCCTTGTGCAGGCGCTCCTTGAGCTTCCGGGAGGTGACGTGCTTGCCGTCAAGGCCGGAGAAGGGGGAGTCGTTGATGCCGAAGGCCATGGTGATGGTGGGCTCGTCCACCTGGATCGGCGGCAGCGCCATGGGATTCTCCGGATCGCCGAGGGTGTCGCCGATGTTGACCTCTTCGAGGCCCACCACCGCCACGATATCCCCGGGGCCCGCCTCCTCGATCTGTACCCGTGCCAGCCCCTCATAGCCGAGGAGCCCGGAGACCTTGATGTTCTCCTTCGCCTCCACCCCCTCGGCGCCGACGCCGAGGCGCACCACCGTCTCCCCCTTGCTCAGGGTGCCGTTATGGATCCGTCCGATGGCCAGGCGACCGATGTAGTCGTCGTAGTCGAGGGTGGTGACCTGGAGCTGCAGGGGCGCCCCGGGGGCGAACCGTGGGGCCGGAACGTGCTCGACGATGGCGTCGAAGAGGGGCGCCAGGTTCTGATCCTCGGCGTCCTCCTCCACCCGGCAGGTCCCCGCCTTGGCGTTGGAGTAGTAGACCGGGAATTCCAGGAGCTCTTCTGGGGCGTCCAGCTCGATGAACAGATCGTAGACCTCGTCCAGCACCTCCGCCGGCCGGGCGTCGGGGCGGTCGATCTTGTTGACCACCACGATCGGCGGCAGCTTGGCCTCGAGGGCCTTGCGCAGCACGAAGCGGGTCTGGGGCATCGGCCCTTCGCCGGCGTCCACCAGCAGCAGCACGCCGTCCACCATCTTGAGGATCCGCTCCACCTCACCGCCGAAGTCGGCGTGACCCGGAGTGTCGACGATGTTGATGCGGGTCTCGCCGTATTGGATGGCGGTGTTCTTGGACATGATGGTGATGCCCTTCTCCCGCTCCAGGTCGATGGAGTCCATCACCCGCTCCGCCACCTGCTGGTTATCGCGGAAGATACCGCTCTGCCACAGAAGCGCGTCCACCAGGGTGGTCTTACCGTGGTCGACGTGGGCGATGATCGCCAGGTTGCGGACGTCGGCGCGCTCTTCGGTGGCGGCCGGGGCGGTGTTGCGCTCGGTCATGGTCAAAATTCCTCGGGCCGGCGGCGGGCGGCCGGGTGGATCTGCCGGGTGGATCTAGGGAGCCGGGAATCGAATGGGATCGATGGGGAGGGATCGGTGGGACCGCGCGGCAGGGAACCGTCTGCGGCGGAGGCGCACGCTAGCACGGGCGGGGGGAAGGGCTCAAGCAGCCCCGGGGTGATCCGTAGGGGCCCCGTCCAACAGGCGACTGCTACGATTCCGACGGGAGCTATCCATGGATTTCGGTGCCGGAATGGAGGAACGCTTCGATGCCATCGAACAGGACCCCTGACCCTTTGGAGGGAGTCGATCTGGAGCGGGACCTGCCGATCACCGAATCCGACGTCGCGGCGCAGC
The DNA here is from genome assembly GCA_038748685.1 of Acidobacteriota bacterium. Taxonomy (GTDB): domain Bacteria; phylum Acidobacteriota; class Thermoanaerobaculia; order Multivoradales; family J023; genus JAUIJL01. Next base: position 14,471 of record JBCDIS010000105.1, on the reverse strand, counting down.
GGAGGCCGGACCCCGTGCCCGACCCCGACATCCTGTTTCAACTCGACCGTTTGCGGGCGGATCTCCTACCGTTCCCGCCGGCGCACCGCACCTCCACCGCCGAGGGCCGGGAGCCCTTCGAGCTCTTCGGACCCGGCGACGGCCCCGGCCCCGGCGACGGAGAGGGTCGGCCGACGGACGGGGCGCCGGCGACCGACCCGCAAAGCGAGCTGGATCAGTAGTCGACGGCGACGCCGAAGAGGGCCGTGCGGCCCCGGCTACCGAATCCGCCCACCTCGGAGTACTCCTCGTCGAAGACGTTGAGCACGCGGACGTAGGGCTCGAAGTGCTCCGAGATCTCGTACTGGGCCGTCAGATCGACCCGCACGTAATCTTCGAGCTCCGTGCCGTCGCTGTCGATGCGGTCCGCCGACGAGATGGCAGACAGGGCGGTGCGCAGGGCGTCGGTGGCCTGCACCGACAGTTCCAGCACCGAGCGGTGCTCGGGCCGACGGGCCAGGGGCTCGCCGGTGGAAAGATCCTCGGTCTCGTTCCAGGTGTGGGAAAGGGCGACGTTCACCCGTTCCGTGTCGAAGGCCAGCGACGCTTCGACGCCCCGGGAGCTCGCTTCGGCGATGTTGCCGGGGAGGAAGGTCGAAAAGTCGAAGACGATGAGGTCCTCGTAGTCGGCGTCGAAGTAGGTCACGTCCAGCACCAGGCGACCGTCCGCCAGGGTCTGTTCGTAGCCCAGATCGACGGCCTGGCTGGTCTCCGGCACGAGGTCGGGGTTGCCGAAGCCGGGGAAGAAGAGGTCGTTCAGGGTCGGCGCCTTGAAGCCGGTTCCCCAACTGCCGTGGAAGCGGCCGCCGCTGCCTACCTCCGTCGACCCGGAGACACGCCAGGTGGTCTCGGAGCCGAAGCTGGAGTGGTCGTCGTAGCGGGCCCCCAGGGTCAGGCTGGTCCCCTCACCGAGGCTCAGCCGGTCCTGTACGTAGAAGGACGCGATGTCGACGGTCTCATCGAAGCTGCCGACGCTCCCCCCTTGACGCTCCTCCCAGGCGACCCCCACCGACAGGACGTTCGGCGAGTTGGAGTCGGCGGCGAGGTCGACGTCGGCCCGGGCGCCGAACTGGATCCCCTGACTCTCGACGGTGAAATTGCCGAAGGGGTTGGTGGGATCGGCGCCCTCGAGCTCGTCGTCGTTCCAGCCGGCGGTGAACACCCCCCGCCAGCCCTCCGCGAGGGGTGCCGTCACCGTCAGCCCCGCGGTTGCTGCGTCCCGGGAGTTGGTGGCGTCGAGGTCGTCCACCGGGCCGTCGAAGAAGGAGAAGCCGTCGATCTCGGCCTCCCCGTCGACATGCCGCAGCACCAGGTCGGCGCGGGCGTCTTCACCGAAGCCCCAGCCCAGCCGTCCGGAGATGGTGGTGTTCTCGTGGCGGTCCTCTTCGGTGTTGCCCCGGCGCACGTCAGCGGCGGAGATACCGTCGGTCTCGAGGTCCGCCACCGAAAAGCTCCAGTCGAAGCGATCGTCGCCGCCGCCGACCTCCAGGGCCAGCCGGCGATGGCCGTCCTCACCCCCCTCGGCGACCCCCGAGGCCCGCAGGCCCGTGCCGCCGGAACGGGTGATGATGCTCACGACACCGCCGACTGCTTCGGAACCGTAGAGGGTGCTCTGGGGACCCCGCACCACTTCGATCCGCTCCACGTGGTCGGTGGTGAGGTCGGCGAAATCGAAGGCGCCGGAGGTGGCGCTGTTGATCCGGACCCCGTCGAGTAGCACCAGGGTCTGGGACGAACTGCCGCCCCGCAGGAACACGCTGGTGGACTGCCCCGGTCCGCCGGTGCGGGCGACGGCGAGGCCCGGTACGTGGCGCAGGGCCTCGGCGACGGTGCGCCAGCGGTGGCGCTCGATGTCTTCGGCCAGGATCACGGTGACCGAGCTGCCCACCTCGTCGGCGGGGGTCTCCACCAGGTTGGCGGAGACCACGATCTCCTCCTCGACTCGAAGGGACGGCTCGTCGGCGGCGGAGGCCGGGCCGGCGAAGGCGACGAACGAGCTCGCCGCAACGATCAGCAGCGCGACGGCTGCGGGGGCGCCGAAGGCGGCGCGGGACGCCGACGGGCGGCGCAGGGAGGTGGGGACGACGGATCTTCGAGTACGGTCGCCGGGGCGGCCGTCTCGGAATCGAGACTCACTGAACATGACAGGCTCCTTCCCCCTCGGGAAATGGCAGCCGGGGCAGATATCCTGACTCGGGTTCGTCCTACTGACCGCGCCTTCCCATCGGTGGACGGCCGGAAATCCGGCGGCGTCCGCTCCGACAGTGGCCCGTGCTCGAGGCACCAGCGGCGTTCGTCCCCCACACAGTCGCGGGGCGGCGGGAGATTCGCACTCCACTTCCCTGCGTCCCGGTGCGGCCTTGGTTGGGTTTCCCGCCGGGGACAGGTGCCGCCGGCGGGGGGTTTCGAGGGTGACAACAGCACCCGGGCGGAATCTCCCACCCCCGCGATCCCCCTGTCAAGCCGGTTCGAGGGACCCCGCGCTCGAGGCTCCGGAGGGCGAAGATCCGCCCGTACGACCAGCCCCCTGGACGGCGATCCGGCCAGCCGCCCCAGGGTGGACGGCCTGCGACCGTTGTGGTCTACTTCCAACCTCCCCGGACGGCATCCCCGTTCCTTCCCCCACAGCTATGGCTCCCCAGGAGGAGGTCGCCTTGAAAGACATCGGCTACGATCGGGATTTGTACGTACAGCCCTTCGATCACCGCGGCAGCTTCACCAAGGGTTTCTTCGGTCTCCCGGGCCGCCCCGAGATCACCGCGGGCCACGACCAGCACAGCCCCGTGGCCGACGCCAAGACCCTCGTCTACCGGGGCCTGCTGCGGGCCATCGAGCTCGGAGTGCCGGCCCAGAGCGTCGGTCTGCTGGTGGACACCCAATTCGGCAGCCACATCCTCGCCGACGCCCGGTCCCAGGGCATTCCGGTCTCCGTCTGCATCGAGAAGTCCGGCCAGAAGCTGTTCGACTTCGAATACGGCGCCGCCTGGCAGGATCACCTCCGCTTCGTACGCCCCGACATCGTCAAGGTGCTGGTCCGCCACCACCCGCGGGACGACGAAGCCGGTCGGCGGGAGCAGCTGGCGCGCCTCAAGCAGGTTTCCGACTTCGTCCACGCCAGCAACGACTGCTACTACATGTTCGAGCTGCTGGTGCCCGCCACCACCGAGGAGGACAAGGCCCTCGGTGACCGCTATGACGTGGAGCTGCGGCCGCAGCTGATGATCGAAGCGATCCGCGAGATCCAGGATTTCGGCATCGAGCCCGACATCTGGAAGATCGAGGGCCTCGACCGCGAAGAGGACGCCCGGGCCGTCGGCGCCCAGACCCGCGACGGCGACCACCGCGCCAAGGTCGGCAACATCCTCCTCGGCCGCGGCAGCGACAAGGACAGCGTCCACCGCTGGCTGAACGTGGCGGCCCCCATCGACGGCTTCATCGGCTTCGCCGTCGGCCGCACCAACTTCAAGGTGCCCCTGGAGCGCTACATCGCCGATCCCAGCGACGCCAACGCCGGCTCCGCGATCGAGGAGATCGCCCAGAACTTCAAGGGCTGCGTCGACGTCTGGCGCGCCGCCAAGGGTTGATGCGCCTCGGTGACCTAGAGCTGCGCCGCGTCGACGACGGTCCCTTCCGTCTCGACGGCGGCGCCATGTTCGGGGTCGTTCCGAAGACCCTCTGGCAGCGGATCAAGCCGGCGGACGGGGACAACTGCATCCCCATGGCCACCAACTGCCTGCTGGTGGAACGGGGCTCCGATCTCCTGCTCATCGACACCGGCATCGGCGACAAGAACGACGCGAAGTTCGATCGTATCTTCGGCCTCGAGTCAGGAGCCCGGCGGCTCCCCGAGTCCATCCGGGCCGCCGGCTACGACCTCGGGGACGTCACCCACGTCGTCCTCACCCATCTCCATTTCGACCACTGCGGCTGGAACGCCACCGACGTCGGGGGCAAGCTGGTGCCCACTTTCCCCAACGCCCGCTACTGGCTGGAGCGGGGGGAGGTGGAGCACGCCCGCTCCCCCACGGCTCGGGACCGCGCCAGCTACGACCCCCGCAACTGGGAGCCCCTCTTCGACGCCGGCGTCGCCGAAGTGTTCGACGACCGCGCCCAGCCGATGGATGGCGTCGAGGTGATCCGGGTGCCGGGCCACAACCGCAACATGTGCATCGTCCGCCTCGACGGCGGGTCCGACGACAGCCAAGGGGTCTTCTGGGCCGACCTCGTCCCCACCACCGCCCACGTTCCCTATCCGTGGATCATGGGCTACGATCTTTTTCCTCTGGAAACCCTGGCGAACAAGGAGGCGTGGCTGCCCCGCGCCGCCGACGGCGGCTGGCTCTGCTGCTTCGAGCACGACAGCGAGCAGTTCTGGGGCAGGCTGGTGGAAGACCGCCCCGGCCGCTACCGCGTCGAGCCGGTTCCGGAGACCTGAGCCCGATCCAACGCCCGGCGAACCCGGGCCTCCTCAGCAGGAGGGTCCATTGTGGCCAAAGCATACGACCTGATCGTCATCGGTAGCGGCCCCGGCGGCTACGTCGGCGCCATCCGCGCCGCCCAACTCGGCCTGCGGGTCGCGGTGGTGGAGAAGGACCCTAGTTTCGGTGGCACCTGCCTCCATCGGGGGTGTATCCCCACCAAGGCGCTGCTCCACACCGCCGCCATGCTCGACGAGATCCGCGGCGCCGACCGCTTCGGCATCTCCGTCGACGCGCCCACCCTCGACCTCGATGGCGCCCACGCCTATAAGGACAAGGTGGTGGGCAAGAACGCCAAGGGCATCGAATTCCTGTTCAAGAAGAACAAGATCGACGGCCTCCATGGCTTCGGCCGCCTGACGGGCCCCAACACCGTGACCGTCGAGAAGGACGGCGAGGTGGAGACCTACGAGACCCGCTTCGTGCTCCTGGCCACCGGGTCGGTGCCCCGGGAGTTGCCCTTCGCCCCGTGCGACGGCGAGTCCGTCCTGCACTCCGACCACGCCCTCGAGCTGCGGGAGGTCCCCAGCTCCCTGGTGGTGCTCGGCGCCGGCGCCGTGGGCTGCGAGTTCGCCTCGGTCTACCGCTCCTTCGGATCCGAGGTGACGATCGTCGAGATGCTGCCCCGGCTGCTGCCGATCGAGGACGAGGAGATCTCCGCCGAGCTCGAGCGCTCCTTCGCCAAGCGGGGGATCCGCGCCCTGACCGACGCCCGCCTGGAGACGGTGGAGCGGACCTCCGGCGGCCTCAGGCTGGCGGTGCTCCAGGACGGCGAGACGCGGGTCGTCGAGACCGAGAAGCTGCTGGTGGCGGTGGGCCGCGCGCCGGTGTCCTCCGGCATCGGCCTCGAAGCCCTCGGTATCGACGTCGAGCGGGGCTATATCCCGGTCAACGAATGGATGCAGACGGCGGTACCCAACGTCTACGCCATCGGCGATGTGGTGGACACCCCATGGCTCGCCCACGTGGCCTCCAGCGAAGGCATCCTGGCGGCGGAGCACATGGCCGAGGACGAAGGGGCCCGGCCGGTGGACTACGGGCTCGTACCGTCGTGCACCTACTGCGAGCCGGAGGTGGCGTCGGTGGGGCTGACGGAGTCCGCCGCCCGGGAAGCCGGCTACGACGTCGCGGTGGGGAAATTCCCCTTCTCCGCGCTCGGCAAGGCGGGTATCCTCCAGCATACCGAGGGCTTCGTGAAGGTGATCCGCGACACCAAGTACGACGAGATCCTCGGCGTCCACATCCTCGGCGCCCACGCCACCGACCTGATCGGTGAAGCCTGCGTGGCGCTGCGGACCGAGGCCACCACCGAAGAGCTGATGCGCACCATGCACGCCCACCCGACCCTGTCGGAGGCGGTGATGGAGGCGGCCCACGCCGCCGTCGGACACGCGATCCACTTCTGAGTCCCAAGACGAGATTTCCACCGGCCGGCCGAGCCGCGCTCGAACGCCCGGACAGCGACAAGGATACCGAGACATGGCCACCGAAATCCTGATGCCGCAGATGGGCGAGTCGATCGCCGAGGGCACCATCACCCGCTGGCTCAAGAAGATCGGCGACACCGTGGAGCGCGACGAGCTGCTGCTCGAAATCTCCACCGACAAAGTCGACACCGAGATCCCTAGCCCGGCCGCCGGCGTCCTGCTCGCCATCCACCGGCAAGAGGGGGAGACCGTGCCGGTGAACGAGGTGGTGGGTCTGCTGGGCGCGGAGGGAGAGTCGGTGGGCTCGGCGGAGGCGTCCGACGACGGATCCGCCGACGACGCGACCGCGGCTGCGGAAGCCGCTGCCCCCGCCACCGCCGAAGAGGATCCGGAGGACGACGGTGAGATGACCCTCGAAGAGCGCCTGCGGCGCTTCTCCAGCCCCCTCGTCCGCAAGATCGCCAAAGAAGAGGGCGTGGACCTGCGGGACGTGACCGGCACCGGAGTCCACGGTCGGGTGACGAAGAAGGACATCATGGCGTTCCTCGACCAGCGCGCCAAGGGGACGGCCCCCGCCCCCGCCAAGGCCGCCACCCAAACCGCAGCTGAGGCACCCGCCGCGGCGACCCCAGCGTCCGCGACCCCAGCGCCCGCGACCCCGGCCCCCGCCGCCCCAGCGGCGCCTGCGCCCGCCGCCCGCCCCACCGGGGGATTTTCGGTGCCGGCCTACTTCGCCGGGGAGAACGTGGACATCGAGCCCATGGACCGCATCCGCCAGCGGACCGCCGCCCACATGGTCTACTCAAAGGCCACTTCGGCCCACGTATCCACGGTCTTCCACGTCGACATGACCCGGGTCGACCGGATCCGCCGACGGGCCAAGGACAAATTCCTGCGGGACGTCGGCACCAAGCTCACCTACATGCCCTTCATCTTCCGCGCCGTCTGCGACGGGCTCCGGGCCTTCCCCCAGCTCAACGCGGCCATCGACGGCTCGAACATCGTCTACAAGAAGGACATCAACCTCGGCATGGCGGTGGCCATGCCCGGCGGCGGTCTGATCGTTCCGGTGCTCAAAAAGGCGGACGAGAAGAACCTCGTCGGCCTGGCCCGCGCCGCCAACGACCTTGCAGACCGGGCCCGGATCCGCAAGCTACAGCCCGACGAGGCCGCCGGCGGCACCGTCACGATCACCAACCCCGGGGTCTTCGGCTCCCTCTTCGGCACGCCGATCATCAACCAGCCGCAGGTCGGAATCCTCGGCATCGGCACCATCGAGAAGCGCGCCGTGGTGGTCACCGACGCCGACGGCGCCGACAGCCTGGCGATCCGCACGATGTCGTACTTCGCGCTGACCTTCGATCACCGCCTGATCGACGGCGCCGACGCCGACCACTTCATGAACGCGGTCAAGTCGACGCTCCAGGAAAGCGACTGGGACGAGCTGACGCCGTACCTCTGAGACGCTATCCCTCCAGACCTGGGCAGAGACGCCCCTGGAATCCCATCGGTCGGTGGGCCCCGGGGCGCGGCGCCCCACTCCGAAGCTTTCCCCGCTGACTTGCTTCCGCCGCCGTTGGACGATCCAGCAGACCCGATGTAGGCTTGGCCATAGAAACATTGGAGTCGAGACCCTCGAGAACGACCCACGGAGCGGGACATGGTCAAAGCGGTCTGGAACGGCGAGGTGCTTGCCGAGAGTGACGACACCGTCGTCCTGGAGGGGACGCACTACTTTCCACCGGCCTCCGTGAAGCGGCGGTTTCTGATCCCCAGCGACCATCGCACCACCTGCCACTGGAAGGGCGAGGCGAGCTATTTCCACCTAGAGGTCGACGGTCAGGTCAACGCCAACGCCGCCTGGCTCTACTCCGCCCCGAACCCGGCGGCGGCCGAGATCCGAGGCCGAATCGCCTTCTGGAAAGGCGTTCAGGTCGGAGACTGAGCTCCCTCCATGGACAGGATCGCGTCCCCCCAGGCCCCGCACGCCCCGCTGCGGGGACCCGATGAGCTGCTGACTGCCTACCGGCGGATTCGAAGCCTCACGGAATCCCTCTGCCAACCGCTGGCGGTGGAAGACTTCGTCGTCCAATCGATGCCCGACGCCAGCCCCGCGAAATGGCACCTCGCCCACACCAGCTGGTTTTTCGAGGCCCTCGCACTCGGACCCCACCTTGAGGGTTACCGCCCCTTCGACGACGCCTTCAACGACCTCTTCAACTCCTACTACAACTCCCTCGGCGAGCCCTTCACCCGCGCCGACCGCGGCCTCGTGACCCGGCCAACGGTGGCCGAGACCCTTGCCTACCGCCGCCACGTGGACCAGCGCATGGCCCGACTCTTGGGAGCCGCCGACTCCGACGCGCCGTTCCTGCCGACGGTGGAGATCGGGCTGCACCACGAGCAACAGCACCAAGAGCTGCTGCTCACCGACCTCAAGCACCTGTTCTCCCGCAATCCCCTGGCCCCTTCCTACCGGGCGGAGCCGTCCACCCCCGCCGAACCCAAGGGGGCACCCCTCCGCTGGAACGACCACGACGGGGGCCTGGTCTCCATCGGCCACGTCGGCGGAGGCTTCGCCTACGACAACGAGGGTCCCCGCCACCGGGTATTTTTGGAACCCTTCCAGATCGCCTCCAGGCCGGTGACCTGCGGTGAATGGCTGAACTTCATCGCCGACGGCGGCTACCGCAGGCCCGATCCCTGGCTCTCCGACGGTTGGAACACCGTCCAGGCGGAGGGCTGGCGCGCCCCCCTCTACTGGTACGAACAGGACGGCGCCTGGTGGCACTTCACCCTCTCGGGTCCCCGGGCCGTGCGCGCCGACGAGCCGGTTTGCCACGTCAGCTTCTACGAGGCCGACGCCTACGCCCGCTGGGCTGGTGCCCGCCTGCCCCGGGAGAGCGAGTGGGAGCTCGCCCTCGGCCCCTTCGAAGACCGCGCCCGGGCCACCGGCAACTTCCTCGACGACGGATACTTCCACCCCCGCCCGGCTCCGCCGCCGGGCCCCGGCGGCGACCCCCTCCAAACCCTCGGAGACGTCTGGGAGTGGACCGCCAGCCCCTACGTCCCCTATCCCGGATATCGGCCGCCCTCAGGGGCCCTGGGGGAGTACAACGCGAAGTTCATGTCGAGCCAGCTGGTCCTGCGGGGCGGATCCTGCGCCACCCCCCGGGACCACATCCGGATCACCTACCGGAACTTCTTCCCACCCCACGCCCGCTGGCAGTTCATGGGGCTAAGGTTGGCCCGGGACCGGAATTCGGAGCTCCGATGACGACGGCCACCGCCCCCCCTACGAAGCCCGAGGACGCTGCGGCAGAGCGTCTCCGCGGCGGCGACGCCATGCTCCGGGAGGTGACCGAGGGGCTCCTTGCGCCGCAGAAACAAATCCACTGCAAGTACCTCTACGACCAGCGGGGCTCGGAGCTCTTCGAGCGTATCTGCGGGCTCGACGCCTACTACCCCACCCGCACCGAGATCTCGATCCTCGAGCGCCGCGGCGACGAGATGGCGGATCGAATCGGGCCGCGGGCGCTGCTGATCGAGCCCGGCGCCGGCAGCAGCCTCAAGACCCGCCTGCTCCTCGACCGGCTCCGGCGACCGGTGGCCTATGTTCCCGTGGACATTTCCGGCGCTCATCTGGAAATCCACGCAACCTCCCTCCGCCGCTCCTACCCTGATCTCGGAATCCTACCTGTCTGCGCCGACTACACCGGCCCCTTCGAGGTTCCGATTCCCGAAATCCCGCCCCGGCGCCGGGTGGTGTTCTTCCCGGGCTCCACCATCGGCAACTTCACCGCCGACGCCGTGATCCCCTTCCTGCGGACCCTGGCGACGACCGCCGGTCCAGGGGGCGGCCTCCTGATCGGCGTCGACCTGCGGAAAGACCCGGCCATCCTGGAGCGGGCCTACAACGACGAGGAAGGGGTCACCGCCGAGTTCAACCTGAACCTGCTGCGACACCTCGATCGCAAGCTCGGCTCCGACTTCGGCACCGAAGGCTTCCGCCACGTCGCCTTCTGGAACGACGCCGAAAGCCGCATCGAGATGTACCTCGAAAGCCTCGAACGGCGGACCGTCCACCTCGGCGACATCGCCATCCACCTCGGCCTCGGCGAGCGGATCCTCACCGAGTACTCCCACAAGTTCACCGTCGACGGTTTTGGCCGCCTGGCGGCGGAGGCGGGCCTCGAACTGGAGCAGACCTGGACCGACCCCCGGCGCTGGTTCAGCATCCACCATCTCTCGATCTAGGGACTTCGATCCAGGACTTCGGGTGAGGGCATCAATCCGGGGGTCCAAGGAGTCTAATTCTTCCGAAGACCTTCGGCCTGCACCTCGGTGGGAGCCCGATGGCCGATCCGCGCTGTGGTAATCTCAAGGTGTCCGCACCCTAGTACAAACGCATCTTGAAAACGTCCACGGCGACCTGGGGATCGGGGGGCGCTCGCCTCTGATTGCGCCCACCGCGGCCGTCCCCTTCGCCCGTCGCGATCCGCAGGCCAGAGCACCAGCCATGATTTCCACCCGCGACCTGTCCGGCCTCCCCGACATCGACACGCTGCTGCACCAGCACCAAAACCTCGCCACCCTCGACGCGATTCTGTGTCCCGAGTGGGAGTTCCGCTACTTCACCTTCGACAACAACTGGGATCCCGGCGAGAAGCTGGGCTGGATGCGCAACGGCGAGGGGGACGACTGGCTGGCCCTCTTCAACGAGTCCGGCGCGATCCTCAAAGGCTACGCCCACGACGCTCCGATGGCGGACGGGGCCCCCTGGGAGGGCCTCTTCGAAGACGTCCCGCCGGCCTTCGAGAGCTTCCTGAAGGAGCCGTCCTTCTCCATCAACAAGAGCACCTTCTGCTGCTGGCGCCTGCGGGACGACGACGCCTGGAGCCGCAGCCAGATCGCGTTCCCTTCGGATCCGGATCCCGACGGATCGGGGCGGATGCTCTATTTCCTGGACGGGGACCCCCGCACCTACAAGCGCTGGGGCGACGAGTACTTCGGCGCGCCTTTGGACCTCGGCGCGGTGTCCAGCATCTACCGCCGCGAGCCCATGAGCGCCGCACTGGTCCGCGCCCTGAACCCGGACGCGGCCTTCAGCGACGTCCGCGAGGCCGCCGTCGCCATCGGCTACCCCGTCGCCTGAGCATCCTCGGCCGGCGGCGGCTTCAGAGTTCCACTTCGTCCTCGAAGCACCACCCCCAGGACTCCCCGGGCTCCAGGGACTTCATGATCGGATGGCCGTGGCTCTCCCAGTGGGCACGGGCGTGCTGGTGGGGGGAGTCGTCGCAGCAGCCCACGTGGCCGCAGGTCATACACATGCGCAGGTGAACCCACTCCTCGCCGTTGGCCAGGCATTCCTCGCACCCGGCGGTGCGCGGCGAGACCTCCCGCACCTTGTCGCCGTGCCCGCACACGGCGGGGTCCACGTCGAGGGTGTGGGAGCGGTCTAGATCGACGTACCGCTGCGCCCGAATGGACGAGGCGGTGGGCCGGGGCGCCGTCGGTCGGGGATCCCCAGACGAAAGCGCCGCGGACCGGCGTGCGTCTCCGGCGTAGTCGTCGATGGCCGTGCCGTCGGCCCCGTAGGAGCGCAACAGGTCGGAGCACAGCTCTAGAGTGCTCTCCAGCTCGTCGGAAACCGCCAGGTCGGCGCCGGCGTGGATCAGCTCCTGGAGATCCTCCGGGGCTCGGGTCCGAACCGCGATGCGAACCGAGGGCGCCAGGCTCCGGGCGACGGCGGTGATGCGGTGGGCGATGACGGGCTGATCGTCGGCGATGACCAGCATCCGGGCCCGATCGAGACCCACCTCCTGCAGGATCGCCGTCTTCGACGCGTCCCCCCGAAGCACGCGGTATCCCTCCCCATCCGCCTGGGTGGCCCCCTCCGGGCTCAGGGTGGTGATGACGAAGGGGACGTCGGACCGCCGCAGCGCCGACGCCAGCCGGCGGGCGGCGTCGCCGTAGCCCGCTAGTACCACGTGATCCGAAAGGTCGGAGAAGTCATGGTCTTCCTCCGCCCCCTCCGCGGCCTTCGCCCGCGCCACCTCTTCCCGCTTCCCCTCGCACCGGGACGCCAACCAGCGGCCCAGCTGACCCAGGGGTGGCGTCAGCACCATGAGCACCACGGTGGCGGCGATGAAGGTCTGGGAGCCAACGGACTCTGTCCCCGCCGGGAACAGGCCGACCTCGCGGCCGGCCCGTTCGAGCACGAATGAAAACTCTCCCACCTGGGCGAGGATGAAGGCCGAAGCGAGGGCCGTCGGTAGGGGGTACCCGAGCACCAGGGCGGAGACGCCGGTGGTCACCAGCTTGATCACCAGCACCGCCGCGATCGCACCTAGCACCAGGCCGAGGTTCGACATCAGGAACCCGACGTCCAGCAAGAGTCCCACCGAGAGGAAGAACGCCGCGCTGAAGAGGATCTGGAGGGGCATGATCTCGGTGAAGGCGTGGTGGCTGAAGCGGCTCTCGCTCACCATCAGGCCCGCCAGGAAGGCCCCCAGGGACACGCTGACCCCCGCCAGGCTGGTGAGCCAGGCGGTGCCGAAGCACAGCGCCACCACCGACAGCAGGAAGATCTCCGGCGAACAGGTGGCCGCCACCCGCTCCAGCAGGGGCGGCATCAAGCGTCGGGCCACCACCAACACCACCACGATCAGGGCGGTCGCCTTGCCGAGGGCCATCAACAGCTCCCCCGCCGAGCCGCCCCCGCCGCCGAGCATCGGCACCAGCAGCACCATGACGATGATCCCCAGGTCCTGGAAGATCAAAAAACCCAGGGCCACTTTGCCGGGCTCTGTGTTCGTCTCGCCGCGATCCCCCAGCAGCTTGAGCACGATGGCGGTGGAGCTCAAGGAGACCAGGAACCCGGTGAAAATCCCCACCTTCCAGTCGACGCCGAAGGCCATGAGGCACGAGGCGGTGATGGCGGTCGTCAGGCCCACCTGCAGACCACCGCCGACGAAGATCAGCCGCTTGATGCTCGCGAGCTTCTCGAGGCTGAACTCGATCCCGATGGTGAACAGCAGCAGGATCACGCCGAGCTCGGCGGCGCCGTCGATTAGCTCCCGATCCTTCACCAGACCCAGGCCGCCGGGGCCGATCAGCACGCCGGCGGCGAGGAAACCGACGATGGGCACCAGCCCGAGACGGTGGCAGAGGAAGGCGATGACCGCCCCCGCCACCAAGAACAGCACCGCCTCGGTGAGGAAGGGGGGGGCCGCGGCGGCGAATAGCACCGACAGCCAGGGGGACGAAGGCGTCGGCGGAAGGGTCTCGAGCAGCGGGATCATGGGGGCTCCACGACGGGCCGGGGCCGCGCCCCAAAGGGGGGCCCGGTCGACGGTTTGGGCGTACGTTACCTGCAGCATGCCAGAGGTGATGGGCACGGGCAACCTGAGTCGGCAAGCCCTTTGCTAGCAAGAGGTCTTGATACATTCCCTCCACCGCCGGATTCGACGGCGGCGGCTCCCCCCATCGATCCCGAATTCTCGGGCGAGGACTCCATGAACGGCCCCAAGACACCACCTTCCCCCAGCGTCCTCCGCCCCGCCGCCCCTCGGCCGTCCAGGCGCCGTTCCCCCAATGGAAGGGCCGATTTGGCACGCCGTGGGTGCTGGGTCGTCGGCCTGGTCTTCCTCCTGGTCTCGCCGGCCCTGCTGGCGGCGCCGTCCGCGTCGGTGGACGTCGTCCGCCTGTGGATCGAGGTGCTCGATGCCCAGGGTCGGGTCAGCGAAGACCTCGGGGCCACCGACCTGGAGGTGCAGGAGGGGCAGGGCGCCGCTCCCCAGCCGGTGTCGATTCTCGGCCGCGGGCTCCGGGGCGACGGCCGCTTGGTGGTCTACTTCGACCAGGCGCTGGCGAGCCCCGGCACGGTCCGGCGGGCCGCCGACGCCCTGGCCGCCGAGGCCGGAGCCCTGCGCCGCATCGGGGACGTGGAGATCGTTTCTGCTCCCCTCGACGAGCCCCCCGAGCTCCAGGTCCGCGCCGTCGATCCCCTGGTGCTCTCCGAGCGTCTCTCCCGCATGGCGCTGACGGAGCGAGGCCTTCGCCGGCCGCTGGAGATCCGTGAGCGCACCCTCGTGCAGTGGCGACGGGGGGCGCAATCCACGCCGTCGATGACCCAAGAGGAGAAGGTCCAGCTCGTGCTCGGGGCTGTGGAGGAAGAGATCGAGCTGGTGGAACAGCGCCTCGACCAGCTGCTGGCCTGGGTCACCGCCCAGGGGGGTGACGACAAGGGTCTGCGGGTGCTCGCCCCGGTCCTCGACGGCTTCGACCTCGACCCTCTGTCCTTCTACGCCACCCGCCTCGACGGCTCCACGTCCCGCGCGGTGATGGCCGCCGCCCCGACCCTCGTGGACCTCGAGGCCAGGGCCCGGGAGCTCGCCGCCACCCTCGCCGCCAGCGGCTGGACGGTCCTACCCCTCGCCATGCCCCTCACCGAGGGGGAGCAGCGAGCCGCCGAGTACAGCGCCATCGAGAGCTCCGCCGGCGGCGCCGCCGGCGGGTCCGGGGG
>JBCDIS010000104.1:0-25999 GCA_038748685.1 Acidobacteriota bacterium | reverse complement strand
TACAGACGAACTTGCTGCCCCCCTGGGTCACGTGCTGGTTGGTCACCACGTGACCCTCGGCGGAGATGATGGCGCCGCTACCCACCGCCTGACCCTTCCATTCCTTGCCGCCCTGGTAGGCCACCGTGGAGACGTTGATGCTCACCAGCGCCGGAAACACCCGGTCCCGGGCCTCCCCCACGACCCGGCGGAGCTCGTCCCGCAGGTCGGGGCCCTGGCCGTCTCGGTGGGCACCGTCGACGGCGCTGGTGTCCCGCGCCGGGGACGGGGGGATGTCCGCGAGGACGGCGGGCGCCGCGACGAGAACGGCGACGAGGGCGGCGGTGACGGTGGCGAGGACGGAGCTAACCAGCGGCGCGAGCCGAGGGGCTCGCCGGGGGATCCGGGTCATCTTGGGCTTTCGGTGCGTTGGCGGGAAGGGGATTAGGGGGGGACGGCGAAGCTTTGCCACAGCCGTTCGAACTCTTCGATGAAGGGAACCACAAGGCGGCGGTCGTCGGTCACGAGGATGTTCTCGAGGTTGCGCTCGGCGGCGCCGCGGGTCCAGTTGTAGCTGCCGGTGACGGCGATCTCGCCGTCGAAGACCCCGAATTTGTGATGCATGTGATCCGGGGAGCGATCCCACCGAACGGGGACCCCGGCGCCGTGGAGGCGGTGGATGTCCGAGCCGGTGTCGTACGACTTTTCGTCGTCGGTGAGGATACGGACGTCGACGCCTCGCCGATGGGCTTCGAGGATCGGATTCGACAGGCGATTGTCGGTAATCGTGAAGACGCAAAGGTGGAGGCTGCGCCGGCAGCCCGTCACCAGCTCCCGCAGGCGGGCCCCGGCGTCGTCCCGCGGCTCAAAAAGCACCTCCGCGACCTTCGACCGGGGCCGCTCGGCGTCGGCGGTGGTCGACAGGGTCTTGGTGAGGGCCAGCAGCCAGTCCAGAACCTCCCTATCCGCGAGGCGGGACATGGCCCCCTCGGCGAGCCGAAAGGCACGGTTCAGATAGCCGGCCCTGGCGCTGGTGGAGAGGTCCATCCCGGCGAATACCTCCGCCAGTGCCCGGCGCTCGGACCGGCTCATCGTCTTGTCGTCGAGGGTTTTCGCCAGCAGCTGTTCGAGCTCGTCGAGGTTCATCGCAGCCTCCCGGGCAGAGGGTATCACCCGCTGCGAACCCGAACCGGCGGGGGATCAGGACGAGAAGAGATCGTAGCCGAGGCGCACGTCCTTGCTGAAGTGGACCTTGCGGATGATCGTCTGCACCACCTTGCCGTCCTTGTTCTTGATCTTGAAGGTGTGCTCGACGAACGGGTTCGTCTCGGGATCCACGGTCACCCGGACCTTCTCCCCCCCCACCATCTCGAACTCCTTCTGAAGGCCCGGACGGCCGCCGTCGACCTCGTAGACGACGTCGTCTTCGATGTCGTTGTGGACGTTGATGTCGGTGGCGATGTCGTTGTCGGGTTGCCCATAGCTCATTTCGGTTCTCCTCGGTCGTGCGGGGACTACCCGCGGTGGCTCTCGTCGAAGACCTCAAATCTAATGCACGGCCACGAATCTAGTGCACGGCCACGAATCTAATGCAAGGAGCCCGGTGGGACACCTCGTCCCGCCGGACCGCCGGGTCCGCGCCGCGCCCCCGATCGCGGAGCCGGATCAGGGCCGACGGATCTCCAGAGCGTAGGTGCCGATCTCCTCGACGACGCCGTCGCCGCGGCGCCCCTCCACCGCCAGGCGGTATCGACCCGAGGAACCGAAGACCGGAGCCGGAACGGGTGCCGTCAGCGCAGCCCCCCAGGGCCCCCGCTCCACCCCCGGGTCCCGGCTGCTCCAGACGGCGACACCCCGCGGACCCCGAAGCTCGACGCCGAAGGCCACGTACACATCGCCACCCTCCACCTCCACCTGAAGCTCCACCACGTCGACTCCGTCACCGATGTCGAAGACCGACGCCGGTCCGCCCCGGACCGCCGCCGCAACCAGGAAGCTCACCGTCACCGGAGGCGCGGCGGCCTTCGCCCCTTCGGATAGGCCACCCTCGGGGGTGCCGGCGCCCTCCGCCCCTTTCAGGTCCGCCAGCTCCTGGGTCAAGGCCGCCCGCTCCGCCAGGAGTGCCGCGCGCTCCGCCTCAAGCCGATCCGTGGCCTGGTCCAGTTGGAGGACCCGCACGCCGAGCCAGGCGCCGACCGCCAGCAGCAGGGTCGCCGCCAGGGCCAGACCGCGGTGCACGGAGCGGGAACGTCCCGTGGCCCCCCGCTCCGCGCCTGGGAACTCCAGGGGAACGGCCGGAGCTTCGGACTTCGGCGCGGCCGGCCCGTCGGCCTCCGGCACGGCCGGCCCGTCGGCCTCTGGAGCGGCGGTGCTCCCGTGGTCCGCCCGCCGGGCCAGGGCGGCGGCGAAGTCTCGGCGGGCGGCGCCCTCGGGGTCCGACGCCAGCCGGGTTTCGAAACGGCGGAGATCTTCCCCCGTCAGCTCTCCGCGGGCGTGCTCGTCGTAGAGCTCGGCCTCGGCGGCCAGCAGAAGCTCGAAGCGTTCACCGTCCGCCAGCGCCTCTAACTCCACCGCCGCCGCATCCTCGGCGTCGAGCTGGCCGAGCAGGTAGCGTCGTAGGAGATTGTCGCGGGTCCCGTCGCCGGGTCCTGTGTCTCGAGGGTAACTCATGGGATCCTCCGCGGTGCCGAAGCACGGCGCGTCGTCATCCTAGATGCCGAACGTGGACGTTTCATTTCGACCCTCCTCCTGAGAGGCACCCGCGGACGCAGGATTCGAGGCGGGCCCGAAACCGGTAGGCACGGATCCTGAGGGCGTTGGTGGTGATACCCAGATCCGCCGCCAGGCGCTTGCGGCCGGCGATCCGCTCACCCTTCTCCCCCTGGTAGAAACGCAGGACCAGTCCCTTGGACTCGTCCCCCAGGCCTTCCAGGCACTGGTCGAGACAGGCGAGGCGTCGCTCCTGCTCCGCGGTGGGGGCTTCGGGGGGCGGCTCCCGGCGGACCCCCTCCAGGGTACGGCGGTCCCGAGCTTCACGTCGGAGCAGCTCGTGGAAGACCCGATGGGCGACGCCGGTGAAGTAGCGATAGGGGTCGGAGGCGTGGATCTCCACCCCCTCCCCCAGCCTGCGGCCGACCCGATCCATGGTCTCGTCGGCCAGGGATTCGGGATCCGCGCAGCCCCGCCATCGAAACAGGTTCACCAGGCGTCGGTGGATCCGCTCGTGCTCCTCCGCCGCCCGGCGGCGGTCGGGGTCCAGGAACGCAAGAAGGCTGTCGAGGGCCTCGGCGGTGGGCCCCTTCCCGCCGGAATCGGTCATCGCCACTCTCCCTGAAGCATGAAGGAGGCCCAATGATACGGCGCGGCGAATCGCGGGTCAGCCCGCATCTCTAGCTGAGCCGAGCGGAGGGCCGCCGACGGCGGCTCCCCTTCCTCCAGCATCCGCACGTAGAACCGTTCCATCAGCTCCCGGGTGGAGCGATCCTCCACCGTCCACAGGCTCGCCACCACCCTCGGGACACCGGCGTGCATGAACCCCCGGGCCAGCCCCACCGGACCTTCCCCCCGCACCTGGCGGCCGAGGGCCGTCTGGCAGGCCGACAGCACCACCAGCGCGGCGCCGAGCCGCAGCCGATAGAGATCGTGGAGGCGGAGGAAGCCGTCCAGCGCCCCTCCCTCCGCATCGTGCAGGGAAAGCACCAGGGCGGACAGCTCGGGGTGTCGGCTGTCCACCACACCGTGGGTGGCGAAATGGAGGATTCGGTAGGGCTCCAGGGTACCCCCCGTGACCAGCTCCCGGGTGGCTTCGAATCCCCGGGCGATCAACGCGTCTCCCCCCACCAGGGCCGCCAACCGATCCGCCTCCCGCCCCGACTCCGGAAGACGCCGAAACCCGCCGGGGGCCGAGCGGCTGACGGCCACCTCCGCCAAACGGGCATCCACCGACTCGAACACCGGATCCGCCACCACCGCCAAGGAACCTTCGGCGATCGGCGGAGCCTGAGCCCCGCGCCGACGCATCGCCGACAGCACCGACACCGACGGCAACGACACCAGCTCGTGGCGGGCCACCAGCGGCTGGCCGTCGGTCCCCGGCACCGTCAGGACGGAAAACGGCAGGTAGTGGAGCGCCCCTTCCGCTACGATCGCCACCCGCCGGTAGGACCCGAGCCGCCCCGCCAACGGGCCCAGCAGGGTCTCCCCCAGTTCGAGGGCCCGGCGCCCGACCGCTCGGTCCGCTGCGTCGATCCGCTGCCGCCGACCCGCGAGACCTTCCCCGGCCGGGCGCTCCCCCCGGGCCACCAGGGCCTCCCGGATCCCCCGCACCTGTTCCGCCAGCGGCCCTCGGCCCGGTAGCCGGTGGACCTTCAGATCCCCCGCCGTGACCCAGAAGACGAAGCTCTGCCGCTCCCCCAGGGTATATGCCATGAGGGCGGTGTCCGAATCCAGCAGGGATCTGGCCGTCGCCAGGTCCGCCACCGAGGGGGCCTCCAGCTCCCGCCAGCGACGGCTGGTGCGCCGAAGCTCCGATCGAACCGCCCGCAGATCCGCGACGGCGGTGGCCAGCTCCGTTTCGATCCGCCCGAGCCTGGCGCCGTCGCCGACGGCCGACAGCTCCAAACGGCGAAGGTCCAGCGCCTCGACCCGCTGCCCCAGAAGGCGCTCCCGGCGGGCCAGCTTCGGATCCGCGTCCCCAGCCGCGTCGACGCCGGCGTCGGCGAGGGTGTCGAGCAGCCCGCGGGCCCGGGCCCGCTCGGCGATCCCGAAGGCACGCGCGGCATGGCCGCCCTCGGGCTGCGCTCGGTGCTGGGCCACCAGCACCTCGATCCAGCGCTCGTAGTACTCGCGGTTGGCCGCCAGGAAGCCCGCCCGGTGGTCCCGTCCGGCGGAGCCCGCCCGCAGTCCCTCAAGAATCCCGCAGGCCGTTTCTAGATGGCCGGCGGCGGCGGCCAGACGACCGCGGCGCCGGTCTAGGGTGGCGAGGAGCCCGTGGACGAACACCTCGGTGCGGCGGTCCCCGAGGGCGCGGGCCTTCTGGAGTGCCAGCGCCGCCGACTCCGCCGCCGCATCGAGGCCGTCCTCCGGCATCGGCGCGTCGCCGCGAGGAATCAGCTCTGCGGCGCGCTCCGCCAGCACCCGGACCTCCCCGAGGCGGTCCCCGAGGGCCCGGTACAGGGTCTCCGCCGCCTCGAGGTGCTCGGCGGCGGATGACGGCGGGCCACCCTCCGAGGATCGGGTACTTGGGGAGCGGGCGCCCAGGGGGCGGGCACCCAAAGAACGGGCAATGTTGACCCGGGTGGTGGCCTCGGCCCGCGGATCCGCCAGCGCCCGATGTAGCTCCAGCGCCGCCCGAAAATCGTCGAGGGCACCGTCGGGATCCCCCGCGAAGTGCCTGCTACGGCCGAGATTGTTGAGGGTGCGGGCCTCCCGCCGCCGATCCCCCAAGCGCCGGTTGAGTTGGAGGGCCTCGCCGAAAAAGAGAATCGCCGCTTCGTAATCCCCCAGGGCGCTGTGGATGTTGCCGAGGGCGTTGTTTGCCGCCGCCAGGCGGCGGTCGTCCCCGAGCTCCCGAAGGCTCGACGCGGCCCGGTGCAGCTGCCCGAGGGCTTCCTGGTACTGGCCGAGGTCCTCGTGGACGTTGCCCAGGTTGATCCGGGTGGTGGCCTCCCCGAGCCGATCCCCGTCCGCCACCCGCAGGGCCAGCGCCGACTCGAAGTAGGCCTGGGCCAGGTCCAGCTCATACAGCTCCTGATGCCCCCGGCCGAGGTTGTTCTGCAGCTGCGCCTCCCGCCGCAGGTCCCCCAGGGGACCCACCAGCTCCAGGCCCTGGCGGTAGAGCTCGAGGGCGCCGCGGACATCCCCACGGGAGCGGCGCAGGAAGGCCAGGTTGTTGAGACTGTCGATCTCGCCGGCCAGGTGCCCCGCCCGGCGCCACAGGGGCAGGGCTTCCCGGTACCGCTCCGCGGCCGCATCCCCCCGGCCGATGCGGCGCAAACACGTCCCCAGGTTGTGCAGGGTCTTGGCCTGCCCTTCGGGGTCGTCGATGGTGCGGCGCACGTCGAGGGAATGGCGGTAGAGGTCCACCGCCTCGGCGAACGCTTCGGCGGTACGACGCCGGGAAGTCGTCAGGGCCCGGGCGTAGAGACCCTCCGCCTCCACCCACGCCAGGTCGAAGGGCCTCGCCGGCCAAATCTCTTCAAACCAGAGGCGGTAGCCGGCGCCTTGGGGCGCCCCCCCGTCGGCCCGGATCTCCAGCCGATGGCTCCCCCCTTCAGCGGTGATCGCCGCCAGGTGCTCCAGGCCCCCGGAGCCGGGGTTGAGATCGACCGCGGCGACCTCGACCCCGGAGGGACCCACCAGGCGAAGGGCCAGGTCGGCCCCCCTCTGCTCCACCGCCACCAGCAGATAGGTACACGGCGGGAGGTCCCACCGGTGAACGCCGCCGGCGCCGAGGGTCCCCTCCAAGGGGGCATCCGGGCCCGGCGCGGCGACGATCGGCGCAGGCCTGGCGAGGACCGAGCCCGCCCCCAGCCCCCAGACGGCGGCGAGGAGCGTCAGCGCCGCCGCCCGAAACGACGACCCGCCGCGGCTCGGGCGGCTCGGGTCGACGGTGGGCGGCGGGGGCATGGGGCGGTGGGCGGTCACGGGGCTCGCCGCATTGTACCCGCCAGGTCCGACTCCAGCGGTGGCTACTTGCCGATGTCCAGGAGCTCCGCCGAGCTGACCTCGTCCAAAGCCCGCACCGTCTCCAGCAGGGACGCATCGGGCTCATCGTCGAGGCGGACCACCGCCAGGGCCCGATCGTCGCCGCCGGACCTGGAGAGGTGGATCTCGGCGATGTTGACCCCGGCGTCACCTAGGATCGATCCCAACTTCCCCACCACCCCGGGCACGTCGTGGTTGCGCACCACCAGCAGGAGGCCCTTGGGGCGGAACTCCAGGCCGTAGCCGCCGATCTCGACGATCCGGGCCTCACGGCCGTGGAAGAGGGTGCCGGCGATGCGCTGCGTGACGCCGTCCCCGGAAAGCTGGACGGTGATCAGGTTCGGGTAGTCGAGGTTCGCGTCGGTGACCACCCGGCGCACGTCGATGCCGCGGTCCGCCGCCAGGGTCTCGGCGTTGACGTAGTTCACCGCCTCCCCCATCGAACGGGTGAGGGCCCCCTTGACGGCGGCGACGGCGATCGGGGTGTGGAGATCGTCGTCGACCCCGCGCAGCTCGATCTCCAGCCGGTCGACGGCCTTGGTGGCCAGGCTACCCGCCAGGTGCCCGAGCTTCTCCGCCAGGCGGAGGAACGGTTCCCCCTTTGATCCGGCGGGCCGGAACGGCAGGTTGACGGCGGTGACCGCCAGGGAGCCGTCGAGGGCCGCCAGCACCATCTTGGCGGTCTGGGTGGAGATACGCACCTGGGCTTCCCGGGTCTGGGCGCCGAGGTGGGGCGTGGCCACCACCCGCGGGTGCTGGGCGAGGCGATAGTCCGGCGGCGGCTCCTGCTCGAAGACGTCGAGGCCGGCCCCCGCCAGGTGGCCGGAATCCAACAGCTCCAGCAGCACCGCCTCGTCCACCACTCCGCCCCGGGCGCAGTTGACGAGCATCGCCCCCTCCTTCATGCCCCGCAAGCGCTCCCCGGAGAGCAGCCCCCGGGTCTCGTCGGTGAGGGGCACGTGGAGGGTGACCACGTCCGCCTCCGCCATCAGGGCGTCGAGGTCCATCGGGCGGGCGTCCGCCAGGCGGATCCGCTCGGCGTCGAGGAAGGGGTCGTAGGCCAGGATCTCCATGTCGAAGGCCCGGGCCCGACGGGCCACCTGCTGACCGATCCGGCCGAAGCCGATGACCCCGAGCTTCTTGTCCTGGAGCTCGGCGCCGACGAACTTCTTGCGGTTCCAGGCCGCGGTCTTGATGTCGGCGTCGGCGGCGGCGACGTTGCGGGCCAGGGCCAGGAGCAGGGCGAAGGTGTGCTCTGTGGCGGAGATCTGATTGGCGGTGGGGGCGTTGACCACCAGGATGCCGTGCTCGGTGGCGGCCCGGGTATCGACGTTGTCGACGCCGATGCCGGCCCGGCCGACGACCCGGAGGCGGCCTTCGCCGTTCTTCTTACCCGCCGCCAGCAGGTCGGCGGTGACCTGGGTGCCGCTTCGGACCACCAGGGCGTCGAAATCCGGCAACAGGTCCGCCAGCTGGTGCTTGTCTTCGGCCGCCAGCTCGCGGACGTCGTGGCCGGAGTCCCGCAGCATGGCGAGGCCGGTTTTTTCGAGGGGGTCGGATACCAATATGCGATACATGATGTCGTCCTTGTTGGGGCTATGGATCACGGAACGTAGGTCGTGCGCTGCGGAGCCGTAGGGCCCTCAGCCGACGATGCCGTCGATGGCGGCCAGGAGCATCTCGAGGTCCTTTATCCGCACCTCGCCCATGTGGCCGATGCGGAAGGTGGAGGGCTTCCAGGCGCCGTAGCCGCCGCCGACGGTGATGCCCTGGGCCTTGAGGGCCGCCACCAGGTCGGGGGCGGCGGTGCCGGCGGGGGGCTTCAGACAGCTCACCGTGGGGGACGCGCCCTCGGGGGCCGAGGCGTACTCGAACCCGCGGTCGGCGGCCCAGGTCTCGGTGCGGCGGCGGAGCTCGGCGTGGCGGGCCCAGCGGGCCTCCACCCCTTCCTCCAGGATCAGGTCGAGCTGCCGGTCGAGGGCCCAGATCTGGGGGATGGCGGGGGTGGTGACGGTGCCTCCCCCGCAGTGCTTGTCGTAGGACCGCACCAGATCGGTGTAGTAACCCCGGTGTTCCACCCCGCGGGCCTTCTCCAGCAAACGGTCCGAAACCGTCATCAAGGCCATGCCGGGGGGCAGGGCCATCGCCTTCTGGCTGCCGGTGAAGAGCAGATCGATTCCCCACGCCTCCACCTCGACGGGGGCCCCCGCCATGGACGACACGGCGTCGACGTAGATCAGCGCGTCGCTCTCCTCCCGCACCACCTCGGCGATGGCCGCCAGGTCGCTCAAGACCCCGGTGGAGGTTTCGTTGTGGGCCAGGGTCACGGCTTCGTAGCGCTTGCGGCGCAGGGCCTGACGCACCAGGTCGGGGTCGACGGGCTGGCCCCAGGGTACGTCGATCTGATCGGCATCTTTGCCGTGGGCCCGGCAGACGGCGAGGAAACGCTCGGAGAAAGCCCCGTTGGTCAGGCACAGGACATCTCTACGGATCGTCGAGGCCACTGCCATGTCCCAGACGAGGGAGCCGCTGCCGGTGACCAGCATCACCTCCCCGGAGGTGCGAAAGACCTTCGGCAGGCGCTCGCGGATCCGGGCGTGGAGGGCCTTGAACTCCGGGCCGCGGTGGCCGATGGGATGATCGGTCATGGCCTGACGGACCTCTTCGAGGACGTAGGTCGGGCCCGGTAGGAAGAAGCGAATATCTTCGGTCATGGATCTTTCCTTTGGTCGGGCCGGGCCGCCGCCGCGGGGGCGAAGGGCCGGCGCTTGCGGAGGGCGGCGACGAGCTCGGACGTGGTCATGGGGGTCTCCACGTCTCCGCTCCCCACCCCCCAATCCCCGTTCCGCGGCATTAGCCGCGGTGCGTCGACTGGGCCTTGGATCAGCACGAGGGCACAGCCCCGAAAATGCTCCCGAAGGACGTCCCCCAACACCGGTGGCCCAAACAGTGGCTTGACGGCGATGCTGTAGGTACCCGGCGAAGCCCCGTCCGGCGTGGACGCGCTCCTCAGGGACACCGCCCGCATCGCCCCCGCCCGCGCCGCCGCCCCGAGAGCGCCGGTCACCGCCGGTGTCGACAGGCCGTCCCCCGCCCCAGCGGCGGCGGGTTCCGGGTCCTCCGGCCACTCCAGCCAGCCAACCCGACCCCCTTCATGCCGCACTGCGGCGATCAACGGCTCGAACTCTACCACCGGGCGCTCGACGCGCAACAGGCATTGTGGCTTCATGGTCGCTCCCGGGTCGGGTGGCCCGCGGCCTCAGTCGTAGAGCAACGCGCCGCGGCGTTCGTGCCGGAACACGGCGTCGTCGTCCCGGAAGGTGCGCAGCCAGGCCTCCAGGGCCTCGGCGTCGCCTGCCTCGAGGGCGAGCCGGTAGGCGTCGCTTCCGGTCAGGAGATCGATGGCCGGCCGGTCGGTGACGAATTCGTAGGGCTCGGGGCGCCAGCCGAAGACCTCCGGGAACTGCTCGAAACACAGGCGGAGCATCTCCAGCCCGCAGCGGTAGGCGGAGAACGTGCGCGGGTCGGTCACCACCCACTCGACGCCGCCGCAGGCCGCCCCCGCATGCTTTTGAAACTGGGGCTTGAAGTAGGTGGGGACGAAGGTCACCCCAGGCAGCCGGCGCCCTTCGAGGGCCGTCGCCAGCCGGGTCGGATCGATGCCGGGGGCGCCGTAGAGTTGGAACGGGCGGGTGGTGCCCCGGCCCTCCGAAAGGGTCGTGGCTTCCACCAGGCAGCCGCCGGGATAGGCGATCGCGGTGGCAGGCGTCGGCATGTTGGGGGACGGCGCGATCCACGGCCGGCCCGTCTCGTGCCAGAGCATGGTGCGACGCCAGCCGGCGCAGGCCCAGACCCGCAGTCCGGCCTCGGGCCAGCGGCGCCGGGACGCCTCCAACCGGACCATCTCCCCGAGGGTGAGGCCGTGGCGCACCGGCATCCGGAACGCCCCGACGAAGGAGTCGAAACCTTCGGAGGGCAGATTGCCGTCGACCTCGGTACCCCCCAGGGGGTTGGGCCGGTCGAGGACCCAAACTTCGACGTCGGCTTCGAGGGCCACCTCCGCCGCCCAGATGGCGGTGGCCGCGTAGGTGTAGAACCGCGTGCCCACGTCCTGGAGATCGATCAGCAGGACGTCGAGGCCGTCGAAGGCGTCGCTCCGGGGCCTTAGGGACGCCTCGTCGTCGCCGTAGAGGGACACGATCGGCGCGCCGGTCCAGGGATCCCGCTCGTCGGCGCTGGGGACCATGTCCTGCTCGACGCCGTAGAAGCCGTGTTCCGGCCCGAAGAGGGCCGCCGGGGCACCGGCCGGGGAGTCCGCCAGGGCCAGGTGCAGGGGCCGCAGATCTTCGGTGATGGAAGCGCCGTGTGCCAGGAGGCCGTAGCGGCGGCCCACCAGGGGCGACGGGTTGCGCAGCAGACGGTCGCAGCCGGTCCAGATCATCATGCGCCCCCTTCGTCGACGGGCTGGCCGTCGTCAGCGCGTTTGTAGTCGCCGCTGCGGCCACCGCGCTTCGCCACCAGCCGCAGATCGGTGATCACCGCCCCCTTTTCCACCGCCTTCACCATGTCGTAGAGGGCGAGGGCCGCGTTGGAGCAGGCCGCCAGGGCCTCGATCTCGGCCCCGGTCCGGGCGACCACGACGATCCGGCTGCGGATCTCGACTCCGCCTTCAGCAGGCTCGATCTCAATGTCGACGTGGTCCGGAGCCAGGGTATGGGCGAGGGGGACCAGCTCGTCGACCCGCTTCGCGGCCTGGATGCCGGCGAGCCGGGCCACGGTGACGGCGTCCCCCTTCGGAAGACTCGAAAGCCGCTCCACCGTCGACGGTTCGAGCAGGACCCGGCAGGCCGCCTCGGCGACCCGCCGGGTCACCGGTTTCGAGGAGACGTCGACCATCCGGGCGCGCCCTTCGGCGTCCAGGTGGCTGAAGGCGGGGCCGGCCGACGGGTCGGCGGAGGATTCGAATTGGCGGGACACGGACGGTTCCTCGGAGATGCTTCAGGATATTGCGGCGTCCGCCTGGGGGAGGCGCTCGGAGCCGCCGCGGGGCGGGGCGAGGCGCGCTATGCTAGCAGCACCGGTGGTGGACGGCACGACTTTGAGGCGCTGCCGCGGCTGTCCACGAGGCCGCCGGACGTGTCTCGATATGCGGCTCCAGATCGTCATCCCCACCCTCGACGAAGCCACCGCCCTCGCGACGGTGTTGCCCCACGCCCTGGCCCTGGCGGACGAAGTCTGCGTCAGCGACGGCGGTAGCCGCGATGGAACGGTGGACCTGGCCAAGAGCGCCGGGGCTACGGTCGTGGAGGGGCCCGCGGGGCGGGGGGGTCAGCTGAACCGCGGCGCCGCGGCGGGCCGGGGGGACGTGCTGCTCTTTCTCCACGCCGACACCGTCCTACCCACCGCGGCCATGGAGGCTGTCCGAAGCTGCCTCGCCGGCGGCGCCGTCGGGGGCGGTTTCCGCCTCCACTACGACACGCCGAGCCGGCTGATGCGACTCGGCGGCCGGATCGCCAACTGGCGGGCGCGGCTTTCGGGACCCCTGGGGGACCAGGCCCAATTTGCCCGGCGGGACGTCTTCGAGGCGGTGGGGGGATTCCCCGAGTGGCCGATCCTCGAAGATCTGGAGCTGATGCGGCGGCTGAGGCGGCGGGGCAGGGTCCGTATCCTCGATGAGGAAGCCAGGACCTCCGTACGCCGCTTCGAGCGCCAGGGGGTGGCCCGGACGGTCGCGATCAACTACCTGATCTGGGGCCTGTTCGTCCTTGGGGTGCCGCCCCGTCGCCTCGCCGGGCTCTACCGGGTGGTCCGCTGAGGGGCGTCGTCAACCCGCCCCAGACGCAAAGAAGCCCCGCGGCATGGCGGCGCGGGGCTTCGAAAGGAGCGGCGGTCGGCTGACACCGGCCGGGCTCGGCTAGGACGGCGCGTCAGTCGTTGACGGCGTCCTTGAGCTGCTTGCCGGGCTTGAAGCGGACGCTCTTGCTGGCGGCGATGGTCATCGCCTCGCCGGTCTGAGGGTTGCGGCCCTGGCGCTCCTTGCGCTCAGAGATCTGGAAGGTGCCGAAGCCGGCCACCTGCACGCGATCGCCACCGGCCAGCGCGGCCTGGATTTGATCGAAGAGTCCGTCGACGATCTCGCCGGCCTGCTTCTTGGTGAGCCCCGATGTGGTGGCGACGTGTTCGATCAGGTCATTCTTGCCAGCCATGACTGCTCCTTCTTAGGAAAATTTTGGTCTATCGACTGTTGTTGGGAAGCGTGCGAGGGTGCGAACGGCGGCATCGGGGGCAGCGTCGGGTGTCTGTCCACCCGACGTCGAGGGGGATCTTTCCGCTCAGTCCGCTTGCAGAAGGCGAAAGATACGAGAAGGAACCCTAGCCTGTCAACACGGCAAAAGGCCCAGTTTCTACGGACTTCATCGTCATTTTCCCTAGATCTTTACTGATCTCGTCCGATGAATCGTCAACAGACCGGTAGGCTGGACGGCCGACTTCGACGCCGCTCCAGGACATGGACGGTAAAACCGTCGTGGTCCGCGGCCGGCAAAATCCGCCAGCTCCCCGGCCCCCGGATGTGCCGATCGAGGGGGAAGTGGAGGTGGTCCTCCAGCTTCACCGGCGCCAGGTGGTCGTGCCGATCCAGCAGGCGCTCCACGATCTGCTCGTTCTCCTCCGGCTCCAGGGAGCAGGTGATCGCCACCAGCAGCCCCCCCTCCGCCAGGTGGCGGGCACCGCTCTCCAGCAGGCGCATCGCCTGCCGCGAAAGGCGGCCCACCTCCCGTTCGCTGATCCGCCACTTGAGCTCCGGATGCTTGCGCAGGGTACCGGTGCCGGTGCAGGGGAGGTCGAGGATCACACGATCGAAGCCTTCGCCGTAGGGCAGCTTCCCGGCGTCCGCCAGGACCAGCGGCACCTCCCTGCCGAGCCGTGTCAGGTTGGCCCGGAGCCTCGCCAGACGGCCGGGGGAGACGTCCCCCATGACCACCTCCAGGGAGGGATCGTGGGCGAGCAGGCTGAAGCCCTTGCCCCCCGGCGCGGCGGCGGCGTCGAGGATCCGCTCCCCCCGGCGGGGGGGCGGAATCAGCGCCGAGGCCTGGCTGGCGGCATCCTGGACGTAGAACTCTCCGGCGCGGTAGGCCGCGCTGCGCAGGGGATTGCCGGAGCGGACGATCAGTCCCAGGGGCGACAGGGCGGAGGGCTCGACGTCGATGCCCTGATCGATCAGGGTCTCCGCCAGCATCTCGCGACCGCCGCGGTCTCGGAACGCCAGCAGTTGGAGGGCCTTGGGACGGTTGTTGGCGTCCAGAAGCGCTTCCGTACGCTCACGGCCGAACGCTTCAACCCAGCGGCGCACGAGAAAATCGGGGTGACTCTTCTCGATGGCCAGGCGCCGCACGGGATCCCTCTCCCGCACCGGCCAGGCGTCGAGTTCCGGCTGGCGGGCGATCCTCCGTAGCACGGCGTTGGTGAAGCTGGCTCCCCCTTTGTGGGTGGCACGCCGGGCCTGCTCCACCGCCTCGTGGACCGCCGCGTGGGCCGGGACCCTATCCAGCAGCAGCAGCTGGTACGCCCCCACCCGGAGCAGGGAGCGGAGCGCCGGCTCGATGGCGTCGATGTCCCGATTGCTGGCCTGGGAAATGACGTCGTCCAGCCGCCGCAACCAGCGCAGGGTTCCTAGGGCCAGCTCCCGGAGTAGGGCGTGGTCCAGCTCGTCCAGGCGCTCCAGGGCGCTTTCGAGATACGCCGAGGACGGCGACATGGTGGCGAGGGTGCGATCCACCACCCAGGCGGCGGCCCCCCGCACGTTGTCGACGTAGGTCCGGGGCTCCTTGGTGCGGCGGCCCCGGAAGCGCTTCGGCACGGTGGGGGTACCGGCCGCGGCCTGTATTTGGCGACGTCTGCTCATGGTGCGCTGGGAAGGGCCGCGACGGCGGCGTTGAGGGAAGCCGAGGTCCGAAGGCGAGGGGTCCCGCATCATGGGCCCCCGGCCTCTGCCTCGACGGCGAACCGTTCACCCAAGCGGAGACGCTCACCGTTGGCGAAGTCGGGGGCGGCGAGGGCTTTCTTGCCCGGCCGCTGTAGCCGCTCGACTCCGAATATCGTACCACCGCCGCAGGAGACCTCCAGGGCGCCGTCCCGGACCCCGAGGACCGTTCCAGGGGCTGGGGCCTCCGCCCCCCGTGCGGGGCTCTCCGAGATCGCCGGCCGGGGACGCCCCTCCACCAGCTTCACCGGCTCGTCCCGCAGGAGACCCATCAGACCCGGCCACGGGGTGTAGGCCCGCCAGCGGTCGTAGATCCGGCGGGCGTCGAGCCGCCAGTCCACCTCGCCGTCCTGCCTTTGGAGGCGCGGTGCGTAGCTAGACCGGGCGTCGTCCTGGGGTTCAGCCTCGAGGGTGCCTGCTTCGAGTCCCCGAAGCGTCTCCACCATCAGGCCGGCCCCCAGCTCCGCGAGCCGCGGGGCCAGCTCCGGGGCGGTCTCGTCGTCGCCGATGGGGAGCTCGCCCTTCAGCAGCATGGGCCCGGTATCGAGCCCCCGCCCCATGCGCATGGTGGTCACCCCCGTTATCGGATCCCCCGCCGCCACCGCCGCTTGGATCGGCGCCGCGCCCCGGTAGCGGGGCAATAGGGAGGCGTGCAGGTTGATGCAGCCGTGGCGGGGCAGCTCCAGCAGGCGACGGCGGAAGATCTGACCGAAGGCGACCACCACCGCCGCGTCGGGCCCGTCCTCGTCACCCCAAAGGATCCGCAGCCTATCGACGAACGCCCGGGAGCTCGCCTTCTCCGGCTGCGCCACCGGCAGGCCGAGCCCCTCCGCGGCGACGGCCACCGGCGGCTGGCGGACGCGGCGGCCACGCCCCACCGGGCGACCGGGCTGGGTGACCACCAGGGCCGGCCGCAGGTCTTCCTGGGCCGCCAGCGCTTCGAGGGTGGGGACGGCGAAGTCCGGGGTGCCGAAAAAGATCACGCGCATCCGCTGCTCCTCCCCGAACGGGGTCTACGCTTCCACGCCCTGGCGGGCACGGTCGATCTCGTCGAAGTAGTCCGCCGGCACCAAGACCTCCCTGGGCTTCGAGCCCTGGGACGGCCCCAGGAGCCCGTCCGCCTCCATCATGTCGATCAGCCGGGCGGCGCGGGAGAAACCCACCCGCATCCGCCGCTGCAGGAAGCTGGCGGACCCCATACGCTCCTGGACCACCAGGCGGGCCGCCTCTTCGAAGAGGTCGTCCTCACCCCCTCCTCCGCCGCCGGAGTTGGACGCCTCCTCCTCCGGCGCCTTCACCACGTCGGGGTCGAGGTCCGGCTTGCCGCGGCGCTTGAGCCAGCGGATCAGACCGGCGGTCTCCTGCTCGCTGATGTAGGCGCCGTGGAGCCTCTGGATGCGGGAGGTGCCCGGGGGCATGAAGAGCGCGTCGCCCTTGCCGAGGAGCTTCTCCGCCCCCACCTGGTCGAGAATGGTGCGGGAATCGTGCCGGCTGGCGGTGGCGAAGGCGAGACGACAGGGGAAGTTCGCCTTGATGGTGCCGGTGAGCACGTCCACCGACGGTCTCTGGGTGGCGATGATCAGATGGATGCCGACGGCGCGGGCCATCTGCGCCAGGCGGGCGATGGAGGTCTCGACATCCGACGACGCCACCATCATCAGGTCCGCCAGCTCGTCGATGATGATGACGTAGTACGGCAGCGGCTTGAAGTCATCGGCGTTGAACTCGCTCTCGCCCTCCTTGAGGGAGAGCCGTTCCCGCTCCTTGGGATCCTTGATGGCCCGGTTGTAGTAGGCGATGGAACGGACGTGGACCTCCGCCAGCAGCCGGTAGCGACGCTCCATCTCCGCCACCGCCCAGCGCAGGGCGTTGGCGGCCTTCTTGGGATCCATCACCACCTCCGTCTTGAGGTGGGGGATGTCCGAGTAGACCCCCAGCTCGATGCGCTTGGGGTCGATGAAGATGAATTGGACCTGGTCGCGGGTGGCCTTGTAGAGAATCGACGTGATCATCGCCTGGAGGCCGACACTCTTACCGGCGCCGGTGGCCCCCGCCACCAGGAGGTGGGGCATGGTCGCCAGATCGCAGTAGACCGGCTCACCGTGGATGTCGACCCCCATCGCCATCGTCAGCACGGACGGAGCCTTCTCGAACCGCTCGTCCGTCAGCAGCTGACCCAGGTGGATGATGGATCGCTTGTCGTTGGGCACTTCGAGGCCCATGGTGGAGCGGCCGGGGATGCGATCGATGCGCACCGACTCCGCCTTGAGGGCGAGGGCCAGGTCGTCCTGGAGGTTGACCACCTTGCTGACCTTGACGCCGGGCCCCGGGCGGAAGGCATAGACGGTGATCACCGGACCGGGGCTGATCCCGGCGATCTCGCCGGCGACGCCGAAATGCTCGGTGGAGGTACGGATCACCTCACCCCGCTGCACCAGATCCGCCTCGTCGTGGACCCGCTCGGGGCGGTCGGTGTTGAGCAGATTGATGGGGGGAAGCTCCGGCGGCGCCACCTCCTCAGGCCGGAACGCCAGATCCTCCTGGCGGGCCGGGGGCAGCTCGATCGTCCCGGTGCGGGCCGGGGCCACGGTCTCCACCTCCGCCGGGGCGGGACGCCGCTGCGTCGGCGGCGCGACGGGGGCCGGCTGGGGGGCCCGCGGCCGGGGCGGGGCGTAGTGGGGCTCGGCGGCGACCATCGGCGCCGCGGAGGGAACGTCGGCCGTCGGGGCGGCCGTCGGGGCGGCCATGACCTTGCGGACCGCGAAATGTCCCACACCTTTTTTCTCGGTCACTCGAATCCGCTCCGGCGGCGGCGCGGCGCGCACCACCAAGCCCGGATCCTGGACGGCTCCGGGCCGACTGACCCGCGGGGTCCTCGCCGGCGCCGACGAGGCCACGGCGGCGTCCCGTCGCTCCCGCTCCTCGGCGTGATCCTGGAGGTGCCGCTTGAGGACCCGCCGCCGCGTCGAACGCTCGTCGCGACGTTTTTGGTATTGGGCCCGGGACAGGACCACCCGCTGCCAGCCCGCGGCCGCGTGCTGGCGCCAGACGCCGAAGACATCCCCGAGGGTGGAGCGGGCCACCAAGCTGCCCCCCATCAGGAGGACCGCCGACAGGACGACGAAGGCGCCGCCGGTGTTGAGGGACTCCGTGAGGATCCCCGCCACCACGACCCCGAGGGCGCCGCCGGAGTGGATGCCCTCACCGCGCCACGACACTTGGTCAAAGACCAGCTGGATCAGCGCCGGCAGCACCAGGAAGACCAGGGCGAGGCCCAGGCTGCGTCCGGACACGCCGTCGACGCCTCGCCCCCGCAGTCGGCGCCAGGCTTCGAAGCCCAGCAGCACCGGCAGGAGCAGGGACACGAGACCGAGGAGGGAGAAGGAGATGGCCGCCAGCTGCGCGCCGAAGGGTCCGACGAAATTGCGGACGCCGTCGGCCTCCCCCGCGGCCGCGCGGTGGAGCCAGCTCGGATCCAGCGGGTGGTAGCTCGCCAAGCTGCCGAGCAACAACACGACGAAGGCCGCGAGCAGGAAACCGAGGATCTCGTTGCCCTTTTCGGGGGAAATCTTCGGCAGCCGCTTGGCGGCTCGATTGAGGGTCGTCGTCGTCATTCGCTGGCGGTCCCGTCTGCAAAAGAAAAATAAGGTCTGCGATGTGCCCCAATGAGATTGCCACGGTCGAGAGGTGGACTCAACCGCTGGATGAGGGAATCGCTGCTAAGTAACCATGAATACTAGCATTTAATTCGAAAACCGGCCAAGGACGAGGCAAGCACAACATCTTGTGGGATCCGCGGACGGAGACCCAAGTCTCGCCGGTTCCGAGGCTCGCCGGGGACCTCAGTTGGGTCAGCCCAGCGCCGCGTGAAGCGCTAGAAAACCTTCGAGGTCGACGGTCTCTGCCCGCCGGCGGGGGTCGATGCCGGCGGTCGTCAGCGCCGCCTCGGCGCGGCCCCGTCCGACCCCCGCCGCCAGGGCATTGCGCAGGGTCTTGCGCCGCTGGCCGAAGGCGAGGTGGACGGTGGAGCGGAAGGCCACCATGTCCGCGGCGTCCAGGGGTGCGGGCCGCGGCTCGAGGCCGACGAAGGCGGCGGCGACCTTGGGCGGGGGCCTGAAGCTGCCGGGGGCCACGTTGCCGAGCCGCCTGGCCCGGGCCGACGCCGCCACCAGGACCGACAGCGCTCCGTAGGCCCCGTCCCCCGGCGCCGCCGTCAGGCGGTCCGCCACTTCCTTTTGGACCATGAAGCCCAGGCGCGGCAGCAGGTCAGGCCGCGCCGACGCCGCCACCAGGAGATCGCCGATGATCCGGGTGCCGACGTTGAAGGGCAAGTTCCCGGCCACCAGGGTCGGTTCCCTAAGCCGTCCCCAGGGGAAGGCCAGGGCGTCCATGGCCACCAGTTGAGCCGCCGGGAGTCGACAGCGCAGGTACGCCGCCCAGTCGAGGTCCACTTCGAGGGCCAGGACCCTGGCGCCGGCGTCGAGGAGGCCGCCGGTGAGCACCCCGCCCCCAGGTCCGATCTCCACCACCGGCCAGTCCGCCGGCTGGAGGAATTCGAAGAGCGGGCGACACAGGTCGACGGAAACCAGGTGGTGCTGACCGAACCGTTTGCGGTAGGCGGGACGAACCATGCCCAGAGCTTAGCTCGGATCCCGGACCCGCGTGGTCCTCTCGGACCTTCAACGTAAAGGCGCCGCCGGAGCCAGCCCCAACGGGACCAGCCGCGGCGGCGCCAGCTCTGCCGATCGTCGTTCAGTCGGCGAACACGCCGGTGCAGGGCGCGGTGGTGTCTGGACCGCAGCCGGACTGGGTGAACGTGCAGAACATGGCCATGCAGCCATAATCGAGGGCGCGGTTGCAGGTACAAAGACCCGCGACGGCGATCCCGTCGAGGCCATCGAGCGCCACCTGCTCGGCGATCGGATCGGCGAGGCGAAGGGTGAAGGACGCGAGCAGGTCCGTCAGGACGCGCTGGGACGTCTCATCCAGTTCCTCCGCGGCCTGGGTGGAAGCGGAGAAGCGACCTTCGAAGGCGAGGATCTGCTGACGCTGCTCGTCGGACAATTCCTCGGCGCGGGCGTCCACGTAGTCGCCCAGGAAGGCGACCCAAAGCTCCTGACGGAGCTCCGGTTCGAGGGCGTTGAACACCCCCACCTGGTAGCCGCTGGGAACGACGGTGAAGTCGGCCAAGGTCTTGGGGAGCAGATCCTGATGCTGCTCCACCCAGGTTGCGACCTCGTCGCAGGGTGCCGGCTCGAAGCTGGCCAGCGACGGCCCGGCCGTCAAGAGGAGAAGAGCCAAGAGGAGGAGGGGGGCTGTTACGGGGTTGTACTTCATGGGGTTGCCCTTTCTGGAAGCGGACTTCCATGGGGTTCAGGGGTTGCGGTCCCGAAAGGCCACCGAGTCGAGATGCTGCCACCTGAGCTCGGCGACGATTCCGGATCGCATTCTCTCGACCATCTTCGATTATAGCACAAATGACCTGGCCTAGAATTCTGCGGCCCTTACCCGAGGCTTTTCTCGCCGCGCGCCAGAATGACGCGCGGCGCGCCGAATTCGAACCCCAAAGGCCCGACCACGAAACCTCCGGAATCCAGCCCTGTCGGGTACCCAGGCTGATTTTCGGGATCCTCGCCCCCCACAGGCCTTAGGGCTTCCGTGGCATCACCCTTGCAGCTATCCTCGCGGACCCGTGCGCGCGGTCCCCAAGGCCGACGACCCCAAGACATCGAGTGCGAGTTCGGAGAGTGATGATGGATACCGAAGCGACTCCCTTACAAGACATCGACCGCGACACCCTGATCCTGAAGCAGGTCGAAGACGAGATCCGCAAGGTCATCGTCGGCCAGGACTACCTGATCGATCGACTGCTGGTGGGCCTCCTCACCCGCGGCCACCTCCTGATCGAGGGGGTCCCCGGACTCGCCAAGACGCTGGCGGTGAAGACCCTGGCGTCGACCCTCCACATCGACTTCCAGAGGATCCAGTTCACCCCCGACCTGCTCCCGGCGGACCTCGTGGGGACCCTGATCTACGACCAGCGCTCCGGCGAGTTCCAGCCCCGGCAGGGTCCGATCTTCAACAACATCCTCCTAGCGGACGAGATCAACCGCGCCCCCGCCAAGGTCCAGTCGGCTCTTCTGGAATGCATGGAGGAACGGCAGGTCACCCTCGGCGACACCACTTACGAGCTCGAAGACCCGTTCATGGTGCTGGCGACCCAGAATCCGATCGAGCAGGAGGGCACCTATCCGCTGGCGGAGGCCCAGGTGGACCGCTTCATGATGAAGCTGAAGCTCACCTACCCAAGCCGCGCCGAGGAAGAGGAGATCCTCGACCGCATGCTGGTGGCGCGGCCGATGGAGGTCACCACCCTGCTGGACCGCGACCGCCTCCTGGAGCTTCGCCGCACCGTCGACCAGGTTTACCTCGACGCCAAGATGAAGCGCTACATCGTCGACCTGGTGACCGCCACCCGCGAGCCCAGGGACGCCGGCCTCCCGGACCTCGCGGACCTCATCGCCTTCGGCGCCTCCCCCCGCGCCACCCTCTTCCTCGCCCGGGCCGTCAAGGGCCTGGCGCTGGTACGGGGCCGCGGCTACGTCATTCCCGAGGACGTCAAGGAAATGGCCGTCGACGTGCTGCGCCACCGCCTGGTGCCCACCTATGAAGCGGAAGCGGAGGACGTCACCACCGACGCCCTGGTGGCACGACTCCTGGACCGCGTCGAGGTGCCCTGAGGGCCCCGGAGAGCACCCCGTTGGCCTTTTCCCTCTTCAAGCGGTCGGCGCCGCCGCCGGAACCCGAACCGTCCCAGCTCCCCAAGGACCTGCTGCGCAAGGTCCGGCGGATCGAGATCTCGACCAAACGCCTGGTGGACCAGGGCGTGGCCGGGGACTACCACTCCGCCTTCAAGGGCCGGGGCGTGGAGTTCGCCGAGGTCCGGCCCTACGAGCCCGGCGACGAGATCCGCACGATCGATTGGAACGTCACGGCGCGGATGGGGACCCCCTACATTAAGCGCTACGTGGAGGAGCGGGACCTCACCGTCTTCCTCGCGGTGGACGTTTCGGGATCCCAGGGGTACGGCTCCCGGGCGATCCTCAAGCGGGAGCTGGCGGCGGAGCTCTCCGCCCTGCTGGCCTTTGCCGCGGTTCGCAACCAGGATCGGGTGGGGGCGGCGCTGGTTTCCGACCGGCTGGAGCTCTTCCTTCGTCCGGACCGACGGCGGACCCACGTGCTGCGCCTGGTGCGGGAAGTCCTCACCCGCGGCGCCGACGGCCAAACAGACCTCGACCGCGGCCTGTGGGCCACCCTGAAGACCCTGAAGCAGCGGTCGGTCCTCTTCCTCATCTCCGACTTCCTCGACACCGACCCCAGCTCCGCCCTCAAGGCGGCGGCGGCCCGGCACGACGTCATCGCCATCGAGCTCTTCGATCCCCGCGATCACCGCCCCCCGAGCGCCGGTCCGGTGGTGGCCCGGGACGCCGAGACCGGGCGCCTGGCGGTGGTGGGGGGCAAGCGGTGGGCGCGACGGATGGCCGAAGCCCGCTACCACCGACGCCAGGATCTCCTGCGCCTGGTGCGGAAGCTCGGGGTGGATCACCTCGAGATCCGCACCGACCGCCCTTACCTCCCCACCCTGGTCGACTTCTTCAAACGGCGGCGCCAGAGGTTCTCCCGATGACGCCCCCCGCACAACCTCAACCCGCATCCGGTACTCGACTCAACCGGCGGGCTTGGGGGCTTCCCCTCCTCGTCGGGGCGGCCCTCGCCCTGGCCTTGGTCCCCCACGCCGGCGCCCAGGGCACCGGAGAAGCAGCGGAACCGGAGGCCAGCCTGCCCGGCATTCTGGACATCGACCTGACCCCCGCCGAAGTGACCGTCGGCGGGCGGGTGGAGGCGGAGATCACCCTCGTCTGGATGGGGGAAGCCCCCGTAGAGGCCCCCCGCTTCCCCACCTGGCAGGACACCTGGGGCGGCGCCGAGGTCGTTGACGCGTCGGCCGTTTCGGACTTCGTCGACCAGAGCGGTCGCTACGTTTATCGTCAGACCATCGTGCTGACGGCCTTCGAGGCGGGGGAGGTCACCGTGCCGGCGGCCACCGTGGCGCTGCCCCTCCAGGACCGGACCGTCGACGTCCGCAGCGAACCCGCTTCCTTCTCGGTCCGTTCCCTCCTGCCGCCGGAGCCGGAGGAGGTCCCCGTCGATGCCGATCCCGTCCCCCCGGACGCAGCGGCTCCGGGCGCCGGAGACGAAGGCGACGCCCTGACCCTCCGCCCCGCGGCGGCGGCGGTGGATCTCGAATCCGGGCAGCGGCGGTTCCTGATCACCCTGGCGGCCCTGACCCTGGCCCTCGCCGTCCAGCTGGCCCTACTCCTGCGCAAGCTGGGCCGCAACGCCCTGGTCAGCGGCATCGACGGCGCGGCTCCGGCCGTCGTCGATCCCCTGACCCTGCTCCCCCCCTTGGAGGAGCTGCTGGCCCGCTTGGACCGTATTGACCCTGATCGCGACGGCGGTGGCGGCGAGCCCGCCCACACCGGACTTTCCTACGCCCTGCGCACGTACCTCGGCCGCTCCTTCGGCTTCCAGGCCCGGGAGAGCACCACCAGCGAGATCCAACGGCGGCTGCACCGGTCCCCCGTCGATCCGACCACCGCCCACGGGGTTGTGGCACTCCTGCGGAACTGCGACCAGGTGAAGTTCGCCAAGGCCCCCGCCCCACCGTCCACCACCGCGCAGCGGCTGGACACCGCCCGGGAGCTGGCCCGCGGTATCCAAGCCAGCCTGGAGCCCTCCGCCGGGACGTCGGCGGAAGGCGAAGGCCGGACGGGCTCCCGGGAGGCGGCGTGAACCTCGGCCCCAATCTTCAGGACCCGTGGGTCCTGGCGCTGCTGGTGCTCCTGCCCCTGCTCGCCTGGCGGCGGCACCGGCGACGGGCCTACGGCGCCCTCACCTATTCGTCCCTCTCGGGCGCCCCTTCCCGGGGCGCTTGGCGGCTCCACCTGCCCTTCTACCTACGACTCCTGGCCCTGGCCCTGCTGATCGTCGCGGCGGCCCGTCCGCAGCTGGGATTCGCCCGGGAAGAGAGCCTCACCGAAGGCATCGACATCCAGGTGGTGCTCGACATCTCCGGCAGCATGGCGGCGGAGGACTTCCAGCCCCGCAATCGGCTCACCGTCGCCAAGGACGTCATGCAGGAGTTCGTCTCCAAGCGGCGGGGGGACCGGGTCGGCATCGTGATCTTCGCCGGGCAGGCGATGATGAAGGCACCGCTGACCACCGACCACAATATGCTCCAGCTGCTGCTGGATTCGATCGAGCTGTACTCCCTGCCCGACGGCACCGCCATCGGTCTGGCCCTCGCCAACGCCGCCGCACGCCTAAAGGACAGCGAGGCGGAGAGCCGGATCATCGTCCTGGTGACCGACGGCGTGAACAACCGCGGCGCCATCGACCCGGACTCCGCCGCCGCGGTCTGCGAAGGGCTGGGCATCAAGGTCTACACCGTCGGGGTCGGCACCAACGGCGTGGTGCCGGTACCCATGCGGGTCACCGACGCCTTCGGCCGCGAGCGCATCCAGCGCATGAATATGGAGGTGGAGGTCGACGAGGAGCTCCTCGCCGCCATCGCCGAACGGACCGGCGGCAAATTCTTCCAAGCCCTGGACCCCGAGGGCCTACGCCGCATCTTCGACGAGATCGACGCCCTCGAAACGACACCCATGCAGGTCAAGCGCTACATCCGCTACCGCGAAGCCTACAAACCCCTGGTGGCCACGGCCCTCGCCCTGCTGCTCCTGCCCCTGGTACCGGCGGCCCTCGGCGCCGCCCCGGAGCCCTAAGATGGAGCTCGCGACCCCCCAATGGCTCTGGCTCGCCGCCGCCGCCCCTGTCGCCGCGCTGGTGGCCGGCCTGGTGTGGCGACGACGCCTACGGGCCACCGCGGCGTGGGCGTCCCGCGGCCTGTGGTCCCGCCTGCTCCCCGGCTTCCGCCGCTCCCGCCTGGTGGCTTCGGTGCTGTTGCTGGCCGTCGCCCTGGCGGCGGTGGCCCTGACCCTCGCCCAGCCCCGCTGGGGGCTGTCGGAGCAGCAGGTGGAGCGGCGCGGGGTCGACATCGTCTTCGTGCTCGACACGTCCCTCTCCATGGCCACCCGGGACGTCCAGCCGTCGAGGATCTGGGTGGCCCAGACCCTGATCCGCCAGCTGGCCCAGCGCCTGCCGGGCCATCGGGTGGCACTGGTCCAGGCGGAGGGGGACGGTGTCGTCCTCGTGCCCCTCACCGCCGACGTGGCGGTCCTCGATCTGCTCCTCGACGCCGTCGAGCCCGGCTCCCTTCCGACCCCCGGGACCGAGCTCGCCCCCGCCCTCGAACAGGCGGCGGAGCTGTTTCCAGACGGGGGGGACAAGCACCACGTGATGGTGGTGCTCAGCGACGGCGAGGACCACGGCTCGGGGCTCGAAACGGTGGCCGCTGACCTCGAGGGGCGGGGGGTGATCGTCCACGCCATCGGCGTCGGCACCCGGGAGGGCAAGCCCCTGGAGCTGCCGCCGGAGCGCCCCGGCGCGCCGGTGGAATACAAGCGTGACGACAACGACCAGGTGGTGGTCAGCCGGCTGATGGAGCAGAACCTCGAAGCCCTCGCCCGCAAGACCGGAGGCGACTACCTCCGTGCGGGGGGGGCCGCCACCGACCTCGATCCGATCGTCGGGCAGATCGAGGGTATGGAGCTTCAGAGCTACGGTAGTGAGAGTATCGAGCTGCTGGAGGAGCGCTTCCAGTGGCCCCTCGCCGCCGCCATCCTGGCCCTGGTGCTCCACCTCTTCGTGGCCCCCTTCGCCCCGACAAAGGAGGAGGGACGCCCGTGACCCGGACCGCGACCAAGACCCCGGACCGCTCCGCGTGGTGGTCCCTCGTCCTGATCCTCCCGCTGACCGGCGCCCTGGCACTGACCGTCGCGGCCCAGGCCCCGCCGCCGCCCCAGCCCGACCCGGTGACCGCAGGGCCCGCCGCCCAGGAAGGGGCCGAGGGAGCCGAAGCCCCCGAAGCCGGGCAGGAACCCGGAGGTGGGGACCTCGACCGCTGGCTGTTCAACCCGGAAGAACGGACCCGGAGGGGCCTGGAGGCGATGGGGGACGAACAGCTGGAGCGAGCCGTCGACGACCTCGACACCGCCCTGCGACTGCGGCCCGACGACCCGGTGGCGCGGTTCAACGCCGGCACCGCCCGTCTACGGGCCGGGCGTGGAGACGCCGCACCCCTGCTGGAGGCGGCGACCGAGACCGGACGGTCGGATCTCGCCGCCCGCGCCCACTACAACCTCGGCAACGCCC
>JBCDIS010000103.1:0-26115 GCA_038748685.1 Acidobacteriota bacterium | reverse complement strand
GTGTGGGCGGCGGGGGGGGCTCGGCGGGCGCGGGGGTGGGGGCGCGTGGTGGGAGGGGGCGGCGGGCGCGCTTGCCAATCGGGCGCGGGTGGGGGGGGGGGGGGTGGGGGGGGGGGGGGGGGCGTGGGCGGGGGGCGGACACAGTCTCCACGTGGTCTGCGACCTGACCCTCGCCAGCAAGGAGAACGCGGTTTTCAAGCAAACGGACCCGGATGTCGCCAGCTTCGACAGCGGCTACGGGTCCGCACTGCTGGCCCGGCAGGTGGGCCAGAAACGGGCCCGGGAGGTTTTCTTCCTCGGCCTCGACTACAGCGCCCAGGACGCCTACGAGATGGGGATGGCCAACGCGGTGGTGCCCCACGCCGAGTTGGAGGCGGTGGCCCTCGAGTGGGGGCGGCTGATCAATTCGAAGAGCCCCACCGCGATGCGCATGCTGAAGTTTGGATTCAACCTTGCGGACGACGGCATGGTGGGCCAGCAGATCTTCGCCGGCGAGGCGACCCGGCTGGCTTATATGACCGACGAAGCCAAAGAGGGGCGGGACCACTTCGTGGAGAAGCGACCCCGGGATTTCTCCCGCTTCCCCTGGCATTTCTGAGCAGGATTTGAACCGGCCCTGGGGTGCGAGCCCCGGGGCCGGGTTTGGCCCGGCTGGACGCTCAGCGGGACCCTGGTGGGGAGTCCCACCCGTGGATCCGCATTTCCACCAGCCGCCGCGCCGTAAGATCGCGGTGGCCCCGTTCCTTCAGGCTTCGGACCCACTCCGGGTCGACGCGGTGGATACGCATCTCCACCCACCGGCGGGCCGGCAGATCCCGGTAGCCCAGCTCCCCCATCTCGCGGACATAGTCGGGGGTCAGGCCGTGGATGCGCATCTCCACCAGACGGCGCCAGCTGAGGTCCTGAAGGCCAAGGGCTTGGAGATCACGGGCATAGGGTGCGTCGACGCCGTGGATCCCCATCTCGACCAAGCGGTTCACGGAGAGGGTGCCGAGGCCGAGCTCCCGTAACTATGGGATGGCCGCCGGATCCACCCTGTGGATGCGCATCTCCACCAGACGCCGCGCTGAGAGGTCGCCGAGATCGGCGGCCTGCACGGCTCGAACGTATGACGGGTCCACCCGGTGGATCCGCATCTCCACTAGATGCCTGGAGGTCAGCTCTCCGAGATCCAGGCCGCGCATCGCTTTGGCGTAGGTGGCGTCGGCCCCGTGGATGCGCATCTCGATCAGACGCTGGAGATTCTCGTCATAGCCGAGCTCCGCCAGGCCGTCCACGAAGCTCAGGGTGAGGTCCACCGCCGCCAGCTCGAACAGGCGAAGGGCGTCGAGGTTTCCGTGGCCGCGGCGCTCCATCTCGGCGGCGTAGCGGTCGTCCCCTTCGAACCGGAACACCCCACCGCCCCGCGCACCGTCGAACTCCCCCGACATCCGCACCGTTCCCGCCTCGCGGCGCAGCTCGAGGCCCATCGGCGCGGTGGTCAGGGAGCGAACCGGCACGGAGAAGCTCATGTGGTGGCCCCTGCGCTGGAGATGCAGCTGGACGTGTTCACCATCCCTCTCGGCGCTCCAGCTTCCTTCGACGACGCCATTCTCGGGACTCTCGCCGACGGCGGCGATTGAGAAGCCACCGGCCGCGGCCAAGGTGAGAACCATCGCGACTGCGAATCGGCGGACGCTCATAGCTCACCCCGCTGCGCCAGACGCACCAGCTCGTCCACCGTCACGTTTCGGGGGTCGAGGCCCGCGTCCTCCAGGTCGTCGCCGTCGATGCCGTGGCGGGCCAAGAGCAGCAGCTCCTCGACGGTCAGGTTGTTCAAACCGGCATTCCGGAGATCCGATACGTCGTCGCCGTCGATGCCGTGACTGGAGAGGGCGATCAACTCCTCCACCGACAGGGTTCCGAGTCCCGCGTCCCGCAGCTCCGCCACCTCGTCCCCGTCGATGCCGTGCCGGGCCAGGTCCGCCAGCTGGTCGAGGCTGAGGTCCCGAAGGCCGGCGTCCCGCAGCTCCGCCACGTCATCGCCGTCCACACCCTGGCGCGCCAGGTCCACCAGCTCTTGGACCGTCAAGTCCTGGTAGCCGGCGTCCCGCAGGTCGGCGATGTCGTCGCCGTCGATACCGTGCCGGGCGAGGTCCGCGAGGTCGTCGAGGGACAGCCCTTCGAGGCCGGCACCCCTCAGCTCCTCCACATCGTCGGCATCGACACCGTGGCGAGCCAATCGCTCCAGGTCGGCCACCGAGAGGCCGCCGTAGCCCACCCGCTCCAGGTCGGCGATGTCGTCCCCGTCGATACCCTGCCGCGCCAGGGTCACGAGGTCGTCAGCCGTCAGGTCGGCGCGACCCGCCCGGCGCATGGCGTCAATGTCGTCCCCGTCGACGCCGTGCCGGGCGAGGCCCACCAGCTCGTCGAGGCTCGCAGCGATGCCGGCGCGGTCCAGGGCGCGCAGGAGATCCCCGTCGACGCCGTCCTCCGCCAGCCGCTCGAAGTCCCCGTCACCCAGATGGGCCCAGGGGGGGGTCCCCGCCGCGGCTCGGCGCAGGTCCGCTCCGGTCTCGGCGCCCCAGCGGATCTCGACGTCCCAGTTGGTCTTCCTCGCTTCGGAAACCCGCTGCTCGACCTCGACCTCGATCT
Organism: Acidobacteriota bacterium; assembly: GCA_038748685.1. Lineage (GTDB taxonomy): Bacteria > Acidobacteriota > Thermoanaerobaculia > Multivoradales > J023 > JAUIJL01. The sequence goes on along the minus strand of JBCDIS010000103.1, from coordinate 23,481 downwards.
CCGGCTGGGAGACCACCTCCACGGAGCTCTCTTCGGAAACCGCCGCTTCGGCGGGGGCCGCCGTCAGCGTTGGTCCGCTTCCCACCAAGACCGCCGCGGTCGCCACCAGGGCCGCCACCAGTGCGCCCCCAAGGGAGGCCCCCAAGGATCCGGAGGAACCGGCGTTGGCCATCGGGTCGTTCGAGGGGCGGCCCACCAGGCGCCGGATGCGATCCAGCAGAGCCCCGTCACCGGCCCCGAGGGCCGGCATGGGGGCCGCCGAACGGAGATCCTCCAGCTTCGCCAGGGCCCGGGCGAGCACCAGGGGCTCACCGCAGGCGCGGACCGCCAGGTCGTCGCAGCAGGCCTCCCGCTCGATCCGGGCCTGGCGGGACAGCCACCAGACACCGGGGTGGAAGAAGAGCAGGGTCTCCAGGGCCATCTGGAAAAGATTCACCAGGTAGTCGTGGCGCCGCACGTGGGCCAGCTCGTGGGCGAGCACCGCCTCCAGCTGCTGCGGGGCGAGACCGACGAAGGCGCCGGCGGGAACCACCACCGCCGGGCGTAGCCAGCCCAAGACGAACGGCACGGCGGCACGGGAGGATTCGAGGAGCGCAACCGGGCGATCGATATCGAGGCGCTGGCAGAGACTCTCGAGCCGTTGGCGCCACTGGGCGTCCGCCGTACGCGTATTCCAGCGGAGGGTCTGGGCCCTCCAGAAGCCTCCGGCGTGGACGACCCCAAGACCCAGAACCCCCAGCAGCCAGGCCGCAAGAAGCCACGGCCCCCATGCATCCGAGGCCCATGGCCCCAAGGCAGCCCCGTCGGGGGCAACGCCGGGCCCTGTCCGTGCCCCGTCGGTCGCCGGATTCGAGGCGACATCGGTGGCCAGGGCGCCGGCCACCACGCCGGGAACACCGCCCTCGTTGGCCGGGGAGGAGGACGCCAGGTGAAGCGCCGTGACCACCGGAAGGATCGCCATCAGCAGCAGGCCCGACACCGCGAGGCCGTAGCGCGACCCAGGATCGTGGCCGAGGGGATCGCGGCGACGCAGCAGCCAAAGGCCCACGGCCGCCGCCAAGGCAACCAGGGTTCCCTGCCACAGAAAATGGACCAGGGCCCAGACAACGGGACGCCCCAGGCCGTCGAACAGCGTCGAGATCGTCATTGCGCACCCCCTTCTCCGGCGCCACCGTCCCGATCCGCGGCGTCGAGCATGCGGCGAATCGCGTCGAGCTCTTCCGACGACGGGGGCCGCGTCGCTAGCGCCTGCTGCATCAGCAGACTCGCCGAGCCGTCGAAAGCGCGGTCGAGGAGGTCCCCCACCAGTCCCCGCTGGACCGTCTGGCGCGCTTCCCCAGCGCTGTAGACGTGGGCCCGCTGGGATTCGTCCCGGTCCACGAGCCCCTTCTCGGTCATGATCTGCATGAGCTTGAGAACCGTCGTGTATCCCGCCGGGGCGGTCCTCTCGAGGTCCTCCTGCACTTCCCGCACGGTCGACGGTCCGCGCCGCCAAAGCACCTGGAGGATGCCCAGCTCCGCGTCGGTGGGATGGTTGCTTCGTTTTCGTGCCATGGTGATCGAACGCCTCCAAAGTGGTTTCGCGTTCCCCAAGCCTGGCCAGGTCTTCCGGGGTCCTGCGGGACTCTACGGATATTCAATACGAAGGGTTTCGTAGTGTCAACGAAAAAATTCGTAGATCGCTCGTCGAGACCTTAGAACGCACGGAGGCGGATGCCGGAACCCCCGACATCCGCCCATTTCACTGCGGCTGTTCCAAAACGGATCGACCGAGGCGACCCGCGCCGCCACTCTACTTGGAGGCCACCTGGACCTTGGTGGACAGGATCTTGCCCGAAGTTCGGTCGTAGATCGAAACCACCAGGTCATGCTGCTGGTTGCGCATGCGCAGGCTCGTCTCGAACACGGTGTAGTCGTCGGTCACGGGCTCCCGCTGCGCTTGGAGGTCGAGGGGAATGACCGGAATGTCGGAGGTGTTCCCCCCCTCGTCCAGCACCGCCACCCGGAGCTCCACCTTGGCCTCGAATCCTTCCGCCGTCGGCAGGAAGGCGACGGAGTCCAGGGGGATCCGAACCGCCAGGGGCACGTCCCGCTTTCCCCACCCCGCCCGCTTGCCGCGACCCACCTGGACCTTGAGGGGGGCGGCACTGGGGGGATCGCCGAAGCGCAGGGCGCTTTCCACCATCATCGAGACTTCGGACGAACGGGAGAGGTCGGTGAAGTCTTTGCGGGTCCGGGTCTTGAGACCCTTGCGCAGCACCCGCACCTCGACCCGGTGGTTGCTGTCGTCCCCCTTCCAAGTCGGCGTGAAGCCGAGCCAGTAGTAGGAACGGGTGTCCGCCACCGTACGTTCGAAGGCGTCGCGGTTGGTGCTGTTGAGAAGGGCCTTGCCGCCGGTACGCTCCGCCAGCTGAATCAGCGCCGACTCTTCTTCCCGCTCCCGCTCGAAGCGCTCTTGACGCCGGATGTTGGCCTCGCCGACGGTGGCGAAGCTCGCCTCGCCGTCGAAGTCGGAGATTCCGGGGACGTCGACGGTGTAGAGGGAGTAGCCGAGGCGGTTGGCGGTCTGCGCCAGCGGATCCAAGAGTCGCTGCCCCCGATCGACGCCGTTGTAGTTGACCGCCCGGACCGGATCCCCCGCCACCCACATGGCGGGATCCCCCGGCCAACCGCCCGACAGAAGGATCATGGCCTTCCTACCCGGAGGGTTGGCGAAGCTCCGCAGCGCCGACGACGCCGCCATCACCGCGTTCTGCACTTGGCTGGACACCTGCCGGGCGAACTGTTCCTCTTCGATGAGCAGACTGCGCTGCAGGGGATTGTTGGTGATGTTGCCGCGGCCCGCCACGAACCCCAGGGATTCCACCTCGGTGCGGGTCTCGAAGGACCGCCGCTCCGCCCGACGCTGGAGCCCGTAGGCCGGCCTGGCCTTTGCGCGCCTCAGGATGCTGGTGATCCCGGGCACGCTCTGGCTCCAGTTGCTGAGCATTTCGATGTTCTTCCCGTCGTAGGCGATGATCGCCATACGGTCCGCGGGGGTGAGGTTCGGTAGCTGCTCGATGAAGCCGTCGAGGACCTGGTCACGGTCGCGGGCGATGGAGAAGAATTCGTCGATGAACAGCAGGTAGCTGGTGCCGACGGGTTCGCCCGGGGCGAGGGCCGGCACCGTGGCGTCGCCGGCTCCGGTGCGCACCGTCGCGGTGCCGCCGACGACCTCGGTGAAGTATTCGATGGGCACCTGCTCCCCGTCCACTTCGAGAACGAAGTCCTCGGGACCGAGGCCGTGGACCCGGGCTCCGTCTTCGGTGACCACGACCTCCAGGTTCATCACCCGGACGTCGATGACCTCGCCGAAGAGGTCGTCCGAGTCTTGGGCCGCGGCCGTGCCGGTGCCCCCCAGCAAGGCTGTCAGCAAAAGTGGCACGAGCGTGAGGCGGTACATTGCGGACTCTCCTAGGTCAGAATCCCTGAGATTGCGGGAGGTGCCCTCCCCAGGATTTCAGGGCAGGTTTTATTTAGTGTTCGCGGACTTCCAAGCGATTGGATGGATCGGATCCCGGCGGCGGGTACTCAAAGGGCCAGCTCGACCCTTTGGGACAGGAGGGTTCCAGTCGGTGGATCGTAGAGGCTCACCAGCATCCGATGGGGTCGGCGGCGCAGCTCCAGGGTCAGGCCGTACGTCGCTTTGGCGTCGGCCCCAGGGGGACCGTCCCAGCGCAGATCCACCTCGACGACGGGGACCTCGGCGGAGTTGCCGAGGTGGTCGGTGGCCACCACCCGCAGTTCGAGACGGGCTGCCCAGCCGTTCCCCGCCGGCAAGAAGGTAACGTTTTCGAGGGGGATCGACAGCTCGATGGGAACCGTCATCTTTCCCCAGCCGGCTTTCTCCGAGGGGCCCAACTGCACGTCGAAGCCCTCGACGTCCGGAAGGGGGTGGTCGAAAAGGTGGGCGCTCTCCACCTCCATTGTCACCAAGGAGCGTCGGGAAAGGTCGGCATAGCCGTCCCGCGAGCGTACCTTGTGCCCCGGTCGACGGACCTCCAACTCCACGGTATGGCCGGAGTCGTCCCCCTGCCAGCGGGGGGTGAAACCGATCCAGTAGTACGACCGGGTATCCCGGATCGTCGCGCCGAGGGCGTCGAACCGTGCGCCGTCCAAGAGGGCGCGGCCGCCGGTGGCGTCGGCGAGGTAGTAGAGGGAGTCGTCAGCGAGGAACTCCCGGTCGCTCTCCACCTGGCGCCGGAAGCGGGACTGGATCAAACTGCGGTCGGCGGCGCTGGTCAGGCCGGTATCGAGGGGTCCCATATCCACGGGATAGAGGGTGTAGCCGAGGCGGTTGGCGGTCTCCACCACCGGCCCGAAGACCCGTCGCAGATCCCGCTGGTCGTCGTAGCGCTCGCTACCGAAAAGGGATCCCGCGTAGTAGAGCTCGTCCTCCCCGAGGGTCGGAAGACCTCCGGACATCAGCAGCATGACCCGGCGGCCGGACGGCTGGGCGAAGCCACGCATCGTCGCGCCGACGGCGGCCCCCAGGCGGGAGACCTGGCCGGTTAGCTCGCGCCCCGGCTCCAGGGCGCCGCGGGAATACCCCCGCCCCGAGCCCGCGAAGCCGGTACCGGCGAAGCTGCCGGAAAGGGGGCGCCCGCCGGACCTCGCTTCGGAACGCAGCCGGGACCATTCGCTGCGCCTGTGGAGACCGTAGGCGGGGCGATCGGAGGCCCGGGCCAAGACCCGGCGCAGGTCCGATTCCGAGCGGGTCCAGGTGGTCAGCATCTCCACTTTGCGGCCGTCGTAGGCCACCACCGCCATGCGGTCCTCGGGCCCCAGCTCTTTCAGCTGGCGGGCCATTCGGGACAGCACCTGGTCCCTGCGGGCGGCGATGGAAAAATAGTCGTCGATGAACACCAGGTAATGGGTGCCGACCTGCTGGCCCGGACGAAGGGCCGGCACCGCCGCCGGACCGGAGGCCCTGGAGGGGCCATCGGCGCTGGTGATGGCGGTGCCCATGGACACCTCGGCGAAGTACTCGATGGGCACTTCGTCGCCGTCCACGAGGAGCCGGAAGTCGTCCGCCCCCAAGCCCGGGACCCGGTCCCCCCGCTGGGTGACCACCGCTTCGACGTTGATGACCCGGACGTCGATCACTTCGCCAAAGAGCGGATCGACGTCGGGCTCCTGCCCGTGAGCGGGGGCGGACGCCAGCAAGGCGACGACCGTGAGGACCCCCAAGAGGGCGGACCGAAGCCCCGTCCACGACCTTCCCAGATCGATGGCGCTGGCCTTCACAGTGCAGCTCGATCGGCGATGGGTCGGTCCGTCGTATTTCATGGTTCCACCCTCAGGGCATCTTCGTGGGTTCACAGGTCGGCGGCGGTGTCTGGCCTCGGCTATGGGCTCCGGCCGAGGATGTCTTCATCTCTAGCAAGTCCGGTGCCACTGGCCCAGAGCCCGTTCCCTCCGCCCCCAGCCGGCTTTTTCAGCGGCTGGCTCCAACGTGCTTATCCTCCGCCGGCTACGGTGTCCTCCCGAGGGGACGCCGCGGGCCCAGATCCCTTGTCTCTGCGCCGAAGCGCTTGCTATCCTGCCGGCCCCGGAGGCCCCACCGTTCCCTCGTCCCGAGGATCCCTCCGGCCCCCATCATCCAGCCGACTCCCACTTGCTCCCGAGGACCGTAACATGCGCTACAACCCGGCCGACATCGAACCGAAATGGCAGAGCATTTGGGACGACCGCCAAGCGTATCGCACGGCCCAGGATCTCGAGGAGCTGCGGAAGAAGCCGAAGTACTACGTGCTCGATATGTTCCCCTACCCCTCCGGTGCGGGTCTCCACGTCGGCCACGCCGAAGGCTACACCGCCACCGACGTGGTGGCCCGCTTCAAGCGGATGACCGGCCACCACGTGCTACACCCGATGGGCTGGGACGCGTTTGGCCTGCCGGCGGAGCGCGCCGCGGTGCGGGAAGGCATTCACCCGGCGAAGATCACGAAGCGGAACGTCGACTACTTCCGCCAGCAGATCAAGCGCCTCGGGTTCTCCTACGATTGGTCGCGGGAGATCTCCACCACCGACCCGGACTACTACCGCTGGACCCAGTGGATCTTCCTGCGGCTGTACGAGCGGGACCTCGCCTACCTGGCGGACGTGCCGGTCAACTGGTGCCCCGCCCTCGGCACGGTCCTGGCCAACGAGGAGGTGAAGGACGGGAAGTACGTGGAGACCGGCGATCCGGTGGAGCGGCGCAACATGCGCCAGTGGATGCTGAAGATCACGGTCTATGCTCAGCGGCTGCTGGACGACCTCGATCTGGTGGACTGGCCCGACTCCGTCAAGGAGATGCAGCGCAACTGGATCGGCCGGTCCACCGGCGCCGAGGTGACCTTCCCCATCGCCGACTCCGGTGCCGGCTTTAGCGTCTTCACCACCCGCCCCGACACCCTCTTCGGCGCCACCTACTGCGTTCTGGCGCCGGAGCATCCGCTGGTGGCCGAAATCACCACCGACGCCCAGCGATCCGCCGTCGACGCCTACGTGGCGGACGCAACCCAGAAGTCCGACCTGCTGCGGACCGACCTCGCCAAGGAGAAGACCGGCGTCTTCACCGGCGCCTACGCCATCAACCCCGCCAATGATCAGCGCATCCCGGTTTGGGTCGCCGACTACGTGCTGATGAGCTACGGCAGCGGCGCCATCATGGCGGTGCCGGGTCAGGATCAGCGGGACTGGGACTTCGCCAAGGTCTATGACCTGCCGATCCTGCGCACCGTGGAACCGCCGGCGGACTTCGACGGCGAGGCCTACACCGGCGACGGTCCGGCGATCCATTCCGCTTTCCTCGACGGCCTCGCCGTGGACGGGGCGAAGGCCAAGATGATCGAGTGGCTGGAGGCGGAGGGCAAGGGCACCGCCAAAGTGCAGTACAAGCTGCGGGACTGGCTGTTCTCCCGCCAGCGGTACTGGGGTGAGCCCTTCCCCATCGCCCTCACGGAGGACGGAGGGTCCGTCGCCATCCCCGACGATCAGCTGCCGGTGACCCTGCCCCACGTGGATGAATACAAGCCGACGGCGGACGGCCAGCCCCCCCTCGCCCGCGGCGGCGACGACTGGCTGATGGTGGAGCTGCCCGATGGTCGCCGTGCCGTGCGGGAAACCAACACGATGCCCCAGTGGGCCGGGTCCTGCTGGTACTACCTCCGCTACATGGACCCCGACAACGCCGAGCAGCCGTGGGATCCGGAGCTGGAGAAGTACTGGCTGCCGGTGGACCTGTACGTCGGCGGCGTGGAGCACGCCGTGCTCCACCTCCTCTACGCCCGGTTCTGGCACAAGGTGCTCTTCGACGCCGGCCTAGTGGCGTCGAAAGAACCGTTCCAGCGTCTCTTCAACCAGGGCACGATCCTCTCCACCAGCTATCGGGACCAGGACGGCAAGTACCACTTCCGCGACGATCTGGAAGAGCGGGACGGCGAGGTCTTCGTGCCCGGGGACGATCGTCCGGTGAGCGTGCAGGTCGAGAAGATGGCCAAGTCGAAGCTCAACGGCATCGACCCGATGAAAGTCATCGAGGAGTACGGGGCCGACTCCCTCCGCCTCTACGAGCTGTTCATGGGACCCCTGGAGCAAACCAAGCCCTGGCAGATGGAAAGCGTGGAGGGGGTGTACCGCTTCCTGGCCCGCGCCTGGCGCCTGGTGGTGGACGATCGCTCCGGCGAGCTGGCGGCGAGCCTGGTGGACGCCCCCCCGTCAAGCCAGCCGGCCCTGGAGAAGACCCTCCACAAGACGATCAAGAAGGTCTACGAAGATACCGAAGGGCTGCGGTTCAACACCGCCATCTCCCAAATGATGGTGTTCGTCAACGAGGCGACCGCGGCCAATTCGGTTCCCCGCGGCATTCTCCAGACCTTCGCCCGGGTCCTCGCGCCCTATGCACCCCACCTCGCGGAGGAGATGTGGCAGCGGCTGACGCCGGAGGGCGAGGACGCCGGGCTGGTGGTCTCCCAACCCTGGCCGGGGCACGACGAGTCCCTGTGCGTCGAGGAGACGGTGACCGTCGTGGTTCAGGTCAACGGCAAGCTGCGGGACCGCATCGATGTCCCGAAGGACATCTCGAAGGATGATCTGGAGACCCTCGCCCTGGGCTCCGAGAACGCGAAACGGTTCCTCGAAGGCAAGGAGCCAAGGAAAGTGATCGTCGTTCCCGGCCGTCTCGTCAACATCGTCGTGTGAGATCCCCATCTCACTTCGACGAGGGGGTGGGGATCGCAGGCTCAGGACTGACAGAACCGTCGGCGGTAGTCGCTGGGGGTGACGTTCACGACGCGATGGAAGGAACGCCGCATCGAATCCGCGCTGCCGAAGCCGCAGCTCGCCGCGACGACGTCGAGGGATTGATCGGTCTCTTCGAGACGGCGCCGCGCCGCTTCGATTCTTACCTTCTCGACGTAGGCGGCGGGGGTCTCTCCGACCTCATTCCGGAAGACCCGGGAGAAGTTGCGCACACTCATGTGGACCCTCCCGGCCATCGCCTCGACGGAGAGGTCACTCGACGGGTTGTCCGCGGCCCACGTGATCAGCTCGTGGATCGAGTTGCGCTCAGCTTGCTGTGACGCCAGGGTAGCGCTGAACTGGGCCTGGCCGCCCGGGCGACGCATGAAGACCACGAGGTGCCGGGCGCAGTCGAGGGCCAGCGCCCGGCCCAGATCCTCTTCCACGAGGGCCAGCGCGAGGTCGATGCCGGCGGTGACGCCGGCGGAGGTATAGACGTTTCCATCCCGGACGTAGATCGAGTCGGCCTGAACATCGACCTTCGGAAAGCGCGCCGAAAGCTCCTCTGCCCCGCGCCAATGGGTCGTGGCCTTCTTACCGTCTAGGAGCCCGGCGTCCGCCAGCAGAAACGCCCCGGCGCAGATCGAAACGACCCGGCGTGACCGGGCCGCCAAGCGGCGCAGGATCTTCGAAGATCCGTCTGGAGAACCGGCGGGCCAGGTCTTCAGGTCGGCGGCCGGAACGACGAGCGTGTCGATGGCTCCGCGGCAGCTCTCCGCCGAACAGTGGCTCGCCAGCGAGATTCCGCCGAAGGATTGGATGGTCGCGGAGCCCTCGGCGCTCACCAATTCCAGGTCGTAGGGCGGCGACTCAGCGGCGGCGAGCTTGTTGGCGAAGGAAAAAACCTCCCAAGGCCCCACCAGGTCAAGGAGGGCAACCCGCGAGAACGCCAGAAAGATAATGCGTCTGGATTCGCTCCCCACCGGAGCGCCGCGTGATTGGGGCATGGATCGTCTCTGTTCTGGATCATGGCCGAATATGTCGGAACATTGTCATTTACGCCATTCGCGATGTCAACGACACTAGCCGTGCGGGCCGGGCGTTCGGCTCGACCCGGCCAGCAAGGTCGAAACAAGGAGAGCGACATGGATACCGAGAAACAGAACCTGAGTCCCGACGCCGACGCGATCCATAGGAGAGGTTCCGCCGGCGCCGCCGCGGACAACGAGGCATTGCAGCAGGGGGATTTCAAGCTTCCTTCCCTGCACAGGGGGCGGAAACCGGAGGTGGCGATGCTCCTCTACCCGGGGGTCACCGTGCTGGACCTGATCGGCCCGCATACGGTCCTCGCCCCGTCGTGCAATGTGCACGTGGTGTGGAAGAACACCGACCTTCTCGAGACGGACAGCGGCCTCGTCATGAAAGCTACGTCGACGCTGGACGAGTGCCCCGACGACCTGGACGTACTCTTCGTGCCGGGCGGTGCCTTCGGGATAATGCGCGACGCCGAGGTGCTTCGCTTCCTGGCCGACCGCGGACAGCGGGCAAAGTATGTGACCAGCGTCTGTGGAGGATCCATCGTGCTGGCGGCGGCGGGCCTGCTCCGGGGATATCGCGCGACCTCCCACTGGTCCGCCCGCGGGGCTCTGTCCCTTTTCGGGGCCACACCGCAGGAAGCGCGGGTGGTGATCGACCGCAACCGCATCTCGGGCGGCGGCGTGACGGCCGGCATCGACTTCGGTCTCGTGTTGCTGGCGGAGCTACTGGGCGAAGACGTGGCGAAAATGACGCAGCTGGCCCTGGAATACGACCCGGCTCCGCCCTTCGACGTCGGCACGCCGAGAAAGGCGGGCCCGGAGGTTCTCGAGAAGATGCAGGGGTGGCTAGGCCCGGCGGGCGAAACGCTCATGCCGATGTGCGCCGCCGCGGCCGCGGACATGGGTAAATACACGCCGGTTGCGAAGATGTGATCCGGGGGCTGAGGATCTCCTCAGCCTTCTTCTTCGAAGTCGGGCTCCTCTTCGGTGTCGAAGCCGTCTACGGTCCCGGCTTCGTCGGCACCCACGTCCTCATCCCCCGGCAGCTCGCCGTCCTCCGCCGGGACCGCGACTTCCTCGAAGCGAACGTCGAAGTTGACCTGTGGATTGACGAACTGCTCGGGGGCTCCGCTGCCGAAGAGATCGCTGCGGCTGATCGCGTAGCGGAAGTCGGTGGACTCCCCCGCCTCCAGCTCCCCGGCGTCGATCTGTACTTCCCGGAGCATGTTGCGGGCGGTGACTCCGCTGCCCCCTTCGTCCACCCCGGTGATGTCCACGTAGAGGCTAAGGCCGCTCACCGGAGTCGTTCCTACGTTACGCAGGGTCCCCACGAGCTCGTAGGCGGGGTCGTCGGTCTCGAGTCGGTTGTAGCTCCAGTCCTGGACCTGGACGTTGGCCCCGGCGGCGGCGGTGTCGGCCTCTTGGATCACCTCCGCGGAGGCTCGGCCGATGTCCTTGTCCGTCAACACCAGAACCGGCTCCGGTTCGGGGGCCTCCACGGGGGCAGGGGCCGGACGGGTCGCGGCTTGGGTGGCTTCCTCGCTGGCGGCGAGGTCCACCTCGGAGGCCCGTACCGAAGAGAGGGTACCGTTGGGCAGGCGGAACCGGATCTGGCGACCGCGGACCTCCCACGGGCCGTCGGTTTCGATCTGGGAACCATCCACCATCACCAGCACGTCAGCGGCGGCGGGGAGCGAAACGAGAAGGGCCGGAATCGAAACAAGGAAAAGCAGCAATGCTCTCGCGGTGCGGGTCATGACTATCCTCCGGTCGTCGGGCACGTTCGGCCAAGCCTGTGCTTTCTGCGGGCGTCCTGTCAATCCTCTCGCTGTTCGCTTTCCTCACCCTGCCGTGGACGGCCCCATGGGGGGTAGGCCACCGAGGACCCGCCGGACCTCGGAAACCAGGGCCTGGACCTCATAGGGTTTGTGGATGAAGCCAGAAACCGGGCGTCCGGCGACCCGGCTCATCGTCTCGTCGCGGCTGTAGCCGCTGCACAGGAGCACCTTGGCCTCAGGGTCGATACCCTGGATCGCGCCGAGGGCCTGCTCACCGTCCATGTTCGGCATCGTGAGATCCAGCAGGACGAGGTCGATGTCGTGGCTCCGCTCCCGGTATACCTCGATCGCCTCGACCCCGTCCTCCGCGTCGAGGACGTCGAAACCGAAGGCCTCCAGCACCGATCGAGCCAGGAAGCGCACCGCCGGCTCGTCATCCACCACCAGAATCGTGCCGCCCGTGACCGGCACCGTCGTCCCACCGGATCCGTCGTCCGCCGCCGCATCCGGCGCGGATCGGGACGCCGGCAGGAGCACCCTCACCGTCGTGCCCTGCCCCGGGTGGCTGTGGACCCAGAGGGCGCCCCGATGGCCGCGGACGATCCCCAGCACCGCCGACAGACCGAGGCCCCGGCCGGTGAACTTGGTGGTGAAGAAGGGCTCGAACATCTTGGCCCATGTGTCGCTGTCCATACCGCTGCCGTCGTCCGAGACTTCCAAGCAGGTGTACAAACCGGCGGGCAAACCGGTCCCCAGGCGGCACTCCGCCAGCAGCTCAGGACTGGCCTCCAGACCGAACACCCGGACCCGTACGGTGCCATCGGGCCCGTCCAAGGAATCGGCGGCGTTGCTCACCAGGTTCATGACCACCTGCTGGATCTGGGAACGGTCGGCGTCGACGCATGGCGCCGCGGGGTCGAAGTCCTCTTCGAGGGACCACCGCTTCGGCACCGACGCACGCAGGAGCTCCCCCATCTCTCGGACCTGGGCCCCTACGTCCAGGGTTTCCACCAAGAACCTTCCCCGACCCGAATAGGCCAGCATCTGCTGGGTCAGATCCGCGGCCCGCTGGGCCGCCTCGTGGACGTCCCTGAGATTCTCCGCCATCGAGAAGTCGGAGCCGAGAACGACCTCCATCAGCCCGACGTTGCCGATGATGGTGGTGAGCAGATTGTTGAAGTCGTGGGCCAGGCCGCCGCTCAGGACCCCGAGGCTCTCCAGCCTCTGGGCTTCCTGGATCTGCACCTCGAGCTGGCGCCGCTGCTCCTCTTCCCGCTTGCGCTGACTGATGTCCCGCACCATGCCGACGAGGTTCCAAGCGTCGCCGATCCTGACCGCCGACATCGACAGCTCCACCGGAAACTCGCTGCCGTCCCGGCGCTGGGCTACGAACTCCGCGGCCTGCCCGACGATCGCCCCTTTGCCGGTGCGCACGGCGTCGCGAAAAGCCCGCCGGTATCTGTCGCGGAAGCGGGAGGGGACGACCTCGTCCACCAATACCCGGCCTTGGAGGTGACCCGGCTCCGCACGGAACATGCGCTCCGCGGCCGGATTGACGTAGGTGACGAGCCCGCCGGGATCCACCATGAGGATGGCGTCCTGGGCGGAACTGGTGATCAATCGGAAACGCTCTTCACTCTCCCTCAGCTCCCGGGTGCGGTCCTCCACCCGGTGCTCCAACTGCTCGTTGCTACGCTCCAGGACCTCCAGCGCCATCTGGAGGTCGGCGTTGTTCTCCTCCAGCTGGCGATTGGCCCCCCGCAGCTCTTCGAGCTTGTCCATCAGGACTTTTCGGGTCTGGCTGCGGGACAGGTGGCGGATCTTCGTCTCGTCCAAGAGGTTTGGAGGGAACAGACGGATGATCGCGGGGAAGGTGCTCAGCCCGAGGTACTGTTCGGCCACGTCGTCGTACGTTTCCTCGTAAAGACGGCGGACCGCCTCCTCCCCCATCGACGCCTTGAGCTGATCGTAGAGATCCGCCCCCAGGCGGGCGAGGAGCATTCCCCAGCTGCCGCCGTCGAGCTCCCCCACCGTCTCGTCCTCCGGGTCCGCCAGCCGAGCGAGCCATTGGCCGACGGCGTGGATCGAAGGGTGGGCGGACTCCCCCAGGGCTACCACAACCTTCTCCACCACGGCGGAGAGGAACTCGCGGCAAAGCAGCACCTCCTGTCGGTGCCCCTCTTCGAACACGAGTCCGAATCCCGCCTCTTCCAGGAGTCCGGGGAAATCACGGCGGACCCTCGCCCGCAGGGCCGTGCGTCCCCCCGCCTCGGGGGCCAGTTGTTCCAGGTAGCCCTCGAGCAGGAGATAGGTTCCGGGTAGCTGGCGCCAACGGCGGTGGGCCGGCAGAGCCCTGAGCCGTTCGACCGCAGCCATGGCCGATCGAGCCTCCAGGGGCCCTTGGATCATGGCGGCCAGGACCTCGATCAGTTCTAGCGCACCTCCATCGGCGGAGGCCCTTGGGGCCGACGGGGGGGCGAGGTGGGAAGGCTCCATCGTGCTGGGCGCCTCCAGTGGAGAAACCGAAGCCCTAGGATGTCTGTTGGGATCGATCTGGAACAACGCTCCAAGAAAGATCCGGAGGGGGGGACCGCGGCGAATCCATAGCAGCTTAGCAGAAGAGGGGCGCCGGATCTCGGCCCGATCTCTGGGCCGGCGCTCGCCCTGTGGGACGACGGCGGCCTGATAGTCTGCTCTCGGGTTGAACGATGGGGAAGCCGCGAAGGAGCACGCCGCTGGACGTCCGTACCCTTGGTTTGTTGTTGTGGGCCCTGTTGGTATCCGCGGGGTCGATCGCCCACGTCGTCGCAGCCGTGCCGGTCGATGCCAGCTCCCTGGGGATGGACGCCCAGGTTGAGGTCGATCCGTCGATGTCGCCTTCGGATCCGGAACAGGGTCGATCCGAGGGCGGTCGGTGGCCCCCCTGGTGGTTGGTCGCTCCGGCCCTGACGGTGTTCCTTCTGGTGCTCGCCGGACGACCCCGGGCCAGGTTGGGGGCCGACGCCGAGCCGACGTCCCAGGGCCCAACCTGAGGCCGCGGAGGGATCAGCTCTTCAGGACCTTCCGCACCATGTCCGCCGTCAGCCGCAGGGTGCGCCGCTCCCCTCCCTCGGCGGACGGCTGCAAAAGGTTCCCGCGTTCGGGATCGAACTCGAGCGGGTTCACCAGCTCGCCGAAGATCGGACGCAGGGCGCGGGCGCCGGTCCGGGAGTCCTTGTACGCTTGCTCCGCCATCAGGGCGGCCGCGAGGTCTTCGATCTGGAGCTCGATGTCGAGGATCTCGAAGAAGCGCTTCGACCGCAGGAACGGAGATTCGTAGGATTCGAGGAGGATCTCCTTCAGCACGTCCACGGAGAGGTCGTTCAACAGCACGGTGTTCTCGAAACGCGCCATGAACTGGGGCACCATGCCGAAATCGAAGAGGTCCTTCGGCTTCAGGTAGTTGCCGAGGGCGAAGACCGTTTCCATCCGGACCTTTCCTTCGGCGGTACGGATCGTCTGGGTACGGAGCTTTTCGCCACTGCCGGGCTTGAGCACCCGGTTGTAGACCTGGTCGTAAAGACCTTCGAAGGCGCCGCCGCAGATGAACATCATCCGGCCGGTGTCGATCTCCAGGTTGACCCGCTTCTCCTCGCCGTCGACCCAGGCGTAGGTCGGGTGGACCAGCTGTTCCCCCTCCATCAGGGTGAGGAGGCCCTGCTGGAGGACCACGCCGATGGCGTTGGGCTTCTCCGCCACCACCGACGACATCTTGTCGATTTCGTCGATGCAGAGGGTAGCCCGCTCGATGGCCTCCTTCAGCTCCTCGGGGGTCGGCTGATTCGAGCAGATGGCCCGGGCCCTCTGCTCCACCGCGGTGAACAGGCGCTCGGGCTGGAACTCCATGCGCTCGACGTCCACGAGCAGGTTGGCGTTGATGATGGTGACCGCCCGAAACGGTCGGTACTCCGGCATCTCGTTGTAGAGACGCTGGATGTTGTTCATGATCGTGGTCTTGCCGGTCCCCGAGTTGCCGATCATGAGCAGGTTTCCGGGGACCTTGCCGGTGGTGTGCTTGTAGATGGCGACAGAGACGAAGCGCAGCGCCCGGTTCTGCCCCAGCACACCGCGCTTCAGCTCACTGTAGATGGCGGGGGGCTTGATGTCCTCGAAGGCCCGAAGGGCACCTTCGGACTTCGGCAGAACGGCGACGGGGGCTTCTACGATGTCTTCAGCAACCGGCATGGGATGGGCTCCATTCGATAAGGCAGTTCGATGGGGAACGGAGTTCGTACCTGGCTCGAATCTGCTCGATCTTCCGCGTCAATGTCTCTGAGGTCGGTGTGGTTCCGTCGTCGGGGGAGGGGCTGGGGGGCCGCCGGGGATCGATACCGCGGCGGTCGGCCACATTGTCGGCCATACTCTCTTACGTGTCGAGATCGGCGGGCGCCCATGCTCCGTTCCGATTCGTACCGATCCGGATCGGATCTGCTAGTCTTCGGGCAACTTTCACCACCTTTTCACAGCGGAGACACGTTCCGGGATGTCCATCCTTCGGCCCACCACGGCCGCCCGCGCCACGATCGGCGTCCTCCTCATTCTCTGCCTGGGCGCCTCCCCCGGGATCAGCGCGGAGCGGATCGAAGGAAAGATCAGGCTGGTGGAGAAAGGCAACGACAAGACCCGTCGGGAGGCGCGGCACGCGGTCGTCTACTTCCGCCCCCAGGAGCCCGTCGAGGTGGAACCGGCGGCGGAGCCCTTCGAGATCGCCACCGTGAGGAAGGAGTTCCTCCCCCGGGTGCTGACGGTTCCGGTGGGTAGCACGGTGCGCTTTCCCAACCAGGATCCCATCCTCCACAACGTGTTCTCGGTGTCGGGCAAGAACCGCTTCGACCTCGGACTCTACCGAGGGGGCGAGGCCAAGGGTACGGTCTTCCACGAACCGGGGATCGTCCGCGTCTTCTGCAACGTCCACCATTCGATGGTGGCCTACGTGGTGGTGGTGGACACGCCTTACTACGCCACCCTCGATTCTCAGGGTGCTTTCGAGATCACCGGCCTGCCCCCCGGCCCGGGGGAGCTCACGGTCTGGCACGAGAGGGCGGAGCCCAAGACCCTGAGGTACGTGGTCGGCAGCGGCGGAACGCTAGACCTGGAGTTGGCGATCACCAAGCCCCGGGTCCCGCGGCATCGCAACAAATTTGGCAAACCGTACGGAAGAAAGCGACGTGGCAAAGCCTACCCCTAAGTTCGG
The DNA here is from genome assembly GCA_038748685.1 of Acidobacteriota bacterium. Classification (GTDB taxonomy): domain Bacteria; phylum Acidobacteriota; class Thermoanaerobaculia; order Multivoradales; family J023; genus JAUIJL01. The sequence continues at coordinate 7,168 of JBCDIS010000103.1, read as the reverse complement.
TCTCTCCTTAGGCCAGCGACTCTTCCTCCTGACCGCCGCCTTGGTGATCCTGGCGGTCGGCGCTTCGGTCCTCGTCACCCGCCTCGTCGGCGCCCGCATCGCCGACGGCGTCGTACGGGAGCAGTTGGAACGCTCCACCTCGGTGCAGTCGGCCCAGGCGGAAGACCGCCTCGACCAGCTTTACCTGCGGGCCCTTACCGTCAGCAGTGACCCCAATTTCATCGCGTACCTCGTGGAAGCGGTTCAGGCCGGAGACATCCTCTCCTTGACCGACCAGCTCGACGAACGCCAGCGGGATCTCGGTTTCACCTTCGCCGTCGTCCTCGACCCTGAAGTCCAGGTAGTGGCACGTACCGACCTCCAGGGCGGCGATAGTGATTTCTCCGCCAGCCCCCTCGTCACAGCCGCGTTCGCCGAGGAGGCCTACTCCGCCGATGGCATCTGGGCCCGCGAGGGTCAGCTGTACTACGCCGTCCTCGTTCCCCTGGTGAGCGCCGGGGATGTCTTGGAAGGCTACCTGGTCGCCGCCTACAGCATCGACGACGCAGCGGCCCTCGAGCTGCGTCAGCTCACCAATACGGAGGTGACCTTCCTGCTCGGCGGCGGCACCGAAAGCCCCGAGGTGACGGTGGCGGCCACGACCCTCGACAGCCGGGCGGCGGAAGAGCTGACGGCGGCCCTCGACGACTCCCTGGCGGATCCGGATCGGCCCGCTGTCCAGCTCGAGCTGGGGCGTGACGCCTGGCTGGCGACGGGGCGTCCCCTCACCGATGTCGCCGGCCAGCGGGTGGGTACCGTCGTCAACCTAGGTTCCCTGGAGCAGGCCCTCGATCCCTTCGTCACCATCGGCAGGGTTCTGGGCTTGGTGGGCCTCGCCGCGGTGGCCCTCGCCCTGGTGGCCTCCTTCCTCCTGCCGCGGCGCATCCTCCAGCCCCTTCGGGAGCTCGCCCGGGCCGCCGAGGCCGCCGCCCAGGGCAAGTACGACGAGGACTTCGGCGGCGGTGAGCGACGGGACGAGGTGGGGCAACTGTCCCGCTCCTTCTCTACCCTGCTCTCAGAGCTCCGGGAGCAGCGGGATATGCAGGTCTACCTCAAGGAGCTGACCCGGTCCATCCCGGAGCAGGAGGGGGGCGTGGCCACGGAGGCACTGCCTCCGGAGGAGCGCGCCGGCGTCCTCGTGGGCCTCGAGCTGCGGTCCTACTCGGGCCGCCAGCCGGTCGCCGGGGGGCCCAGGGAGGTCCTCGATCAGTTCGCCCGCGACCTTCGGCGGGTGAGCCAGTCCGCGGTGGTCCAGGGCGGGAACCTCGAATCCACCCTCGGCCATCGGTTGATGGTCAGCTTCGAAGGGGCCCGCCGATCCGAGCGCGCCTTGGCGGCGGCGGCCGAAGCCCTGAACCATCATCGCGATCTCCAGGTGGCGGCGGTGCTCGTCGGCGGCCGAGCGATCTCCGGAACCGTCACCTGGCAGAACCGCCCGGCCTACGCCCTTACCGGCGGTGCGGTGGAGTACCTGGAGGGCCTGCTCCGTCTCGCCCGGCCGGGCACGCTGCTGATGTCGAAATCCAGCCGAGACGAGCTTGCACCCTTGCTGCAGCAAATGGGCATGGACCTCCAGGCCCACCAAAGCAACCTCTCCTCCGAGCCGATCTACGCCCTCCAAGGGGAGGACCTGAACCGCGTCGCCGGCCCGGCGTTGACCATGACCCAACAGCTACCCGAGGCGGACAAGACCGTCGCCACCCACCGGACGGCCTCCCGCACCGGCACCATCACCCTCGCCGGAATCGGTCCCGGCAGCGTCCTCGGCGATCGCTTCGAGATCCTCTCGGAGCTGGGGGCCGGCGGCATGGGTGTGGTTTACAAGGCCCGGGACCGCAAGCTGAGCGAGCTGGTGGCGGTCAAGATGCTCAAGCACGACGCCTTCGGTGAGAACCCCGAAAGCCTCGAACGGCTCAAGGCGGAGCTCAAGCTGGCCCGCAAGATCGCCCACCCCAACGTGCTGCGGACCTTCGATTTCGGCGAAGCGGACGGCTTCCCCTTCATTTCGATGGAATTTGTCCGCGGCGTGACGCTGAAGCGACTCCTGGAACAGAGCGGCAAGCTCCCCATCACCGCCGGCCTCCACATGGCCCGACAACTCTGCCGCGGCTTGGAAGCGGCCCACGGCGAAGGGGTGCTGCATCGGGACATCAAGCCCGACAACATGATCATCGAGCCGACGGGCAACACGAAGCTGATGGACTTCGGAATCGCCGAGCCGATCCGCCGTTCCCGCAACCCGCAGGACACCCGCCAGGAGGGCATCGTCGGAACGCCGTACTATCTCGCACCGGAGCAGATCGAAGGCATGGAGCCCGACATCCGGGCCGATATCTATTCCTGCGGCGTGGTGCTCTACGAGATCTTCACCGGCAAGATGCCGTTCCCCATGGGCGGCAACATCATGAAGATCATCCGCACCAAGCTGGACCAGGAACCTACGCCCCCCAGCGCCCACTGGCCGGAAATTCCCCATGAGCTGGAGCGCATCATCATGCGCTGCCTGGAAAAGGCCCGGGACGATCGCTATGCTGAAGTGCGAGCTCTGCTCGCCGATCTCGAAGCGCTGAGGGCCTGAGCCCTCTGCGCTCCGAAGGCCTGAGGCCCGAAGGTCCGCGAGCCCGCAGGCTCGGCCGGACCAGGGGAGCGGAGCCCTAGCGGCACCGCGCCCCTTTCTCTCTTTATCCTTTTACCCGCCCCGCACCCTCTGCAGCATCACATCTTTTGCCGTCCCGCCTAGGAGCACCATCGCCGAACGTTCCCGAATGACAACTACGGAGATCGCTCACTATGGACGCCCCGCGAGCCCCCCAACGGCGCCCCGCTTGCAGTCGCCTTGCCCTCCCGCTGCTCTTCCTCCTGGCCACCACCCTTGGCTGTAGTGGCGGCGGCGGCAACGACGGAGGACCCACCGGCCCTCTGCCCGACACCCTTACCCTCACCGCCGATCCGACCTCCATCGCGGTCTTCGGCAACACGCGAATCACCGCCGTCGCGCGGCGTGGAGACGGCTCCCCCATTGAAGGGGCCACCGTATCCTTCACCACCACCGTCGGCACCCTCGACGCGGCGACAGCCGCCACCGACGCCAACGGCGCGGCGGTCACCAGGCTGCGGGGGGACGGCCAGAACGGAACGGCGCGGTTGGAGGCCCGCCTCGGCACCAGCGCCGTTCGCGCGGTTCTCCAGGTCTCGGTGGGCAGCAACGGCCGCCGGGTCGAGATGACCGCCAGCCCCACCAGCATCGCGCCCGGGGAGACCTCGGAAATCGGCATCACCGTTCGGGAAGCCACCGACGCCCCCGCCGTCGGCGTCCGCCTGACGGTGACCACGGACCTCGGCCGGGTCGACGACGCCACGGTCACCACCGACTCCTCCGGCAGCGCTAGAACCCTCCTCAGAACCGATGTGGGCCGCACCGGCGCCGCCACGGTTTCCGCCCGGGCGGAGGGTGGCGGCGAGGAGGGCAAGGTGGAGGTCCAGGTGGGGGACGGCCGCAGCCTGACCCTCGAGGCCACCCCCTCCGACATCGGCATCAACGGCACCAGCCGCATCGCGGTGGAGGTCCGCCGGTTCGATGGAAGCGTTGAGGGCGAGGGGGTGAGGGTGAATCTCCGCACCTCCCTCGGCAGGTTCGACGACACCGGCCCGCGCACCAACGCCGCCGGCGTCGCCGTTGCGGAGCTGCGGGCCGACGGCCGGGCTGGGGTGGCGCTGGTGACCGCCGGCGCCGAGAACGCCACGGACGCCGAAATCGAGGTGCGGATTGGCACCGACGTCTCCCTGGAGCTGCGGGTCAATCCCCAGATCATCGACGGCGGCGGCACCTCCACCGTCACCGCCGTCGTGTCGGGTCCCAACGGCGCTCCCCTAGGAGGTACCGAAGTGCGCTTCTCTACCAGCTTGGGGCAGCTATCCGCCGATTCCCGACTCACCGATGGCTCCGGCCTCGCGACGGTGGAGCTAACCACCGTCGAGGCCGACGAGGGAACCGCGACCCTGACGGCCACTCTGCCGGGGCTGGACGTATCGGAATCGACGACGGTCGTGGTGCAGTAGTCGACGGCCGACTCCCATCGACGGGGAGGGCTAAGGTCCCAGGGACCCGGGGGTCCCTGGGACAAGCTCCAACTAAGGTGGGAAGCTCAGTCGAAGATCGAGGACCAGGCGCCGAAGCCGCCGGACTCGAATCCATCGGCGAAGATCACGTTCGGCGGACTGGTCAAGACGTCCGGTCGGCCGTCGCGGTCGATATCTTCGGTCTCCCAGGTGACCAGGACCGTCCCTTCGTCATCGATGACCGCCGGTTCGGCTCCCATCTGATCGCCCTCAGCAGTCATGTTCATGGCCAACTCGATCCCCACCGGCATCCCCTGGGGGTTTAGCCAGCGGGCGAAGATGCCCAGGCCGTCGGCGTCGGGCCCCTCCCAGGTGACCACGAAACGGCCGTCCGGCGATGTGGCGATCTTCGGCCGCCCCTGATCTCCTGTGGCAGCGCGGTTGATCTGAAGCTCGATGCCCACCGGCATACCGAGGGGGTCGATACGTTGGCCGAAGATCCCCTTGCCCTCACCGTCGAGGCCGTCCCCGTTCTCCCACACCACCAAGAAGCCGCCGTCGGGGTGCGGAGCGGTCGCCGGTCGAGCGGCGGTCCTCCCCGGCGACAGTTGGAGCTCGATACCCACGGGCATGCCGAGGGCGTCGAAACGCTGGGCGGCGATGCCATCGGTCGCCCCTTCCCAGGCCACCAGGGTCTCATCTCCGGCCGACGCTACGGCGGGGGGTTTGGCTTCGATGTCTTGAGCGCCGAACCGCTGCTCGATGCCCACCGGCATACCGGCGGCGTCGAAGCGGCGGAGGGCCCGCTCGAAGCTGCCGAGGCCAACCTCGTCTGCCCAGACCACGACGAATCCATCGCCGGTTCCGGCGACGGCGGGAAGGCTCTGGGAACGGTCCGCCGTCGAGCTGAGCTGGATTTCGATGCCCACGGGCATGCCCGCAGCGTCGAAGCGGCGGCCGAAGACGCCGTCCCCGTCGCTGTCCTCGGCCTGCCAGACCGCGACGAACTCACCCGCGGCGGGCTGCGATACATCAGGGATGCGGGGGGAGGCGGCGACCTGATCGAGCTTCAGCTCGATACCCACCGGCATACCCCTTCGATCGTAAACCCGGGCGAAGATTCCGTCGTCGGCTCCCCGACCCGCCTCCGGCGTCCTCTGCCAGACGACGGTATACCGATCCTCGGCCGGAGCGGCGTGGATGGCTGGAGCACCACCTGCTCCCACCCGCGCCTCGACGCTGACTACGGTCGATACTTCGGCGGAGTTGTTTCCGGAGTCCGGGTCGCTGACCGCCGAAGCCACGCTACCTTCTAGCTCCAGGCGGCCTCGGGCGTCGGCGGCCAGGGTGACCTCCAGCGAAACCTGCTTCGAAGCCCCGGAGGCGAGGGTCTCCAGATCGCAGATCGGCACCCCCACGGGATCCTGAATGCAGCCGGTGGTGGTCAGCAGGTTTCCCGCCGGCACCGTGAGGGAGAGGTCTACGTCGGACGCGGCCGAAGGGCCGTCGTTGGTGACGGTCCAGGTGTAGGTCGCCACCCCCCCCGGTAGCACCGGATTGGGGGTCCCCAGCACCTCAAGCCGAAGGTCCGCGGAAGGACTTCCGACGGTGGTCGAGAATTTGAGGGTGTTGTCCGTGGGGTCCGGATCGCTGGACGACTCCGAGCTGACCTCCGCTTGTAGCCCGACGGCCCCGGCGGCCCCCGGCGCCACCACTACCACCAAATCAAACTGCTTGGACTGGCCGACACTCAGGGTCTGGAGTCGGCACTTGGGGAAGCCGGAGGGATCAAAAAGACAGCCCGCGGTGCTCGACAAGGACTGGTCCGGGGTCAAGATCATGTCGACCTCGGTGTCTTCGGATTCGTCCGGACCGTCGTTCGTGACCGTGAAGGTGTAGGTCAACGTGCCGCCGGGGGGTACCGGATCCGGGGCCGAAACGACCGAGATGCTCAGATCAGCCGACGTGGCGGCGGAAACGGAGGTGGTTTGGAGAACGGGAAGAAGTACGAGCAGGAGACCCGTTAGAAGAAGTTGACGCTGCATGGACCCTCCATTGCGAGGTTGGGGGGCGAGGCCGGGGAGGATGTACCCGCAGATAGCAATATCGAAATTTGATTGTAGTCCAATGCCCTGTCACTACACCAGGCCCACCTTACGGAGGACATTACCTCCGGCGGCCGAGTTGATAGGAACGCGCCGACAAACGCGGTCGTCGGGGCCGACGGATCAGGCGTAGCGCATGGCATCGAGACCCAGAAGCCGGCGCAGCATCCCCATCTGCCCTAGGTGGTAGGCCTCGTGCTGGAGCAGGAAGGCCAGTCCCCCCAGAAGGCTGGGGTCATCCCCCTGGACCGGAAAGTCGTACGGGGCTCGGCGGTCCAGAACCGCAGGGTCCAGTTCCGCGAGCGTCCGGTCGAGGCTTTCCCCGAGACGGGCCCAAGCCGCCAGAATCTGGGCCACCGGCGGTAGCTCGAGATTCCCCGAGGCACCCCGGGCCTGGGCCAGCCCGGGGAAGGGGTCTTCCGTCGGCCGATCCAGAATTCGGGCCAGGGTATGGCGGGACTGGGCAAGGTGAACCCCCAGAAACGCCATCCCATTGGCCTCATGGCGGCCCTCCCCCGCCACCCGGCGCCAGGCCAGGTCGTCGTCCACCCCATCAAAGCATCTGGCGAAGAGCCGCGTGTTCAAGCGGAGCTGGGTGCGCAGGCCGTCGACCCGTGGATCGAGGTTCGCCGTGGGGTCCCCGCTCGCGTCGCGGTCTCGGGTTGGGGTCATGGAGCAGCGCGGCATTCGGGTTCGGCCCGGCCGTGGCGTCGCCGCAGGGCGCGTGGGCGTCGAGCCAGTCCAGCAGGAAGCGCGCCCAGCTGTCCTGCGCACAATCGGCGTACCCCGCCTGGAAGCACGGCGCGTCCGCGTTCTCCATGCGGTAGGCGCTGTGGCCACAGGTCACGGACCCGCCGATGGCCACGACCGTGAGGCACTGCCCCGTCTGCAACTTGTGCACCACGCTGGCCCAGCGCTCCGCCTGACCCACGAGGCGCGTCCCGCGCGAGCAAGGCACGCGCGCC
>JBCDIS010000102.1:0-26148 GCA_038748685.1 Acidobacteriota bacterium | reverse complement strand
GCTGGCGGACCTGCACCGCGATTCCGGCACCACTATGGTGCTGGTCACCCACGACCCCTCCGTGGCGGCCCGTGCGGACCGCGCCATCCACCTGCGGGACGGCGTGATCGAGCGTGACGAGCCGGTGTCCCGACGGCCGGTGCAGCTGCGGGCGGTGCGGCCCCAAGAGGCGTCATGACCTTCGGCACCTTCCTGGCCCACGCGCGCCGGGAGTCCCGGGGCGGCGGCGCCCGCCTCGTTTTCTTCATCGCCTGCCTCGCCCTCGGGGTCGGTGCGGTGGTCTCGGTGTCGAGCTTCGCCGACGCCCTCGACCGCGGCGTCCGCGGCGAGGCCCGTCAGCTGCTGGCCGCCGACCTCTCCATGCGCGGTCGCCAACCCATCGGTGAGGACCTCCGCAAGGCCGTGGCGGAGCTCCCCGGCAGCGAGACCGCCGACGTGCTCGAGATGCTCACGGTGGTGGCGGTGCCGCCGCCGGACTCCGGCGATGGAACCACCGGCGCCAGCCAGCTGGTGGAGCTGAAGGTGGTGGACGGCGGCTACCCCTTCTACGGCGACCTGGAGCTTCGGCCCGCCGGTCCCCTTGCCCCCCACCTCGGCCCCGACACCGCGGTGGTGGGGCCGGAGCTGCTGCGCCGGCTCGGCGTCGACATCGGCGACACCCTGCGCATCGGCGGCGAGGACTTCCAAATTTCGGCGGTGGTGGAGCGGGAGCCGGATCGGGTCGGCGGAGCATTTAGCATGGGTCCGCGGGTCCTGCTCTCCGCCGCCGGCCTGGAGCGCGCCGGCCTGGAGCAGTACGGAAGCCGTATCGTCTACCGCCTGCTCGTCAAGCTCCCCGTGGAGCGGGACGCCGAGCTCGAAACCCTCGCCGCCGAGCTGGAAGCCCTCGCCCCGGACGACGGCCGGGTGCGGGTCGAAACCTACCGCGAAGCCCAGCCGGCACTACGCCAGGGCATGCGGCGGATGGAGAGCTACCTCGGCCTCGCGGCGCTCCTATCCCTCCTCGTGGGTGGCGTGGGGGTCGCCCAAACCGTCCGCACCTGGTTGGCGGGGCGCCTCGACGCCATCGCCGTGCTCAAATGCCTCGGCTACCGCCCCAGGGAAGTGCTGGCCCTCTACCTCGGACAGACCGCCCTCCTCGGCCTGGTGGGGAGCGTCGTCGGGGTCGGCCTCGGCGTCGGCCTCCAGCTGGTGGCGGCGCGGCTTCTGGAGGGCATCCTGCCGGTGGAGAGCCTCGCCCTGTGGCAGCCCGCGGCCTGGTTCCAGGGCCTGCTCCTCGGAGTCGGGGTCTCCGTGCTCTTCTCCATCGCGCCGCTGGTGACCGCCCGGCGGGTGCCGCCGGTGCGGGTCCTGCGGCGCAGCGCCGAGCCTCTGCCCGCCAGCGGCTGGGCGCGGTGGGGAACCGGAGCGGTCCTCCTGGGCGGAACCTTCGCCCTCGCCTGGTGGCAGGCCCGCTCCCCTATCGAGGCCGCCCTCTTCGTCGGCGGCCTGGTGGCGGTCACAGCTGTGTTGACCCTGGCGGCCCTGGCCCTGACCCGATTCGCCCGCAGGCCCCGCAGCGGGGCGCGGCTGTGGCTGCGCCACGGACTCTCCGCCCTGGCACGCCCCGGCGCGTCGACCCTGGGGGCCATCGTCGGCCTCGGGTTGGGGGTGCTGGTGGTGCTGGCGATGTTCCTCGTCGAGCGGGGGCTCGTTCGGCAGCTCGACCAGGACCTGCCGGAGGGGGCGCCGACGGCGTTCTTCATCGATATCCAACCCGACCAGTGGGACGGAGTCCGGGAAATCCTGGAACGGGACGACGCCGAGGTGGGCACCGCCCCGGTGGTGATGGCCCGAATCGCCTCCCTGGACGGCCGCGACGTCTCGGAGCTGGTGACGGAGCGGGAGACCCGGGCCGAAGCCGAGGGCGGAGACGTCGAGGAGGAAACCTGGGCCCTGCGGCGGGAGCTGCGCCTCACCTACCTCGATCAGCTGCCGGAGGACAACGAGATCCTGGAGGGGACCCTCTGGGGTGACCCGGAAGTGGACGAAATCAGCGTCGAGACCGAGTTCGCCGAGAATCTCGGGGTCGGGCTCGGGTCCCGTGTGGTCCTCGACATCCAGGGGGTTCAGAAAGAGCTGCGGGTGACGAGTCTGCGGCAGGTGGACTGGTCGACCTTCGGCATCAACTTCTTCATGGTGGTGGAGCCGGGGGTCCTGGAATCGGCACCCCAGTTCCGCCTGGCGGCGGCTCGCCTCTCCCCACAGCGGGTGCAGGCGGCCCAGGACGAGCTGGCGGTGGCCTATCCGAACGTCACGGTGGTGCAGATCCGCGAAGTGCTCGAACGGGTCACGGCCATCCTGTCGCGCCTCGGCCTCGGCGTTCGCCTGCTCGGGAGCCTGACGGTCATCGCCGGCCTCGCCATCCTCGCGGGGGCGGTGAGCGCCGGCGCCGTGCGCCGCGGCGCGGAGGTGGCCCTCTACAAAACCTTAGGTATGACGAGGCGGCAGGTGGTGGCTACGTACGCGACGGAGTATGCCCTGGTCGGCCTGGTGGCGGGGATCATCGGCACCATCGGCGGCGGCATCCTCGCCTACGCCGTGCTCACCCGCGGCATGGAGGTGGACTGGGCTCCCGTGGCCTGGCACTTCCCCCTCGCCCTCGGGGTCACGGTGGCGCTGTCGGTGGGGGCCGGGCTGGTGGCCAGCCTGCGTGCCCTGCAGCGGCGCCCCATCGAGGTGCTGCGGGCCGCCGACGCCGGCTGATGGCCCGCAGACCACCGGAGGCCGCGCAGACATACGCGACCTCCGGTTCAGAGACTCCGCCTCAGAGGGCGCAGCTCCCAGGGCAGTTCTGGCCGCTGCACTCATAGCCGGCGTAGACCCAGTAGCCGTTGGAGCAGCGGTACTTGTCGAGGCGCTTGCGGTTCTTCGGCGCCCAGTCGATGGTGTAGTCGCAGCAGCAGGAGGACCTCGGTTCCCAGCGGATCTGCCCCTCGGTGCAGGCGCAGCTGGGGCAGTAGCGGGTGAGGGAACCGCAGGTCACCTGACCCCGCTGACCGGCGGCGCAGTTGCGATCGATGGCGGTGCAGGAGCCGGAGCCGCTACAGGACACATCCGAGGCACCGGAGCCGCAGTCGGCGGTACAGCTCGCCCGCAGGCCGCCGGAGCCGGTGATCCCTTCGGCCTCGCCGGCCGACGCCACCACGCAGTCCGCCTTCGGCGCCAGCCCCTCGGCGGACGCCTCGGAGATGGCTTCCAGCATCGGGCTCGGACCCAACACCGCTGACACGTCGGAGGCGTGGGCCGCAGCGCCAAAGAAGGCCAACAGCATCGGGGGGATCAGGATGTGGACAAGGTGCAGCTTCTTCATGTTGCTTCCTTTCACAGAGGGGGGCAGGTGGATAGATTCAGACTTATCATCATTTAAGCATATTGATTGAGCACGTGCAATCCATCTTTGAATCTGGCCTGCGATCCTTCTCGACCCCTGGGACTTGGAGTCGCTATCTTGACCAATGTGCGATCGAATCATAGATTGGTCGCATGTACGTCCCTCGCTATCTGGAATCACACGTCCTACGTCTGTCCGCCTCGTTCCCGGCCGTTCTGGTGACGGGGCCTCGGCAGGTGGGGAAAACGACCCTCCTGCGGAGACTCGGAGACGCACAGGGCCGAGGCTACGTGTCCCTGGACGAGCTTGGGCCGCGGACCCTCGCCAACGACGATCCGGATCTCTTCCTCCAGCGCTACCCCGCGCCCCTCCTTGTCGACGAAGTCCAGAACGCCCCGCCGCTCCTCACCGCCTTGAAGCCCGCCCTCGATCGCAGAGGCGACATGGGGAGCTATTGGCTAACCGGGTCCCAGCACTTTCCCCTCATGCGCAGGGTGTCGGAATCCCTGGCGGGCCGGGTGGCGGTCGTCGAGCTGGCGGGATTGTCCCAGTCGGAGGAGGCCCGCGCCGAGCCGTCGGTCGAGCCTTTCCGACCCGGTCGCAGTCCCGTCGCCGGCCGAGCCTCCGCCGGACCCTCGGAACTGTTGCCGCTGTTCCAGCGCCTGCTCCGCGGCTCGTTTCCGCGGTTTGCGCAGCCAAATCCACCACCGGTGGACGCCTACCTCGGTTCCTACCTCGAGACCTATGTCGAGAGGGACGTCCGCTCGATGCTGGAGATCTCCGACTTGGCGACCTTCAGACGGTTCTTGACCGTGGCGGCGGCGAGGGTCGGTCAACTCCTCAACCTATCGGATTTAGCCAGGGACGTGGGTATCGCCCCGTCGACGGCCAAGGAGTGGATTGCCCTTCTCGAAGCCACCTTCCAGATCTATCTCCTCCGCCCCTACTTCGAGAACATCGGGAAGCGACAGATCAAGTCCCCCAAGCTCTACTTCCGCGAACCGGCCCTCGCCGCCTACCTCACCGGCTGGACGTCCCCTGAAGCCGCGGCGGCGGGGGCGATGGCGGGTCCACTCTTCGAGAGCTATGTTCTCGCCGAACTCTTGAAGAGCTTTCGGCACCGCGGCAGGCAGGCGCCGATCTACTTCTACCGAACGAAGGAAAAGCGGGAGGTGGACTTTCTCATCGCCGAAGACGGCCAGCTCTTCCCCATCGAGGTGAAGCTCTCCGCGGCGCCGTCGAACCGGGATCTCAAGGGCATCGAAGCCCTCGCCCGCTCGGGGGCGAACGTGGGTCCGGGGGCCCTGGTCTGCATGGTGCGGGAGGGGTTTCCTCTGACCGAGACCGTGGATGCGATGCCGGTCTCGGCAATCGCTTGAAACATGTCTGAGCAGGTCTTTGGACGCTCAGAAAGCTGAGGCCGTCGGCGGCGCCAACCAAAGCTCGTAGTGCCTGGGTCGAAATCCGGCGGCGTCCTGGTACTGCTCCCACATCGGCGTGAGCCGGACGTCGAGACCCAGCTCCCGAAGCTGATCCAGGATTTTCCGGGCCTCGGACTCGTCTTCGCGCCGGAAGAAGCGCAGTTGGGTCTCGGACGGCCCTTCCTCGGCGCGGGTGGGACTTCGGGGCACGGTGTAGCCCAGGTCTTCCAGCGCCGGAATCAGGCTGAAGGCCCGCTTGAAATCAAAGTCATCCGTCGCGTGGAGGTAGATTCTTGGGTCCAGGGCTTCGGCGTCGGCCCTGCGCACGTCGTCGAGGATCTGCTGATCGACGGGTCGGGTCGTCAATCCGGGCGGTTCGCCCCCAACCCCCGCGGCGGCGTCCGTCGGAGCCCCTTGGACCTCACCGTCAACAAACGTCCCGTTCGGATCGCCATCGCCTGCACCGGCGGACGTCGGTCCGCCGAACCGGCTTTCCTCCCTTCGGCCCGCCGGAGTCAGCCAGGTCGTCATCAAGCCAGGTCCCCTCGGCCAGAGCTGGGCGATGATTTCGTCCGCCGCCGCGGGGCCCTCGTCACCGGACGAGGGGATCTCTAACACCGCGTCGACGCTGCCATCCGCCAGCGCCGCACCGGCAGCGTCGAGACCGGTCTCGCCTTTCTGTCCCTCCCAGTGGGCCCAGATGAGCCCCAGGCGGAAGAGCATGGTCGACGCGACGACCGGAGATTCGAACTCGGTCTCTCCGGGGGGACACCTCAGAATGCGGGGGGATCCGCTAGGAAATAAGTGCTCGAAGCCTTCGACCTCCTCGGAGCAGGGCTGGGTCGCCCTCCCACTGACGAGGGTCACGGCGCCGCGCTCTCCTGCCGTCGTCCACGGGTGCTCTTCGATCTGCCGATCCACCAAAACCCAGAGGCCGCCAGCGTCGGGTGGCTGCGACCAGATCTCCGTCGCTCCTTGGGCAACGTTGTACCGGACCCACGGGGTTGGCAAATCCAGAACCACCGCCGACCGGCCCGATTGATTCTCGACCGAAACCGTCCGTCCTCCGTACGAATCCCCCAGGTAGGCGGTCACCATGGCGACGGCACCAACCGCCATGGCCACCCAGGTCAGCCCGCCGCCGACGAGCATCTCGACCCGCGACCAGGACTTCGAGACCTGGCCGCCGGTGGCCAGCCGCTCCAATCGTTCCCGGTCCCTGGGCTTCTCCGGCAAGCGGCGCAGGGGCACCTCACCCCCGGGACGCCCGTCACCGAGGTCCAGCTCCGCCAGCTGAGCCCGCACCGACTCCCCCACCGGCGTGCGGACCAGGGCCCCCAGCTTCGGCAGCGCCGCCGCCGGGTCCAGCTCCAGATGGACCCGCTCCCGCAGGGCCAGCCAAGAGAGGTGGGCCAGGCTTCCCTCGGCTTCGGGCTCCACCGCGTCGATCTCCCCCAAGAGGAACCGCAGCACATCGTCCTGGGCGTCGTCGTCCCGCAGCACCCGGAAGCCCCGACGAAGAACCGCTAGGGTTCCCGCTTCGAAGGTCAGCCCGGCGGCCCCTCGGCGGGTTCCGGGCAGGCGGTGGAGGCGCTCGATCCGGTGGGCCGGGAGTTGGGGATGGAACCGACGCCTCACCGCGTCCGCCAGGCCCAAGGGCAGGGGCTGCACCATGGCGCACGCCTGGCCCCAGGCCAGGGCATCGCCGAGGATCTCCTCCACCCGGCCCCGCAGCTCGGGGCTGTGGCGGCGGGGGCGCGGCGGGGCCGACGCGCCCCGCTCCTTCGGATCCGGGACTTCCGCCAGGAACTGGCCGAAGGCCCGGGCCAGCCCCTCCGCCGTCGCCGGAAAGATGGGGATGCCGAGGCGGGCGGGGAGCCACAGGCTGCGGTCCCAGGATCGCTCCTCCCGGGGGTCGATCCACGCCACCATGGGCCAGTGGGCGAGGGTTTCGACGGCGGCTTCGTCTGCGGCGGCGAGGCCCTGGCCGTCGGTCACCACCAGGACGAGGTACCGCTGACGTTCGGCGTCCAAGGCTTCGAGCCGGTACAGGGCGCCGTCGGCGTCGCGGAACCGCTCCGGCGCGCCGGTGAACGTCGTGTCGAGGACCCGAACGCCGCGTTCCTGCAGCCCTGCCACCAGCTCGTCGACGGCGGGGTTCCAGGCCAGGGCCTCCGCATGGGCGTCCCGCACCACCAACACGGTGCGCAGAAAGCGGCGACGGCTGAAGACCAGGACGGGACGGCCGGCGGCCCCGGTGGTGGCGGCGATGGTGCCGTCGACGTCGAGGATCTCGCTGGTCTCTTCGCTCTGGAAGTAGCCCAGGGACTCGGCGAGGCGGTCGAGGACCGTCTCGCCGAGGCGAGGGGGCTGCCCCCCGCCGACGACTGTGACGTCGAAGTCGCCCCTGGCTTCGAGGTCCAGGGGGATCTTCGGCTCCCTGCCCGTTCGGCGCCAGGTGACGAGGATTGGGTAGCCCAAGGCGATGGCCAGGAGCGGCCAGAAGCCCCAGGCCCAGGGGTTGTCGGACCACGCCGACGGCGGTTCCGCCTCGACGATTCGGAAGCCTTGGGGGTAGATCCGGACGCCGCTCACCTCGGCGGTCGTTGTACCCTGCGCCGTCCTGTCGCCGGGCTCGACGCCCCCCTTGGTCGAAGGCGGAGGAGGCGCGGGAATCTCGGTGGAAGCCGTCGGAGGTTCCTCTGGATCCGGGGTCCTCAACGCCAACATCCCCACCACCGCCACCACCACGACCGACAGTAGAAGGAACCAGACACCGCGCCGAAGCAGGGGTGGCCGGCGCGGTTTGGCCCAGGGCGACGGCAGCTCGGCCAGCGGGGGGGACGCCTCCGGCTCCGGCGGCCTTGGCGCCGGAGCCGAGACGGACGCCGGAGCCGGGACGGGCGCCGACGCCAGCTCGGCTAGGACCCGCTGCAGGTCGATTCCGTCCCCCGAACCTTCGGGAACGCGCTCGACGTCAAAGAAGGCATCGAAGACCTCGTCAAACCGCGCCATCCCCTCCGGGTCGCCGGCCCAAAGCGCGCCGAGAACGTGGCGCAGCTTGCGCAGGGTCCAGGGCCCCTGGGTCCCCAGGGCGCGGCTCAGACGGGTCCGGTCGTCCCCGGTCCACCGACGCTCCGGCGTTTCGAGGACGGCAAAGAAGCCGTCCAGCGCCGACGCGGGATCTAAAGGCGCTGCGCCCTCGCCGGTCAGGTCCGGTTCGGTGGCGGGACTCGGGGACATGACGCTCAGACGTCTTCGGCGGCGCCGAGGCGCTGCAGATCCTGGCGGTTTTTGATCAGCACCGAAAGATACGGCAGGTGCGCCAGATCCCCCTGGAGCTTCTCAGGGGCTCCGGACACCCGCAGGGCCAAGACCCGGAGCCAGACCAGGTACTCACCGGTGGACGGCGGCTTGCGCAGATGCAGGGCCCGCAGGTCAAGGAAGCGGCGGAGGGCCAGGTCCAGGAACTCGTCCGAGAGCGCCTCCAGCTCACCCCGCCGCGCCGCCACCGCGCGCTGCACCAAGTCCGCGTCGAGGACGATGTGGTGATAAACGCACCGCCGCAGGAACGGCTCCGGCAGCTGGCGCTCATTGTTGGAGGTGATCATCACCACCGGCCGCAGCCCTTTGTCGTTCTGGCGAACTTCCCCCAGCTCGGGGACCTCCGGCACGGTGAAGCGCATCTGGTTGAGCTCGTGGAGCAGGTCGTTGGGGAAATCCCTTGGGGCCTTGTCGATCTCGTCGATGAGTAGGAGCCTGGGCCCCGAAGGCGCCGCGGTCCGCCGGTTGGAGTCCTCCTCCTCCTCGCTATCGACCCCGGGGTCGATGGCCCGCCAGAGCATGCCCGGCTCCAGGTAACGGCGCCGGGAGGCCAGCTCGGCGTCCTGGATATTGGCGTCGTGGAAGTAGCGCACCGTGTCGAAGGTGTAGAGGAGATCCCGGGCGGTGGACGTCGACTTGACCTGGAAGTGCAGCACCTCCCCCAGCCCGAGGCGGCGGGCCGCCCAATAGGCCGCCTGGGTCTTGCCGGTCCCCGCTTGGCCGGTCATCAGGAGGGGGGAACCCACCGCCAGCGCGGTGTTGACGGCGTCCTCCAACCGGTCCCCCGGGGCGAAGTGGTTAGCCCCCTCCTCCAGGGTGTCGAGGAAGCGGACGAACGGACGTCGCCGCAGCAGGTTGCGGGCCTCCTCCGGACGCTCGGAGAAGTCCTTCTGGACGAGGTCGAAGGGATAGTCGTCGTGGCGATCGCTCATGGGGGACGTCTCCGGGAGCCCTTCATCCCAGGTGGGCGGTGGGGCTCATCATGGTCCAGTAGGTGTCTTCGAGGTCGGCCACCAGCTCCAGGGTGGGCCCGTAGGCGCGGCGGCCGGTTTCGAGGATGTGGGCGACGAGGCGGGATCGCTCCTGGTCCGAACACTCGAAACCGCTGCGGCGCACCGCCTGGTCGATGTCCCGACGACGCACGGGGCCCAGCTGCGGCAGGGGCTCGACCCAGGTGTCCCCCAGGTCGAGGCCGTCCACCAGGTGATCACAGAGCTCGGCGCCGAAGGTGGAAGCGTCGTCGACCTCGAAGCCGAGGCCGAGGATGGCCGAGATGCCGCTGCCGAAGCATCCCGCCAGCCGCTGCTGCCAGTACCGCAGGCACAGGCCCACCGCGAGAAGGTTGATGGGGCCGCCCCCGGGGGAGCGCCCCAGCCTCAGGGTCGGGTGACGGATGTAGACGAGGCGGGTACCCCGGGCGGCCCGGGACCGCACCGACGCCGCCACCTGCTCGGGGCGCGAAACGCCGAAGGCGCGGGCGTACATGGCCCCGAAGGAGCGATCCGGCCGCGCCACCTCCGTCGGCCACTCGGGGCGCACGTCTTCCACCCCACCCACCCCTTCGATAAGGGCCAGCTCGCAGCTCGCCTGGTCGTGGAACGCCTCCACCCCCTGGGCGCGCGCGCCGTACCAGGGGAAGACGTACGACCCCGGCTCGCCATCCCTCAGCATTTCCCGAGTCAGCTGGGTCAGCGCCCCCACCTGATCGACCCGGTCGAACCGCTTACCGGCATAGGGTACCTGGGGGGGAGGGGCAGGCGCCGCCAGCGGTTCCCCCCGCCAGGAGCCGTAGCCCACGTGCAGCACCGGCGTCATCCACCGGGGGCTGGCTGCCTCCAGGCCCGCCATGTCGTAGAGACGGCGGAAGATGTCCGCCAGGGCTCGGTGGGGGGCTTCGCCATCCAGCAGCACCCGCTGCCAGACCTCCATCCCGAGGCGACGGGCCGCCGGCACCGCCGCCAGGGTGCGGTTGGTGATCACCGCCGGAATCCGCCGGCGCAGCTGCACGCCGACGCCGAGAAATCCGCCGGCGTCGCCGGAGCAGCAGTTGACGAAGACCAGGCCCGGGGGATGGGGCATCTCCTGGTCGAGGCAGCGGGCGAGCTGCGACGCCGGAACCTCGAGCCGCTTGCCGGCGGCGTCGGCGAACACCAGGGCCGACGAACGGGCGTCCCCCTCACCGTGGCCGTAGTAGTAGACCAAGTCCGGGGGCTCTTCCCGCACCGCCTCGACGAATTGGGGCCAGGTCTCGACCACCCGCACCCGGCGGTCCCCCCAGCCGTCCGCGGCGGCGCCGAAGACCCCCCGGAGCTCGTCGAGGTGCTGCCGGCGGCGGGTCGGGCCAGCGCCCTGGGGTTCCGGCATGGCGATCAACAAACGCGGCTCGGGCGCCAGCTGGTAGGTCCGCCCCGGCCGCCCCCCCGCCAGGGCCACGGACCACCCCCGCTGGGAGAGAAATCCTTCGCCGTCCGCCAGCAGGACCCAAGGCAAGCGCAGGACGTCCTCGTCCACGCTCTCGATGCGAATCTCGGCGTCGTCCTGCTCCAGGACCGGCACCGCGAACCCGGCGCGGCCGAAGAGCTCTCGGAAAAGGAATCGCCCGAGGGCCAGCTGGCCACGTTCGTCGTAGAAAGTCTTCAAAACGGCCTTGTCGTAGCGCAGGAGGCCGTCCTGCAAGGCTCCGAGGGTGGTCCCCCGGTCGGCGATCTCCACCTCCGTGTCCGGCGACAGGCGGAGGCCGTGCGCCTGGCTGGGGGGTCCCCCGTCCGCCGAAACGATGGCGAGGTAGGAATCCCCCTGGCGTTCGATCTTCGTCAGGATGCGCATGGGTTGAGCTCTTGCATCCTGGAGTCTACTCTCTTCCTCTGCCGAGACCCACCTTCGATGCTTTCACGGCATGCCGGCGTATACTCGTCACCTGCCATCCCCCCACGGAGGCCATGACATGACCCACCACACCTCGCATCCCACCCCGGCTCCGGAGGTCACCCGGCTCCTCCTCGAATGGCGGAAGGGCGACGACGACGCCCTCGAACGCCTCACCCCCGTGGTCTACGGCGAGCTCCGACGCCTCGCCCGACATCACATGCGGGGGGAGCGGCGGGACCACGTGCTCCAAACCACCGCCCTCGTCCACGAGGCATACCTCAAGCTGGTGGGGCTGGAGCTGGAGTTTCGGGACCGGGTCCACTTCTTCGCCATGGCGGCGCGGCTGATGCGGCGGGTGTTGGTGGACTTCGCCCGCGAGCGCTGGGCCGAAAAACGCGGCGGAGACGCCGTCGTGCTCTCCTTGGAGGAGGATCTCGTGACCGCCGGGGCCGGCGGCCCGTCCCCCGACGTCCTGGCCCTCGACAGCGCCCTGGAGCAGCTGGCGGGCAAGGATCCCCGCAAAGCCCGGGTGGTGGAGCTGCGGTTCTTCGGCGGGCTGACCATCGAGGAGACCGCCGAGGCCATGGAGATCTCCCACGCCACCGTGGAGCGGGATCTCAAGATGGCCAAGGCCTGGCTCAGCCGCCGCCTGGGGGCCGGGGCCCCCTGAAGGCCCAGCCCGCGATGGAGACCACCCGCCGATGGCAGCGGCTGGAAGAGATCTTCCACGCCGCCCTCGCCCTCGACGCCGAGGAGCGCCCCGCCTACCTGGCGGAGGCCTGCGGCGACGACGACGCCCTGCGGCGGGAGGCGGCGGAGCTGCTGGAGAGCGTCGGCGATGCCGACGAGCGGATCGGCGGCGCCGTGTCGGCGGGACTGGAGGTCGCCCTCGAGGCCATCGCGGGGGGCGTCCCGGAGACCATAGGCCCGTACCGCATCCTGCGGGAGCTCGGTGAAGGGGGCCTGGCCAACGTCTACCTCGGGGAACGCACCGAGGGCTATACCCAGCAGGTGGCCGTCAAGGTCCTGAAGCGGGGCATGGACACCGTCGACATCCTCCGCCGGCTGCGGCAGGAGCGGCAGATCCTCGCCGACCTCGACCACCCCCACATCGCCCGCCTCCTGGACGGCGGCACCACCGCCGACGGCCGCCCCTACGTGGTCATGGAGCACATCGAAGGGGAGCCCATCGACGACTACTGCGACCGTCGGGGGCTGACCGTCCAAGAACGGCTGGAGCTGTTCACCAAGGTCTGCGCCGCGGTCCACCACGCCCACCGTAGCCTGGTGATCCACCGCGACATCAAACCCAGCAACCTGTTGGTCACGCCGGAGGGGAACCCGAAGCTCCTCGACTTCGGCATCGCCAAGCTGCTGGATCCCTCCCGCGCCCGCGCCACCGTCGCCCACACGGGGGCGGGCATCCGCTGGCTGACGCCGGGCTACGCCAGTCCCGAGCAAGTGGTGGGAGCCCCCCTCACCACCGCCACCGACATCTACTCACTCGGCGTGCTGCTCTACCAGCTGCTGACGGGTCGCCCTCCCCATCGCTTCCCCACCGATCACCCGGCGGAGGTCGAACGGGTCATGCGGGACGTCGAGCCCCAGCGCCCCAGCGCCGCCGCCGGCGGGGAGCCCACGGAGGACGGGCCGGGCACGCGCCCCGCCGCCGAGCGGGCCAAGGACCGGGGGACCACCCCGGAGCGCCTGGTCAAGAGCCTCCGCGGCGACCTCGACAACATCGTCCGCATGGCCATGCACCCGGAGCCGGAGCGCCGCTACGCGTCGGCGGAGCAGCTGGCGGACGACGTGGCCAACCACCTCGACTCGATGCCGGTGCGGGCACGCCCCGAAACCTTCGGCTACTACGCCGCCAAGTTTGTCCGCCGGCACCGAGGCGCCGTGGCGGCGGCGGTGGTGGTGGTGCTTTCCCTCGTCGGCGGCATCGTCGGCACCAC
Source organism: Acidobacteriota bacterium (assembly GCA_038748685.1). Lineage (GTDB taxonomy): Bacteria > Acidobacteriota > Thermoanaerobaculia > Multivoradales > J023 > JAUIJL01. Next base: position 13,204 of record JBCDIS010000102.1, on the reverse strand, counting down.
CCGAGCCCTGTGGATCGCCGAGACCCAGCGGGAGCGGGCCGAGAGGCTCCGGGATCAGAGCGAAGAGGTGGCGGGCTTCATGATCGACCTGTTCCGAGCCCCGGACCCCGATATCGCCCTCGGCCGGGATCTCAGCGCCTGGCAACTCTTGGAGAACGGCGCCCAGCGGGTGGAGGCCCTGGACGGCCAGCCCCTGCGGCAGGCGGCCCTGATGCACGCCATGGGCCGCTCGTACCAGAACCTCGGACGCTACGACGAAGCCCGTAGCCTCCTGGGCCGCAGCCTGGACCGCCGCCGAGAAGCCCTCGGTGAGGGCCACCCGGAAGTCGCCGGCGATCTTTACCACCTCGCCTCCGCCCTCTTCGACGCCGGCAGGGTCGACGAAGCCGCGGAGCTGGCGAAGCAGGCCCTGGACCGGGAACAATCGAGCCACGGGGAACGGCATCCCGACGTGGCCCGGGTCCTCAACCTGCTGGCACAGCTGAAGCGCGCCGGCGGCGACGTGGACGCCGCCGAGGCCCTCCACCGCCGGGCCCTCGACCTTCGCCTGGAGCTGTTCGGAGACGAGGATCCCGCCACGTTCGAAAGCCGCAACGACCTCGGGGAGCTGCTCTTCGAGAACGGCCGCTTGGACGAGGCGGAGGCCCTTTTCCGCCAATCCCTCGACGGCCGGCGTCGCCTCGACGCGCCGATCACCGAGGTCGCCGTCAGTCACAACAACCTGGCGGCGGTGCTGCTGGAGCGTGGGGACCGGGAGGGGGCCGCCGACCACTTCGGCAAGGCCCTCGACGTGCGCCGGCGGCTGCTCGGGGAAGACCACCCCCACCTCGCCATCAGCTACAACAACCTCGGACGCCTGCTGCTCGACCTGGAGCGCCCCGCCGAAGCGGCGCCCCTGCTGGAGCGGGCGGTGAAGATCGCCGACGCGATTTTTGAGGACCACCCCGCCCAGGCCAGCTTCACCCTCAATCTGGCGGTGGCCCTCCACAAGTTGGAGCGCCATGACGAGGCCGAGGCGGCCTATCTGGAGAGCCTCGAGCGACGGCGGCGGGCCCACGGCGACGACGATCCCAGGGTGGCCCTCACCCGCACCACCCTGGCCAACTTCTACGCCGGCGTCGGGCGAAGCGACCTGGCCCTCGAGCTCGCCACGGGAGCCCTGCAATCCCTCCAGCGCAGCCTGGAGGCCGGCGACCCGAGGCTGGCATCTCCCCTTCTCTTGGTGGGGGAGCTCCTGGGGGATTCGGGGCGGTGCAGCGAAGCCCTCCCCCACCTGCGCCAGGCGACGGCCCTGAGGCGCACCCTTCCGGAGGACAATCCCAATCGGCAACGGGCCGAAAGGGCCCTAGCGGAGTGCTCCGCGGATTAGGATCCCGTTGCGCATGCTAGCCTTTTCCAATGGGCCTCCCCGAAGGAAAGACGCACCTACCCTGCCGAGCCTTTTGATGAAACGGTGGTTCGCGGCGGCCTTGACCATCACCACCCTTGCCGCGCTCGCTTGGCTTTTCTTTGGCGACGACGATGAAGCGCCGTTGGAGCCGATGACCTATCGCGGACTGGAGCTAGAGGGCCGCACCCTGACGACGGCGGCGGGCGAGGTGCTCCCGATCGCTTATGGTGATGTCGAAGTGCCGGAGGTCCGGGGCAAACCTGGAAGCCGCATGATCAGCGTCGGTTTCGGATTCGTGCCGCGTCGTGAAGGGGCGGGTGACACGCCGGTCTTCATCCTCGCTGGAGGACCCGGCGGCAGCTATACCAGTGGCCTCGACCGCGTGTGGCTCCAGGAAGTGATCCAGCTCTTTCGCGGCCTCGGCGACGTGGTGCTAGTCGACCTGCGCGGCATCGGCCGATCGACCCCGAGCTTCGAGATCAAGGGTCCGGCTCAGAGAATGCGACGGCTCAAAGACGGAGCCGACTTGGCCGCCCTCCTGCGGGATGCGGGCCAGGCCGGACGCGCCAAGCTGGTGGAGGCTGGATTCGACCTCGAGGGCTACACTGTCCTTGAAGCGGCAGCCGACATCATCGCCGTCGCGGACTATCTGGGCTACGGACGGATCCACTTGAAGGGAACCAGTTTCGGTTCCCACCTTACCCTCACCACCGTTCGCCGGTTCCCGGACCGGGTCGAACGCTTCCTCGTCACCGGCGTCGAAGGCTACGACCACACCTTCGATGACGGCTCCCAAGTCCTGGCCGCCTTGGAGCGGATCGCCGCGGAGGCGGAACCCGTCTGGGCCGGGGCCCACGGCAGCGCGAATCCGCTAGAGGCTTTGCGCAACTTGGCGGATCGCGCCGAGGTCGACCCCGCCCAGGCCCTGGGGGTGCGCCCATACGAGGTGAAGCTCCTCATGACCTCGGGGGATATCCTCGGCTTCGACTATCGACTCTCTGAGCGGGAAGACATGGGTTCCTGGCCCGCGGATGTTGCTCGTCTTCTGGACGGCGAGAAGCTCTGGCGGCTCAGGCTCTTTAGAAGCCTGGCCGGCTGGTTTGTCGGAAGATCTCCCTCCGAGGCGGCGATCGGTCTATTCGACTGCACTTCCTACATCTCGCAGGACCGGCGGAGGCGTCTCGAGACGACGGCTCCGGCTGCTTTCCCCAACGACCTCGAGATGATGGACAGCCTCTGTTCGGGCTGGCGAGTGGAGCCCCTGCCGGGAAGCTTCCAAGCCGGTGAGACGTCCGAGACACCGGGTCTCTTTCTCCAGGGCACCTACGACGTAGCGACCCCGTTTGAGAATGCGGTGGAAACCCTCGAGCACTTTCCAAACGCCACTCTGATCACCGTAGAAGGTGGTTCCCACGGAGTGCTGAAGGAAGCGCTGGACTTTGATCCGGAATACGGGGAGGCGCTGCTCGACTGGTTTGGGGGCGGCCCGCCGCCGTCGAACTTGGTCCTCGGCGCGATCGAGTTTCAGCCGATCCGCGACTGAGGCCCCCCCGCCCACTGCCCCATAAGTCCCGGCCGGCGGTCATCGACCTCGGATCATTGAGCTGGACAAGCGGCCGGCTCAAGCCGGCGGCGGGCCGGCGAGTCCGTCGAAGATCCGCCGGTAGACGTCGTGGCCGTGGTCGGCGAAGGCGTCGAAGTAGCCGGAGTACCACTGGGTCATGGGGATCCCCCCGTGGGCCGACGCCCGCAGGTCCGCCGCCGTCTCGACGCCGCCGGTCCGCAGGACGTGGAATTCACGGTCCCCCGCCTTTTCCGCGACCCGGGCCACCGCCACCGACGCCAGGGATAGGGAGAGCTCCTTGAGGGGACGTCCGCTGACGCCTCCGCCGAAGGTCTTGATGAAGTAGTCGTAGGTCCCCTGCTCGGCCGGTCGTATCTGGGACCGGAGGGCGCCGTAGGCGGTGGAGGTGTTGCCGAAGTTGACCCCGTCGTAGCCCAGGTCCAGCAGGGCGTCCACCAGCTCCGGTACCCGTTCCAGCTCGGTGTCGCAGGAGAACTTCACGACCACCGGCGGGCGACGGCGGTCCGCCGCTTTGGGACCCAGGAAGCGGTCCGACACCACCTGCAGTCTCTCCAGGAGCCCCTCGAAGGTGGCCTCCTCCGCCTCGGTATTGGGGCAGCTCTCGTTCATCTCCAAGAAATCGACGCCGGCCTCGGCGTAGAGCCCCATCCCCGCCACCAGCTCGTCCAGCCGCTGCGCCTCGGCGACCCCGGGCTCCGGGTCGGCGGTGACGCTCGCCCCCACGGGGCAGCCGTCCACGCGGCGCACGCGGCCGAGCCGGCGGGCCACCGCGGCATGCCCGGGGTTGGGCAGGCCCAGCCAGTTGGAGGCGGCGCCGGACCGCGGGTACGGGGCGAAGGGGGTGGCGACACCGCAGCGTCGGTTCCCCCGCCGGGGCCGGTGGGTGGTGGTGCCCGCCAGAAAGGCGCCGGCCCCCTGCCGGGCCACCACGGCGTACCCTTCGCCGTTCTTGAACATGCCGGCGGCGTTCATGAGGGGCGCCTGGAACCGCAGGCCCCACAGGGTCCGCCCCAGGCCCTCTGGGGAGTAGGCCCGCCGCGGGCGGCTCGACGCGAAGGTGCCGAGGAAGGTCGAGCGGCCCCGCGAATAGAGCCGCACCAGGAGGGACGGCGGTAGATGACTCAGGAACGGCCGCAGACGCCCTTCGACCGCGGCGACGAAGGACGCCCGCGGAGCGATCACGCCGGCTTGCCCTTTGGGAGCCGGACCTTCCGGTGTGCGGGCTGGCGGGCGGGGCGGAAGAGCACCACCACGTGGCCGATCTTGCCGGCGCAGGCGCAGGAGAGCTCGGTCTCGATGGTGGTCGTCAGCTCGGCCTTCTCGTCTTTCCAGTCCACGAACTTGACCTTGATGAGCTCGTGCTCCTCGAGGGCCTGGTCGAGGCTGGCCAGCACCGACTCCGAGAGCCCCTGCTTGCCGATGTGGACCACCGGCTTGAGGGCGTGGGCCTGCCCCCGCAGGAATTTGCGCTGGCCGCCGGTGAGGTCCAGTCGGCGATGGGGCTCAGTGGCCATCGGTCCCCTCCCCGGCCGGGGGAACCGGCGACATCCCGTGCGCCGCCGCCACCTGGTCGTAGAAATCGATCACCTGCCGCACGTAGGCCCGCTTCTCGCGGTAGCTGCCGGGGAAGAAGCTGCGCTTGAACCCGTGGAGCACGATGTTGCGGAGGCGATCCGGCGGAATCTTGAAGGCGCGGCAAGCCTGGTCGATCTCCCGGGTGACCGACGTGCGGGAAACCAGGCGATTGTCGGTGCACAGGGTCACGGACAGTCGGTCGTCGGTCATCCGGCCGAAGGGGTGGTCCTCCACACGACGCAGCTGGGGCATGGTCTGGAGATTAGAGGTGATGCAGACCTCCAGGGTGATCCGACGATCGGCGACGTACTCCGACAGCTGACGGACGTAGCGGTCGGGGTCCTCCGCCTTCACCTGGTCGGCGGAATAGAGGTGGGTTCCGTGGCCGATGCGGTCGCAGTTCAGCCGCGTGATGGCCTGGAACATGCTCTCCGGTCCGTAGGCCTCTCCGGCGTGGACGGTGGTCTTCAAGAAGTGCCGCTTCGCCAGCTCGAAGGCGTCCTGATGGTCCGACGCGGGGTGGCCGTGCTCGGCGCCGGCGAGATCGAAGCCGACGATCGGCAGCCCCAGCTCGTCCCGGGCCCGGACCACGGCCCGCGCCAGGGACAGGGAGGCGACGCCGTAGACCTGCTGACTGGGCCAGCCGTCCAGGACGCTCAGGAGCTTCTCGAAGTACGGCGCGAAGCCCTTGGTGAACATCCTCATGGCACAGGTGATGATGCCGTACTGAAAGGGCACCTCGCCGCGCTCCCGCACCGCTTCGGAGGCGGCGTGCTCCCTCCGGACCCGGTCGAGGCCGCGGTCGACGGCGGCGATCACCTGCCCGATGTCGAAGCCGGGGCGCACGTGGAGCTGGGGGGCGAATCGGACTTCGATGTAGCGAACCCCCTCCGCCAGGCAGTCCTCGGCGAGCTCGAAGGCCACCCGCTCGAGGGCTTCCGGGTCCGTCAACACCGCGCAGGTGTAGGCGAAGCCGTGGAGGTAGTCCGGAAGATCGCGGTACTGCTCTTTGAAGACCTGCTCCAGGAGCCCTTCCGGGGTCTGGGACGGCAGGGGGACATTGCGTTCTTTGGCGAGCTCGATCAGGGTCGGTAGACGGAGGGAACCGTCGAGGTGGAGGTGCAGGTCGGTCTTGGGGATGGCCTCCAAGAAGGCCGAGGAATACGGGGTCATAGGACTGGCTGTCATGTTCGTCTCCTGTGGCTGCCGCGTAGGATAACGGATAACGGCGCGGGTTCCCCCGGATCGTGCTAAGCTCCCTCCAGCTCAGGGCATCGCCGCTTCCACACGCGCCGCCGATGCCCAGCCCGAGCGCCGTCGAGCACCCCGTCCCTCACCCGCTCGACGCCCGGACGCCGGCGATGACGCAGGGCCGACCGGAGCGCTCCTCACCAGCATTCAACTCGGAAAACACGTGTCCACTTCTCTCGATCGAGACCCTGCGCTAGACCAAGAGACCGACTCGGAACGCGACCTCGTCCTGCGGGACTACCGCATCGCGTACACCAGCCGCCAGGCCAGCCTGGTGGGCCGGCGGGAAGTGCTGACCGGCAAAGCCAAGTTCGGCATCTTCGGCGACGGCAAAGAGCTGCCGCAGCTGGCCATGGCCAGGGCTTTCCGCCCCGGCGATCTCCGCTCCGGTTACTACCGCGACCAGACCTTCATGCTGGCCGCCGGCATGGTGACCGTCGAGCAGCTGTTCAGCCAGCTCTACGCCGACCCGGACCCGGCCCACGATCCGGCCTCCAGCGGCCGGCAGATGAACAGCCACTTCGCCACCCACTTCCTCGATGCGGACGGGCGCTTCCAGAGGCTCGCGGACCGCCCCAACTCGGTGGCCGACAGCTCCCCAACCGCCTCCCAGATGCCCCGACTCGTGGGCCTCGCCTACGCCTCCAAGCTCTACCGCGCCCTACCGGAGCTGCCGTCCGACGGCTTCTCCAACGGCGGTTCCGAGATCGCTTTTGGCACCATCGGCAACGCCAGCTGCGCCGAGGGGCCCTTTTGGGAAGCCATCAACGCCGTCGGCGTGTTGGGGGCTCCCCTCTTGATGTCGATCTGGGACGACGAGTACGGCATTTCCGTACCGAACACCTACCAGATTACCAAGGGCGACCTCTCCTCCATCCTCTCGGGCTTCCAGCGGGATACCCCGGACGGGGCCGGCTACGAGATCTACACCGTCAAGGGATGGGACTACGACGCTCTGCTGGAGACCTACCTCCGGGCGGCGCGCAAAGTCCGCGAAGAGCACGTCCCAGCCGTCGTCCACGTCATCGAACTGACCCAGCCCCAGGGGCACTCCACCTCCGGCAGCCATGAGCGCTACAAGTCGCCGGAGCGCCTCGCCTGGGAGCGCGAGCACGACGGCCTCGACCGGCTGCGACAGCTCGTGCTCGACCGCGGCTATGCCAGCGAGCAAGAGCTCGCCGCCATGGAGTCGGAGGCCAGCGAAGCCGTGAAGGGCGCCCTGCGCTCCGCATGGTCGCGCTTCATGGATCCGATCCGTGAAGAGCAGTCGGAGCTCGTGGTCCGGATCCGCGCCGCCGCCGACGCGGCGCCGACCCGCGCCGAAGCCCTGGGGGCGATCGCCGACGGCCTGGAACGGGTGCCGAGTCCGCTGCGCCGCCACGCCGCCACCGCCGCCCGGGACGCCCTCTTCGCCCTGCGGGACGAGGGGGACGCCGTCCGCGGTCCCCTGGTGGCCTGGTCCCACGACCACGACGCGGAGAACCGACGTCGCTACGGCTCTGACCTCTACAGCGAAGGGCAGGATTCGGCCCTCCGGGTCCCCGCCGTCGCCCCCAGATACAGCGACGACTCCCCCAAGATCAACGGTTTCGAAATCATCAACCGCTGCTTCGACGACGCCTTCTCCCGCATGCCGAATCTGATCGCCTTCGGCGAGGACCTCGGCCAGTTGGGGGACGTCAACCAGGGCTTCGCCGGCCTGCAGGAAAAGTACGGCGAGCTCCGAGTGGCCGATACCGGCATCCGTGAATGTACCATCCTCGGCCAGGCCATCGGCCTGGCGATGCGGGGACTCCGGCCGGTGGCGGAAATCCAGTATCTCGACTACATCCATTACGCGCTCCAGATCATCTCGGACGATCTGGCCACCCTGCGGTACCGAACCGCGGGTCGCCAGAAAGCGCCGGTGATCGTGCGCACCCGCGGCCACCGCCTCGAAGGCGTGTGGCACAGCGGCTCACCCATGGCCGGCATTTTGAACCTGGTCCGCGGCGTGTACGTTTGCGTACCGCGGGACATGACCCAGGCCGCCGCCATGTACAACACGCTCCTGCGCTCGGACGACAGCGCCATCGTCGTCGAGGTGCTCAACGGCTACCGGATCAAAGAAGCGGTGCCCGACAACCTCGCCGACGTCACCCAACCGCTGGGGGTGCCCGAGGTGCTCCGGCCGGGGACCGACGTCACCCTCGTGACGTACGGCGCCTGCTGCCGGATCGCCCTCGCCGCCGCCCAGCGCCTCGCCGAATGCGGCGTGGAGGTGGAGGTGATCGACGTCCAGACCCTGCTCCCCTTCGACCTCGAGGGCGTCATCGGCAGGTCCCTGCGCAAGACCCACAGGATCCTTTTCGTAGACGAAGACGTGCCCGGCGGCACGACCGCTTATATGTCGCAGCAGGTGCTCGAAGCCCAAGAGGGCTTCCACTGGCTGGATGCTCCACCCCGCACCCTCGCGGCGGCGGAGCACCGACCGGCCTACGGCTCCGACGGCGACTACTGGTCGAAACCGAACGCCGAACAGATCTTCGATGCCGTCTACGAATTGGTACATGAGGCGGAGCCGTCGCGCTTCCCCCTCTTCTACCGCTGACGCCCTCGATGCACGGCACGCCCGCAGCCACGGCGGCTCGCCCTTCGACGGCGCTCGCTCCCCCATCGGCGGGGACCCTCGGGCCCGTGACCCAAGCCCCGGGGCCCCGTTCGTGATCCCCAGCCATGAGCCTCCTGCGCCATCTCGGGCCCGGCATGCTGCTGGCCGCCACCTCCATCGGTGCCAGCCACATTCTGCTCAGCCCGGAGGCGGGGGCGCGGTTCGAGTATCAACTCGTTTGGCTGGTGATCCTGGTCCACCTCCTCAAGTACCCGGCCTTCGAGTTCGCCCCGCGCTACGTGGCGGCGAAGGGCGAGTCTCTGCTCGAAGCCTATTTGCGGGCCCCCGGGCCGAAGCGATGGGCGATCTGGCTGGGGTTGGTGGACATGACGGTTCAGGCGGTCGGTTTGATCGCCGCGCTGGTGGGCCTGACCGCCTCCTTCGTCGTCGAGGCGACGGGGGCCGGCCGGGTGGAGCTCTGGAGTCCGGTCCTGCTGGCCGCGCTGCTCGCTCTCCTCGGCCTGGTGCACTACCGCGCACTGAGGATCGTCAACATCGCGCTGCTGGCCCTCGTCGCCGGCGGTACCCTGATGGCCTTCGCCGCGGCACCGCCGCCGGCTTCGGCCCTCCCTTCGATGGTCGTTCCGACGTTCCCCGAAGGTTCGATTCTGCTCGTGGCCGCCATCCTCGGCTTCATGCCGACCTCGGTGGCGGTCTCCATCTGGCAGTCCCTCTGGGCCCTGGAGCAAGGACGCTTCCGGGACGCCCCGAAGGACGCCGGAGAGCGGCGCCGTCTCCTCCGAGGCGGCCTGCTCGATCTGCGCCTGGGCTACGGGCTCTCCGCCGGTTTGGCGGTGCTCTTCATCTGCCTTGGGGCGACCCTCTTGCATCCCCGGGGGCTCGTTCCCCAGGGCACCGAAGTGGCTCTCCAGCTGTCGCGCCTGTACACACTGGTGCTCGGCGACTGGATGCGTCCGGTGGTGCTGGCCATGGCCTTCGCCGCCTTGTTCACGACTTGCTACACGATGATGGACGGTTTTCCCCGTTCCTTCGTCGCCGCCCGGAGGGTCCTCAGGGATCTGCCGGCCTTCGGCGGCGAAACGGGTCGGGTGTACTGGACCTTCTTGCTGGCCGTCACCCTCGGTGGCCTGGCCATCCTTTCCCAGCTGCCGGATCCAGCGATGCTGGTCAAGGCCGTTGGCGCCTTCGGTCTGGTGCTCTCCCCCGTCTACTACACGCTCAACCTCTGGGCGGTGACGCGGCTGGTGGACGATCCGGCCCTCCGACCCGGCAAGCCTACGGTGGTCTTGGCGATCCTCGGCATCGTGTCGATGATCCTCACCGCCGGACTCTTGCTGTGGACGACATTCGGAGGGGTTCCGTGATCCCCCGCGTCCCACCCACACCCGGAACGGGTGACGGCATCGGCTTCAGAAAGCCCATGCCCGCCCGGACCATGGAGCCTCCATTTGACCATCAAAATGCTCATCAACATGACGCGCGGCGAGCAGCTGCGCGTGGCGATCGTCGACGGGACCATTCTTCAGGAATACCAGGTCGAGATCGATGAGGCAGGACTCACCCGAGGCAACATCTACCGCGGCATCGTCGCCAACATCCAGCCCAGCCTGAACGCCGCCTTCGTCGACATCGGCGAAGAGCGCCACGGCTTCCTGCCGGTGGCCGACGTCCTTCCGTCTGCTTACCACAAGCAGCCGCCGGAGGACGTTCGCCGCCCCCGGGTGGACCAGGTCCTGGAGAAGGGCAAGCCGATCCTGGTGCAGGTCACCAAGGACGGCGTCGGCCAGAAGGGCCCGGCCCTCTCCACCAACATCGCCCTCGCCGGCCGCTACCTGGTGCTCACCCCCTTCGACAGCGTGCGGGGCATTTCCCGCAAGGCCGAGGACGACGACGCCCGCAAGAAAATCCGCGACCGGCTGAAGAAGCTGACCCTTCCGGACGGCCACGGCGTGATCGTCCGCACCAACGGCCTCGACCAGAACCAGACCACCCTCAACCGCGACCTCAACGCCCTGCTCCGTCTGTGGCGCAAGGTCCAGGGGGAGAGCGAGAAGGGGCCGGCGAGGAGCGGCGGCGGCCGGGGCCGACGGGGGCGCACCAAGGATCCCCTGCTGCTCTACAGCGACCAGGACCTCGTGGTCCAGGGCCTGCGGGACTACCTGGACGCCAACATCGCCGAGGTGATCGTCGACAACGACGGCGTCCACGAGAAGGCCCAGGCGTACATGAAGGCGTTCATGCCGCGGTCCAAGACCCAGCTGATCCGCTACGAAGACCGTCTGCCCCTCTTCTCCCGCTACCGCCTGGAAACCCAGATCGACCGCATCTACGACCGATCGGCGTCGCTGCCCGGCGGCGGCTCGATCGTCATCGACTCCACCGAGGCCCTGACCGCCATCGACGTCAACTCGGCGCGGGCCACCAAGACCTCGAACCACGACGAGTCGATCTTCAAGATCAACTGCGAGGCCGCCAAGGAGGTCGCCCGCCAGCTGCGGCTTCGGGACATCGGCGGCCTGGTGGTGGTGGACTTTATCGACATGCGCCTGCGCCGCCACCAGAGCAAGCTGGAGCGGGTCCTGCGGGACGCCATGAAGATCGACAAGGCCCGCTACAACGTCGGTCGGATCAGCCCCAACGGTCTGCTGGAGATCAACCGCCAGCGGATCAAGCAGGCCCTGCGCCTGCGGACCCACCGCAAGTGCCCCACCTGCGAGGGCACCGGCACGGTGCCGACGGCGGAGTTCGCCGCCCTGCGCCTGCTCAGCCGGATCGAAGCCCGGGCCGCCAGCGGCCTGGTGCAGGCGGTGCTGATCGGACTCCATCCGGAGATCGCCGACACCCTGCAGAACCACCACCGCCAGGCCCTGGCGTCCATCGAAGCCGAGCACGGCCTGGAGATCGAGATCCTCGCCTCCCCCGGCCTGGGTTTGCTGGAGGAGCGCATCGAGTGGACCCAGCGGGAGGGCGGTGCCGAGGCGGCGCCCGGCCGGGCCCAGCCGGTGTTCAGCGCCACCGACCTCACCCCCTCCAAGGGCCGCTCCCGCTCCCGCTCCAGGGGTCGCCGCGGCGACGACCGCGGACGCGCCGAGGACGAGGCGCCGAAGCAGGAGGTGGAAGCGCAGGAGGAGGAGACCCAGCAGGAGAGCCAGGAGCCGTCTCCCGGCCGACGCCGCCGACGCCGCCGACGCCGCAAGCCCGGTCGGGGCCGCGGCGAAGGCCGGGACGCATCCGCCGAGAACGCCGAAGCGACGACGCCGGAGCCCGAGGGGGATGACGCCGACGTCAAAGAGGCATCACCGGCCGAGGCCGAAACCGCAGAGGCCTCCGGTGAGGACGGCGGGACCACCAAGCCGAGGCGCCGCAGGCGTCGCAGGCGTCGCCGCGGCCGCGGCGGCAAGTCCGCTACAGCCGAGCAAAGCGACGCGACCGAGCAGAGCGACTCGAACGACCAGAGCGACGCCGCCGAGCATAGCGACGCCGCCGAAGAAGACTCGGTCACGGCGGCCCCCCCAGGGGCGGACGACGCCCCGACCGACGCCGAGGAGAGCACCGAGGCCGAGGACGGGCCGGAGACCGACGACGATTCCGGCGAGAGCCGGCGGCCGCGGCGACGCCGTCGACGCCGTTCCCGGCGACGCCGCAAGGGTTCTTCCGAAGCCGAGTCTTCGGCGGAAACCTCCGCCGAAGGTACCGGCGACGGGCAGACCGAAGAGGACACCCCATCCGACGACGACGAGGCCACTCCCTCCCCGGAGACGGACACCCCCGACGCCGAAGGGGCGACTCCCCCCGGGCAGTTGCCCCCCAACCTGCGCTGGCAGTGGTGGGGTAAACCCGCGGACCCGGCGCCGACCGTCGACGCGTCGGACTACGCGGAACCGAACGATGACACCCCCCGCTTCGGCCCCCCCGCCCCCCCCCGGGGCGCGGTGGGGGGAACGGGGTAATACGTTTTGCCCCACGCGGCCGGGCCGGGGGCTGCGGCCGCACGCCTACCCAACTCCAAGAGCCGAGCCATGACCTCGAAAGAGATCCGTGACACGTTCCTGCGCTTCTTCGAGGAGCGCGGCCACGCCGTCGTCCCACCATCACCGGTGGTGCCCCTCGACGATCCGACCCTGCTGTTCACCAACGCGGGGATGAACCAGTTCAAGGACGTCTTCCTCGGCACCGGCACCCGCGACTACCGACGCGCCGCGGACTCCCAGAAGGTCATCCGGGCCGGCGGCAAGCACAACGACCTGGACGACGTCGGCCACGACACGTACCACCACACGCTGTTCGAGATGCTCGGCAGCTGGTCCTTCGGCGACTACTTCAAGCGCGACGCGATCCGCTGGGCGTGGGAGCTGCTCCACGAGGTCTACGGCATACCGGCGGAACGCCTCCACGTCACCTACTTCGCCGGCGACGCCGGGGACGGCCTGGAAGCCGACACAGAGGCCCGGGACCTGTGGATCGAAACCACCGGCGTCGATCCGTCCCGGATCCACCCCTTCGGCAAGAAGGACAATTTCTGGGAGATGGCGGACACCGGCCCCTGCGGGCCCTGTAGCGAGATCCACGTCGACCTCACGCCGGACCTTTCCGGGGGGCCCCTCTCCGTCGCGGTTGTACTGGATGAACACCAGGTTCCAGACCTCGAACACCCGGGGATCGTCGGCGTTGACGAGGGGCCCCCCGGAAAGGTCCGGCGTGAGGTCGACGTGGATCTCGCTACAGGGCCCGCAGGGGCCGGTGTCCGCCATCTCCCAGAAATTGTCCTTCTTGCCGAAGGGGTGGATCCGGG